>NZ_JBAJNS010000001.1:3721250-4075000 GCF_037911585.1 Streptomyces sp. GSL17-111
GTCATCGTCACCGAGGCGGCTCACGTCACCCACGCCGCCGTGACGGCCGCCGCGGTCTTCCTGGCCGGGATCCTCTCCCTCCGCTGCTTCGCCTCTAGGACCGACCGATGACTTTGCTGCTCGACCGTGTCACCTTCCGGTACCACCGTTGGGACCGTCCCGTCCTGTCCGGCTTCACCTACGAAGTCCCCGGCAGCGGCCTGACGATTCTGCTCGGCCCCAACGGGGCGGGAAAGTCCACCATGATGTCCCTGTTGGCCGGAACGGTGGAGCCCCTGGCCGGCCGTGTCCGGCTTAAGGATTCCGCCCTCACGTCGGTCGACCGGGAGTACCGGCGCCATGTGGCCTGGTTGCCTCAGCGGGTCCCGACCTCACGGCAGTTGACCGCTCGTGAATACGTCGCCTACGTGGCGTGGTTGAAGGGCGAGAGCCGGGCCCGCGCGTGGGAGCGCGCCGAGACCGCCCTCGACCAGGTCGGTCTCGCCGAGCAGAGCGCTCGGAGGACGGCCAAGCTCTCCGGAGGCCAGCTCCGCCGGGTCGGCATCGCCTGTGCCCTGGCCCACGACGCGCGGGTGATCCTTCTCGACGAGCCCACGGCCGGTCTGGACCCGCATCAGCGCACCGTGTTCCGAGACGTGGTGCGGGAGGTCGCGGGCAGGATCCCGGTTCTGATGTCCACCCATGACATCGCCGATCTGGCCGATGAGGCGGACACCGTCTCGCTCATGGACCAGGGCCGCATCCTCCACCACGGTGAGACCCACAGCTTCCTGGATCACGCACGCCCCGACGCCGCACCCGGCCGCCGGGCCGAGTCCGCGTACGCGGTCCTCATGGGGCTTGAGGGCACCGGCTGAGCAGCCCCGCGCCTGACGGCGGGTGATGGGCGGCCGGCGTCGTGTACGGGTCCCCGCTGCTCTGGTGTCCGGTCGGCCGCTGACGTGCAGACCTCAGGGTTTCGGGGCGCCCGAGCGTCCTAGGGGCCGGTCGGTGTCGGGTGGGTGCGGAGGGCGGAGTCGAGGGTGCGCAGGAGTTCGCCGACGCGGCCGCCTCCGGAGGGGGCGTGCGGGAGGCGGCCGAGGACCGCGATGACGGCGGGCGGCGCGTGGTCGCGCGCCCAGTCGAGCGTTCCCGTGGGGACGTCCTCGTGCTCCCCGGACGTCAGCTCCTCGACGCGGGCGGCGTGGGCCGCAGCGCCGAGGACGTGTTTGACCTGGTGGGCGCTGGCCTTGGGGTGGAGGTAGGCCGCGGCGGCGGCATGGCTCGCCGCGCGTGCCGCGTCGACGGCGGCGGCCGGCGCGGCTTCCTGGGCGGCCTTGTAGGCGGCCCAGGCGCGCTGGCGCAGCGCCGCTGTGCGCCGCCCGCCCTCGGCGAAGACGAACGCGGCGTCGACGGCTTCGCGTGGGCGGGCGTCGCCGGGGACGTGTGCTTCGAAGACCGGCAGCACTCTCCGCGCGCACTCCGCCGCGTAGCCGGTGACGCCGCGCAGTTCGTCTTCGCTCAGGGGGATGTCGGCTGGCTCGGTCGGCATGGTGGCCATCCTCCACCACGTTCTGAGACGTCCTGAGACGTCCGGGGCGGGCGGAAGGGTCAGGCCGGGGGCCGGGGCCGCTTGTGGATGACGCCTTCCTTCATGACGAAGGCGACCTTCCCGGTGACCTCGGGGTCGGTGAAGGGGTCGCCGGGCATGGCGATGATGTCGGCGATCCTGCCCGGCGCGAGGACCCCGAGGTCGTCCAGGCCGAGGAGTTCCGCCGCGACGCTGGTCGCCGCCCGTAGCGCGCGGGCGGGGTCGATCCCGTTCGACACCATCATCGGGAACTCCTTCCAGTTCTCCGCGTGCGGGAACATCCCGGCGTCGGTTCCGAAGGCGATCCTCACCTCGCTCGCGGCGAGGTGTTCGGCGGAGGCGAAGAGCGCCTTCCGGTACCGCGCGAACTTGCGGCGCTTGCTCGCGGGTTTGCCCACCCAGTAGGCGTCGTCGTCGACGTTCCGTGCGCTGTGGAGGACGGTGAACTGGGTCGGGACCAGGTAGACGCCCTCGTCGGCCATCATCCACAGCGTGTCGCGCGAGGCCAGGTTCCCGTGGTCGACGCTGCGCACCCCGGCGCGTACGGCACGCTGCACGCCTTCGTCACCGTAGCCGTGCGGGGTCGCCGGGCGGCCGAGGTCGCGGGCGGTCTCGACGAGGGTGTTCATCTCCTCCTGGGTGTAGGTGGTCTGCGCGGGGTCGTCCGACGGGCTGGAGAAGCCGCCGGTGGCGGCGAACTTGATCCAGTCGGCCCCGCCCCGGATCTCCTCGCGCACGCGGGTGCGGATCTCGTCGGGGCCGTCGGCGGCGGCCAGCTCCAGCAGGCGCGGCCGGCCCTGGAGGTCGGGGTTGAGCACGGCCGCGTAGTCGCCGTGCCCGCCTCGGGCGGAGATCATGTGCGGTGCCACGAGCAGGCGCGGGCCGGGCACGATCCCGGCGGCGACGGCGTCGCGCAGGGCGACGAGGCCGAAGCCGGGGTCGGCGCCCATGAGGTCACGCACGGTGGTGAACCCGTTCATGAGCAGCGTGTGCAGGACCGGGAGCGTCCGCAGCACCCCGGCCGCCGAGGAGAGCGCGAGGACCGACAGGAGATCCGGGGTGATCGAGACGTGGGTGTGGCAGTCCATGAACCCGGGGGTGACCGTCAGACCCGACAGGGGCACGACCTCCGCGCCCTCCGGTGCGGCGACGTGCTCGGCGATCCGGCTGATCCGGCCGTCCTCGACCAGGACGTCCCGGGCGCCGATCGGCCGGTCCGCGAGCCCGTCCCATACGGTGCCGCCGGTGAGCAGCGTGGTGGACATGTCCGTCTCCCTCGTCTCCGCCGACCGCACGGGCGGGAAGGGGAAGCCGCCGGAGCCCGCGCGTCACATCGCCCCGGTGAGGTAACCAGGCGGTGGCACGGGCCGGTGAGCGCCACGCGGTGCGGCCACCGGCTTGGCGGACGGCGCGGGCGGCGGCGTCCCCCGGCCGGGGGACGGGTCACGGCCGGGGGACGGGCGCGGGAGGGGTCAGCGGGCGACGGTGGAGAAGCCGTCGATCTCCTCCGGGCCGCGGCGGCCCGGGCCGGTGTAGCGGGCGGAGGGGCGCACGAGGCGTCCGGTGCGCTTCTGCTCCAGGATGTGCGCGGACCAGCCGGCCGTGCGGGCGCAGGTGAACATGGAGGTGAACATGTGCGCCGGTACCTCGGCGAAGTCGAGGACGATGGCGGCCCAGAACTCCACGTTGGTGGCGAGGACGCGGTCGGGGCGGCGGGCCTTCAGTTCGCTCAGGGCGGCCTGCTCCAGGGCCTCGGCGACCTCGAAGCGCGGGGCGCCGAGCTCCTTGGCCGTGCGGCGCAGGACGCGGGCGCGCGGGTCCTCGGCACGGTAGACGCGGTGCCCGAAGCCCATGAGCCGCTCGCCCTTGTCGAGCTGCTGCTTGACGTAGGCGGTGGCGTCGCCGGTGCGCTCGATCTCCTCGATCATGCCCAGGACGCGCGAGGGCGCGCCGCCGTGGAGGGGGCCGGACATGGCGCCGACGGCCCCGGAGAGGGCGGCGGCGACGTCCGCGCCGGTGGAGGCGATGACGCGGGCGGTGAAGGTGGAGGCGTTCATGCCGTGCTCGGCGGCCGACGTCCAGTAGGCGTCGACGGCGGCGACGTGCTTGGGGTCGGGCTCGCCGCGCCAGCGGCGCATGAACCGCTCGACGACCGTGTCGGCCTTGTCGATCTCGCGCTGCGGGACCATGGGCAGGCCCTGGCCACGGGCGGACTGGGCGACGTAGGACAGGGCCATGACGGCGGCGCGGGCCAGGTCGTCGCGGGCCTGCTCGGCGTCGATGTCCAGCAGCGGTTTGAGGCCCCACACGGGGGCGAGCATCGCGAGGGCGGACTGCACGTCCACCCGGATGTCACCGGAGTGGACGGGGATGGGGAAGGGCTCGGCCGGGGGCAGTCCGGGGTTGAAGCCGCCGTCGACCAGGAGCCCCCAGACGTTCCCGAAGGAGACGTGGCCGACCAGGTCCTCGATGTCGACCCCCCGGTAGCGGAGGGCGCCGCCCTCCTTGTCGGGTTCGGCGATCTCCGTTTCGAACGCGACGACTCCTTCGAGTCCGGGGACGAAATCGGACATCAGGCGGCTCCTCTGCGTGGGTCGGAACGGCTCCGCTGCCGACTGTGCCGAGGGCTTGCGGTCCATTGCCGAGATCCGGATGGTGCGCGCGCGGGTGATCTCCCCGCCTCGGGCGCGGTCGAACACGATAGCCGCGCCCGGCGCCCCCGGTCCCTTCACGGTCGGTGATTTTCGCCGGTTCGTCACCTCGGGGAGGTGAGTGAGAAGGGGCACACGCGGTGATCGGGTTCTCCCGGGTGTAGAGCGTGTGGAGAAGGGGAAGACTGGGCCATCACAGACGGATCAGCGGTGCGGGCCCTGCGAGCGGGCGAGCCCGCGGGCGTCCGGTGTCGTGACCGTCCGCATCCTCCGTCCGGCCCCTGGTCCCGTGTCCCCGGGCCGGAACGTTGCTGCAAGATGAGAGGCGTGTCTCACGCCCAGGATCACCCTCACCACGCAGACCCGTCGATCGAGGCCGCCTTCGTGGCGCAGGCTGCGGCGGACGTCGCCGAGTCCGCCGCGGCGCGGGCCCGCCGCGCGCTGGACCCGGCGGCGATGCGGGCCCACTACCGCAGCGCCGGCCTCCTGGAACGTGATCTGGCCGCCGAACCGGCCGAGCAGTTCAGCCACTGGTTCCACGACGCGGAGGCGGCCGGGCTGCACGAGCCGAACGCGATGGTCCTGGCCACCGTGGACGCCGAGGGCCGCCCGAGCTCCCGCACGGTGCTGCTGAAGGCGTACGACGCGGCCGGGTTCGTCTTCTACACCAACTACGGCTCCCGCAAGGGCCGAGACATCGAAGCGAACCCGCAGGTGTCGCTGCTCTTCCCCTGGCACGGCATCGCCCGGCAGGTGATCGTCGCGGGCCGGGCGGCCAGGATCGGCCGGGCCGAGACGGCGGCGTACTTCCGCACCCGTCCGCACGGCTCGCAGCTCGGGGCGTGGGCGAGCGAGCAGTCGTCCACGGTGGCGTCGCGGGAGGAGCTGGACGCGCTCTACGCGGAGCTGGCCGCCCGCTACCCGGAGGGGGAGGACGTGCCCGCGCCGCCGCAGTGGGGCGGCTTCCGCGTCGTCCCGGAGACGGTGGAGTTCTGGCAGGGCCGGGAGAACCGGTTGCACGACCGGCTGCGCTACCGCCGCGAGGGCGGGGGCTGGACGGTCGAGCGGCTGTGCCCGTGAGCGCCGCAGGGGCGCAGGGAGCCACGGGAACGCAGACGGCCTGCGGGTCGCTTCCCCTGACCGCCGTGGCGGCAGGGGGCCGGTCGGACGTACCGGCGACCCGCAGGCCGGGTGACTGCGTGGATATGAGCCGGGCTGAGCCGGCTGCGCTGAGCGAGACGGCAGGCCCTTAGGCCGCAGTCACCTCACGCGTCCGGTGGTCATACATTCTCCGGATCACCTCCTTTCTCGTGTGCCCGCACGCTAACTCCGCTCCCCGGGAGCGGGCAACGAAATTTCGGAGGCGCAACAATTTCCCCGAACGGGGTGTGCGTTGCGTCACGTTCGCGTTGAATGAGGGTGCGTGCCCCGTGCACGTAATCGCCCGTACACGCGGGCCCAGGAGTCCACCGCTTCGAGCAGCAGAGCGGCACGGTCACGAGCCGGGCCGCCGGGGGTGCAGATGTCCGCTCAACCCGATACCCACTCCGAACCGACGGCCGACGGCGGCGAGGGCACCTCCGCCGCCCCCGAGGGCCCGGACGGCTCCTGTCTGCTCGCCGCACTGCTCGACGGCATGGACGCCGCGCTGTTCGCCCTGGACGGCGACGGCGTCGTCACCCACTGGAACCGCGAGGCCGAGCGGATGCTCGGCTGGAGCCCGCAGGAGGCGGTGGGGCGGCGCGGCCTGAGCGGCTGGGCGGTCCGTCCGGCCGACGCCGCCGACGTCGAGGAGCGGCTGCTGGCGCCGATGCGCACGGCGGGCCGCCAGGTGTACGAGTTCGCGCTGGTCACCAAGGACGGCGGCCGGGTGTTGGTGCGCACCCAGTCCTCCGTCGTGCGGGACGCGGCCGGGGAGCCGGCGGGCGTCTACTGCGCGTTCAGCGAGGTGCACACGCAGATCGACCTGGAGCGGTCGGTGGCGCTGAGCGAGGCGCTGTTCGACGACGCCTCGTGGGGCGTGGTGCTCGTCGACGCCGACCTGCGCCCGGCCGTCGTCAACCAGCACGCGGCCCGGGCCTTCGGGGTGCGGCGCTCGACGCTGCTGGGCCGGCCGCTGGGCGACGCCATCAGCAACGGCCTGGAGGAGCTGGAGAGCGCGCTCCAGCACGTGCTGGCCGAGGGCACCCCGCCCGCCCCGGCGGACCTGTGGGTCACGCTGCGGCCGCACGGCGACGGCCCGGTGGACCCGCCGCTGCGGCGGTGCTGGCGCAGCGGGTTCCTGCGGCTGTCCTCGCCGCTGGCGGAGGAGCCGGTGCCGCTGGGGGTGGCCTGGCTGTTCCACGACATCACCGAGACCAAGCTGGCCGAGCAGCAGGCCGCCCGGCTGCGCTTCCGCGACAGCCAGCTGCACCGGGCGGCGCGGGCGGCGGCCGAGTGCGAGGACCCGATGGAGGCGGCGGCGGCCCACCTGGACTTCGCCCTCGCCGGGTACGCCGACCACGCCCTGCTGGACCTGGCCGCCGGCGCGCGGCTGGTGCGGACGGCGCACGCGCCCGGCGGTTCGGCCTGGCACCCGACGCCGGAGAGCGGTCTGCCGGTCCCCTACATGGCCAACCACCCGGCCCTCCAGGCGTTCGAGCACGGCGGCCCGGTGCGCGCGGGGGCGGGCGGAAGCACCTCACCGGAGTGGGCGGCGGCCCGTTCGTGGCCGGAGGGGACGGCGTACGGGCTGTGCGCGGCGCTGCGCAGCAGGGGCCGGACGCTGGGCGTCGTCACCTTCCTGCGCGGTCCGGCCCGGCGCAACTTCGACCGGGCCGACACCGTGTACGCGCAGGACATCGCGGTGCGGATCGCGGCCGCCGTGGACCTGTCGCAGGCGGTGCGCGGGGAGCGCCGCCCGCGCGGCGGCCCGGCGGCTCAGTCGCGGTAGAAGATCCGGTCCGCGTACTCCGTCATCACGCGCTCGTTCCAGGCGTGCCCGCCGTCGACGTTGCCGGAGCGCAGCAGCGGCGGGGTGAGGCCCCGCTCGGCCAGGACGCCCGCCGCCGTGGCGACGGCGGCCTGGAGCAGGGCGCAGGCGACGACGGTGGAGGCGGGGGCGAAGGGCGCGGGGATGCCGGGATGTGTGAGGGTGGCGTCGCCGACGGGGACGCGGCAGTCGAGCACGACGTCGCAGTGGTCCTTGAGGAAGGTGCCCGAGGCGTGCCGGGAGGCCGTCTCCCGCGCGTAGGCGGCCGACGTCAGACCGATCACCCGCAGCCCCAGCTCCCGGGCGTGCTGCGCCATCTCCACGGGCAGCGGGTTGCGGCCGGAGAGCGAGACGACGACGAGGGCGTCCCCGGCGCGGGCGGGGGAGGCGTCCAGGGTGGCCGTGGCCAGGCCGTCGACGCACTCCAGGGCGCTGCCCAGCGTCGCGGGGCGGACGTCGACGCCGACGACACCGGGGACCGTCAGCAGGTTCACGACGGCCAGCCCGCCGGCCCGGTAGACGACGTCCTGGGCGACGAGCGAGGAGTGCCCGGCGCCGAAGGTGAACAGCCGGCCGCCGTCGGCCACGGTGTCGGCCAGCAGCGTGCCCGCCGCGGTGACGGACTCCGCCTCCCCTTTCCTGACCTGCTCCAGCAGGCCGATCGCACCGTCGAAGAACCGGTCGGCAAGCTCACTCGCGCTCATGGCGCTCACGCTAGAGGACCGAAGAGGTCTGGACCAGAGGGCCCGCACCGCCGGTGCGCGCCCCCCGCGTGGCGTCGGCGCGCCCCCACCGCCCGCCCGTCGTGTGCCCACGGTGGCAACGGTTGTCGGCCGCATGCGTCAGAATTGAGGCCAGGGCCACCGCACCAGCTGACGAGGGGCACGTAGACCAGATGTCAGGACTCATCGACACCACCGAGATGTACCTCCGCACCATTTTGGAGCTGGAGGAAGAAGGCGTCGTGCCCATGCGTGCCCGCATCGCCGAGCGCCTGGACCAGAGCGGTCCGACCGTCAGCCAGACGGTGGCCCGGATGGAGCGGGACGGTCTGCTGACCATCGCCGGGGACCGCCACCTGGAGCTGACCGGCGAGGGCCGCATGCTCGCCACCCGCGTCATGCGCAAGCACCGGCTCGCCGAGTGCCTGCTCGTCGACGTCATCGGGCTGGAGTGGGAGCAGGTCCACGCCGAGGCGTGCCGCTGGGAGCACGTGATGAGCGAGGCCGTGGAGCGCCGGGTGCTGGAGCTGCTGCGGCACCCCACCGAGTCCCCGTACGGGAACCCGATTCCGGGCCTGGAGGAGCTGGGGGAGTCGGGGGACGGTGAGCCGTTCCTGGCCGACGCGATGGTGAGCCTCGCCGACCTGGCCCCGGGTCCGGACGGCAAGACCGTCGTCGTCCGGCGCATCGGCGAGCCGATCCAGACGGACTCCCAGCTCATGTACACGCTGCGGCGAGCGGGCGTGCAGCCCGGTTCCGTGGTGACGGTGACGCCGGGTTCGGGGGGCGCCGTGCACGTTGGCAGCGGCGGCGAGGCCGCCGAGCTCCAGGGGGAGGTCGCGTCCCACGTCTTCGTCGCCAAGCGCTGAGCTCAGGCGCCCGCTCCGGGGGGACGCCGAGGCGGCGCGGGTCGCCCGACCTGCGGCGATGCCTCGGTGACGTCTCGGCGGTGTCTCGGCGGGGCTGACGCTGCGTCAACAGGCGTATTTTCCTCGGGCACTTGACCGGATTGCGTCCGGCCGAGTGCGTGGCGTGACACCCTGGCACCTGAACGCATCTGACGCACCGGTCGGGCGGAAGGGGGAGACGTGGTCGGACGGCTCGTCACGGAGGCCCCGGCGCCGCACGCGACCGGGGCCCCGCTTCCCTGCACCCCCCCGGCCGGGCGCGGCCCGGATCCCCGAGCATCCCGGGCCACCTCCCTCGGGCGCCCGATACCTCCCGGTTCCGTGTGGCGCCCGCCTCCCACTACGTCTCTCCCCGGCGGGAGGAGCGTCAACCGCGATCAGCCGTCACTCGAAGGTGGGAAGTTGCGCTCCTTCCGAGCATGTTCGAATGGTCGTTCGATACCGTGGGGTGTGCCCCGAGGGCGCGGGGCGGTTCCCCGCCCGGAGCCAGGGCAAGCGTCGTAGAGCGGATTTCCAGCCAGTTTCCGGATGGGGGTGTCGGGTCACATGGTGCGACGCATCGATGTCACCGGTGCGGGTGGAGTCGGCCTCGCCGCCTGGGAGTTCGACGACCCGCCCAAGGCGCCCCCCGGCGGGGAACGGCCGGCGGCGTCCGCGTCGGAGGAGCAGCACCGGCCCGCCGTGCTCTTACTGCACGGTCTGATGGGCCGCGCGTCCCACTGGGCGACGACGGCCCGTTGGCTGTCGTCCCGCTACCGGGCCGTCGGGCTCGACCAGCGCGGGCACGGGCGCAGCGACAAGCCGCAGGACGGCCCGTTCGACCGGGACGCCTTCGTGGCCGACGCCGAGGCCGTCGTCGAGCAGCTCGGTCTCGGGCCCGTCGCGCTCGTGGGCCACTCCATGGGCGCGCTCACCGCCTGGCAGCTCGCCGCGCGCCGTCCCGACCTCGTCCGTGCCCTGGTCATCGCCGACATGCGGGCCTCCGCCCTCGGCGAGCAGTCCCAGCGCGAGTGGGAGGCGTGGTACCGCTCCTGGCCGCTGCCGTTCGCCACCCAGGCCGACGTGCGGAAGTGGTTCGGTGAGGACGACCCGGCGCTGGAGCGGCCGAGCCGTTCCCGGGGCGAGTTCTACGCCGAGGTCATGGCCGAACGGGCCGACGGCTGGCGTCCGGTGTTCTCCCGTCGGCAGATGCTGATGGCCCGTGAGGCCTGGGTGCACGACGCGCACTGGGACGAGTTGGCCCAGGTCCGCTGCCCGGCCCTCGTCGTCCGTGGCATCGACGGGGAGCTGGGCCGTGCCGAGGCGCAGGAGATGGTCCGCGTCCTGCCGGACGGCGCGTACGCGGAGGTGCCGGACGCGGGGCACCTCCTCCACTACGACCAGCCGGAGGCGTGGCGCTCGGCCGTCGAGCCCTTCCTGTCGGCGACGCTGCCCTGACCGCGCCGCCGCCGGTTCGGCACAGGTGGCGAGGGCAACGAGGACGGCGAGGGCGGCGCGTGCACCGTCAGCCCCGGCGGGACGCCGCCGCCTCCTGACCGCAGCAGTAGGCCAGCTGCGGGAGGAGCTCCTCCACGTCCGGCAGCCACCGGTTCGCGGCCGTCGGACGCCGCGCCCACTGCACCGAGCCGCGCACCCCGACGCGGGTGGGTGGCGCGGCGACCCACGACCCGGCGGCGTGCGTCGTCAGGTCCAGCGCTCCCGGCGACCACCCCAGCCGCCGGATCAGGTCGTGGGCCTTCGCCGCCGCACCGGGGAGGACGAAGAACAGCATCCGCCCCAGCGGCGTGCACGTCACCGGGCCCAGCGGCACCCCCATGCGCTCCATGCGGGCCAGCGCCAGGCACCCGGCGACCTCCGGCACGTCGACGGCCTCGAAGGTGCGGCCCGTCGGCAGCAGCACCGAGGCGAACGGCGACCGCTCCCACAGCCGACGCGCGGCCGACCCGCTGCCCGTCGCGTGCGCGGCCCAGCCGGGCTCGGCGGGGTGGGCGCCGGGTGCCGGACAGCCCGTCGCGCCGCAGGTGCAGCGCGGCACGCCGTCGACGATCTCCAACCAGGTGCCGGGCAGGACGTCCCAGTGCCGCTCCCCGGCGTACCGGACGGCGTGGTCGAGCGGTGTGTCGCCGTGCGGCGGGGCCGGCTGGCGGGGCACGTGCGGGGACGGCTGCGCGGGCGTGCCCGCCGGGGTGACTGCGATCGTCTCTTCCACGCACATCACAACTCCGCGCCACGGCAGGGGTTACGGCCGCTCGGCACCGCACCGGAGGTGCATCGTTACGGCAGTCTCACCGCCCAGGGATGGCCAGGGCAGCCCAGGGCACGCCGGAGCACGCGGAGGTCCTCGCGGCGCACGGAAGCACGGACGGGGGCGCAGACCCGGCCGAGGCGGTGCGTGTGGGTAGCCACCCCCGGTGCACGTCGTCGGACCGAGGGGACCGCCATGGCCACCGCACCACCGACCCCGCGCCACCTGACCGCCCGGCAGCCCAACGAACGCCTCGGGTCGCTCATCGAGGAGGCCGGCTGCTCGAACGCCGGGCTGGCGCGTCGCGTCAACCTCGTCGGAGCCGAGCACGGGCTCGACCTGCGGTACGACAAGACGTCCGTCGCCCGCTGGCTGCGCGGCCAGCAGCCACGGGGCCGAGCGCCCGCCGTGATCGCCGAGGCCCTGGCCCGCAAACTGGGCCGCCCGGTGAGCGTGGAGGAGATCGGCATGGCGGGTCCGCGCCACCCCGCCGCCGGGCTCGGCCTGCGCTACGAGCAGAACATCGCCGCCGCCGTGGAGGAGGCGTGCGAGCTGTGGCGGCTCGACACCGGCCGCCGGGAGCTGGTCACGGCACGCCCCGTGGCCGCCTCCGCCCTCGTCGAACCCTCCCGGGACTGGCTGATCGGCCCGCCGGACGCGGGCGTCGAGCGGACCGTCGGACCCCGCGTCGGCATGGCGGACGTCGCGGCCGTCACGGCGACGACCGAGGCGCTCTCCGCGCTCGACCACCGTTTCGGCAGCGGGCACGTACGCCCGGTCCTCTCCCACTACCTGGCCGGCGTCGTCGCCGGGCTGCTGACCGGTTCCTACCGGGACGCCGTCGGCCGTGCCCTCTTCCGCGCCGCCGCCCGGCTCGCCGAGCTGGCCGGGTACATGGCGGTGGACACCGGCCGGCCCGGGCCGGCCCAGCGGCACTACATCCAGGCGCTGCGCCTCGCCCAGGCGGGCGGTGACCGGGCCTACGGCGGCTACGTCCTGGCAGCGGGGATGAGCCACCTCGCCGCGTCGCTCGGCAGCCCCCGGGAGGTCGCCCAGCTCGCCCGTGCGGCGCAGGAGGGCGCCCGAGGCCATGTGACCCCGCGCACCGAGGCCATGTTCCACGCCGCCGAGGCGCGCGGCCACGCCGTGCAGGGCGACGCGGCCGCCTGCCGCCGGGCCGCCGGACGGGCCCTCGCCGCCTTCGAGCGTGCCGAGGCGGCGACGGACGCCGGGGACGACCCGCCCTGGATAGCGCACTTCGACGCCGCCTACCTCGCCGACGAGCTGGCCCACTGCCACCGCGACCTCGGCCGGCCGAACCCCGCCCGGCGCCGGGCCGAGGAGGCGCTCTCCCTGCACCCGGAGGGCCGTACCCGGCGCCGCGCCATCGGACTGCTGCTGCTCGCGGACGCCCAGGCCGGGCAGCGCGAGATCGACCTCGCGTGCCACACCGGGACCGAGGCCCTCACCCTGCTCGGCACGCTGCGTTCCGCGCGCGGCCGGGAGTACCTGGACGCCTTCCGGCGCCGCCTGGAGCCGTTCGCCGCCGAGCCCGCCGTGCGGGAGTTCACCGAGCGGTCGGCCGCCGGTCCGCCCGCCTGAGCCGGGGCCGGAGCGGGCTTGCGGGGGACGACGTGGTCGTGTGTGCGAGTCACCCGGTAGCGTGAGCCGACGATGCCCCGATCACGGGGCCGAAGGTCAACGCGCCATCCGCGCCGGTGGGATGAGCGCTCGGGTGCACAGCTGCAAGGTGTGAGGAGTGCGTCGGTGACAGCGCACAGCGGGCACGGCGACGAGCCGCGTGAGGGTGTCGTCCTGCCGTCGAACAGCGAGCCGTGGCCGCCGAGGACCGAGGAGCACGCGCAGCCGGCCCCGCCGGCGGGCGGGCAGCCCTGGGGGCAGCCCTGGGGACCGTCGGCCGCCGTGCCGCCGCCGCCCGCCGGCCCGCCGCCCGCGCACCCGCCGCCCGCGCCCGCCGGCCCGCCGCCGCCCACCCCGGGTGTCGGCGCGGCGGACGAGACGCAACTGCTGCCGCCCCACCCCGGCACGCAGCCCGTGCCGCCGTATCAGGCCGTTCCGGGTCCGGCGGACGAGACGCAGTTGCTGCCGCCGCAGCAGTCCGGTGGGCCGTCCTACGGTGGTTCCGTGCCGCCGTATCAGGCCGCTCCCGGCCCGGCGGACGAGACGCAGTTGCTGCCGCCGCAGCAGTCCGGTGGGCCGTCCTACGGTGGTTCCGTGCCGCCGTATCAGGCCGCTCCCGGCCCGGCCGACGAGACGCAGCTCCTGCCGCCGCAGGGCGTGCCCGGCCCGGGAGCTGACGCGGCGTCGTCCGGTGGTCCGCACGGTGGTCCGGAGAGCACGCAGCAGCTGCGCCGCGTCCCCGGACAGCAGCGGGCCGGGAAGCACCGCTCCCAGCCGTCCGCCCAGCAGGCCGCACCGCCGCCCGCCGCCCAGCAGCCGCCGCCCGGGAAGCCCTTCGGTATCCGGCCCGGAACCCCGGAGGACCGGCAGCCGCCGGCCGAGTTCGACAGCCTGTTCCGCCCCGCCGACGGAGCGGCGCCCGCCGCGCCCGGACGCCCGTCCGCGCCGGGCCGGGCCGGTTACGGCTACCCGCAGGCCCGCTCCGGCTACGGCTACCCGCAGCAGCCGGGACGGCCGCACCCCGGCCACGCCCAGCCGCCCGGCGGCCCGGCGGGCCCCGGTGTGCCCGGCCCCGGTCCCGGCGGCCCGCAGGGACCGGAGGAGCCGTACGGCACCGAAGGGCGGCGCCGGAGTCCGCTCCTGGTCGTGGCCGCCGCCGCCCTCGTCATCGTCGCCGCGGGACTGGCCGCCGGCGCCGCGCTGAGCGGCGGGGACGAGGAGCCCACGGAGGAGCCGGGGCAGAGCGCGGCGCCCTCGACCGAGCCGGAGGAACCCGCCGGTGACACGGCAGCCGAACAGGCCGAGGCGCTCGACGCCCTGCTCGCCGACAGCAACAACAGCCGTGACACCGTGATCAGTTCGGTGGAGAACATCAAGGAGTGCACGAAGCTCGGCAAGGCGGCGAAGGACCTGCGGGACGCCGCCGGGCAGCGCAACGACCTCGTGGACCGCCTCGACGAGCTCGATCTGGACCGCCTCCCGGACCACGAGGCGCTGACCGACCAGCTGACGGCCGCCTGGAAGGCGTCGGCCGAGGCCGACGACCACTACGCCCAGTGGGCCGACGACGTCGCGGGCTCCGGCGGCTGCCCCGGCGGTGAGGCCAGGACGACGGAAGCGCTGGGCGCGGGCAACCGCAGCAGCGGGGAGGCGACGGCCGCGAAGGAGGAGGCGGCGGCGCTGTGGAACCCGATCGCCCGTGAGCACGGTCTGAGCGAACGCCAGCCGACCCAGCTCTGACCTGTCCGCAGGCACCGGCGCGCGAGGCGGGCCGGTGCCTGCGGACTGCGCCGTCGGCCGGAAGCGGGCGGGGTCGGTCAGCCGACCGTGATCTGGTTGAGCGTGCGGCCGATGTCCACCGGGTTCTGCCGCGCCGCGACGAGCTGCCCGTCGCGCACCTGCTGGAAGTTGACCATCGAGTTCACGATGCGCGGGTAGCTCGGGGAGCCGAGCAGGTCCTCGTACTGCCAGCTCAGGTCCGGGGTGATGCCGCCGGTGCTGACGGGCCCGGTGGCGTCGAGCGCCTGGTGCACGGTGCGGTGGGTGATCTCCTGCCCCTCCATGTCCTCCAGGACGGACCGCAGCACCGTGTAGGCGACCCACGTCGTCTGCACGCCCGGATCGGCGGTGTCGATGCGGTTGTCACCGAAGGCGTGCTCGGTGGTGGCGGCGCGCATCTCGTCCCACACCGGCTCCTGGCTCGCCGGGTACCAGCTGGTGACGTAGGAGCCCTCCAGCATGCTGTCCGCGCCGCCCGTGCGGTTGACGAGGGACTGCTCCACGCTGCCGAGCACCGAGGCGAACGTCACCTCGGCGGACGTCTCCCGCAGCCGGCTGAAGGAGTCGATGAAGGTGCCGGTGCGCCCGCCGAGGGCGGCGGCCACACACGCGCCGTCGGCGCCGTCGGAGTCGGCGATGGTGCTGAAACCGCCGTTCCCCGGGCCCGTTCCGGTGTCCGGGCCCGCGTCGGACGCCTCCGCACCCTCGGACGCCTCGGGGACGCCCGCCGCCCGCAGCGCCGTACGCGCCTCCCGGGTGTACTCGGCCGAGTCCTCCGGCGCGGGGACGTCGACGGCCGGCCCGGCCTCGCCCCGGGTGGCGAGGCCCGCGTTGAACAGGCCGGGCAGCTCGTCCCCGGCGATCGTGTCCGGCCGGACGAGGGCGACCTCGTCGCAGAGCTCCGCGAGCTGCCGGCCGCTGCCGGCCACCAGAGCGGGCTGGCCGCCGTTGACCGGGTAGGACAGCGGGCTGGAGAACTCCTCCTCGGTCAGGCCGTAGCCGCCGAGGTAGGGGATGCCGTGCAGTTCGAGCGCGGGCATGATCGTGCGGGCGTGGGTCGTGTAGGAGCCGACGACGGCGACGGCCCCGACCTCGCGGGCCTTGCGGGCGCAGCCGGCGGCCTGCACGCCGTCGTTGCCCTCGTTGCAGGTGACGACCTTCAGTTCGCGTCCGTTGATGCCCCCGTTGGCATTGACCCAACGGGCGTACGCCGTGGCGGTGGCCGTCATGCCGGGCATGTTGGTGGCCTTGGTGTCGATCGGCGCCAGGGTCATGACGGTGATCGGGTCGTTCTCGGCGGCGGAGAGGGTGCCGCAGCCGGTCAGTGAGGTGCCGACGGCCGCGACGGCGAGCGCGGCCGAGACGGCGGTCCGGAGTCGGGGGCGGGGGGCACGGGGCTCGCGCGAGGCGGTCATGACAAGCGACCCTGCCGGGCGGCATGTAACGCATGAGTGATGTCCACCGAACGGTAGGCGACCTCCGGGTGAAGAGCGCGGACCCCTCCCCTCGGGCCGCGACACGGACGAACGTACGATCGATGACCGTGCAAGCACAGGACAGCTCTTCCCGTCGCGCCCGTCGGTCCAGCACCATGGGCGGCATGCCGGTCAACGACATGCCGTGGTGGCGCTGGCGCAGCAACGTGCGCTCAGCCCTGCACATGCTCTCCGATCCCGTCTTCCAGCAGACCCACTGGCTGGAGGGGCGCCCCGGCTACGGGGACGTCACCGACGCCGTCTACCGCCTGGTGGAGGACACCTGGCTGGACCACTGGTCCGCGGAGAAGTACGTGGGCTCGGTGTTCCGCGACGCCGGGGAGGCGGCGGCCGTGGACGCCGTCGTGCTCCGCGTGCTGCGCATCCTGCACCAGGTGGGGGCGGACGCACCGGTGTCCGCCTACCTGGAGCACCCGGCCTGGCCGGACGCGCTCCAGGCCGCCCGCGCCGCACACGTCCTGCTGGCGGGCAACGACGGCGAGGACCCGGACGAGCCGCCGAAGTCCCTCGACGTCCTGGCGATCATGCTGCGCTCCGCCTGACGGCCGGGCCGCCGCCCACGGCCCCGACGCGTCCGGCGGGCCGTGGGCCGGTCCGCCGGACCGATCGGGGTGTGCCACCCTTGTGCCCATGAGCCCGTCGCCGCCCGCCGCCGCAGCCGACCAGTACGTCCTGACGCTGTCCTGCCCGGACAAGCAGGGCATCGTGCACGCCGTCTCCAGCTACCTGTTCATGACCGGCTGCAACATCGAGGACAGCCAGCAGTTCGGCGACCACGACACCGGGCTGTTCTTCATGCGGGTGCACTTCAGCGCGGAGCCGCCGGTCACGCTGGAGAAGCTGCGCGCCAGCTTCGCCGCCATCGGCGACTCGTTCCAGATGGACTGGGAGCTGCACCAGGCCGCCGCGAAGATGCGGATCGTGCTGCTCGTCAGCAAGTTCGGACACTGCCTGAACGACCTGCTGTTCCGCTCGCGCATCGGCGCGCTGCCGGTGGAGATCGCCGCCGTCGTCTCCAACCACACCGACTTCGCCGAGCTGGCGGGCTCCTACCACGTCCCCTTCCACCACATCCCCGTCACCAAGGACACCAAGGCCGAGGCCGAGGCGCGGCTCCTGCGGCTGGTGCGGGAGGAGGGCGTGGAACTGGTGGTGCTGGCGCGCTACATGCAGGTGCTCTCCGACGACCTGTGCAAGGCGCTGGCCGGCCGCATCATCAACATCCACCACTCCTTCCTGCCGAGCTTCAAGGGCGCCAAGCCCTACCACCAGGCGCACGCCCGGGGCGTGAAGCTGATCGGCGCCACGGCCCACTACGTGACGGCCGACCTCGACGAGGGGCCGATCATCGAGCAGGAGGTCGAGCGCGTCGGGCACGAGGTCACCCCCGAGCAGCTCGTCGCCATCGGCCGGGACGTCGAGTGCCAGGCCCTCGCCCGGGCCGTGAAGTGGCACAGCGAGCACCGCGTCCTGCTCAACGGGAACCGCACGGTCGTCTTCGCCTGACCGGCTCGCCCGGCACCCCCTACAGGCGGGAGAGCGAGGCCGTGGCGAGGAGGACGTCGCGGACGGCCTCGGAGTCGCCCTCGGCACCGGCCGCCGCGTCACGCGGGCTCACCCGCCCCGCCGCCAACTGGCAGAACTCCAGCCCGTCCAGGGCCACGTGCGCCACGGCGGACTCCTTGGTGCCGAGCGCACCGGGGGAGTCCAGCGGGATGTACCAGTGGCCGCCGCCCGCGCCCTCGATCTCCAGGTGCAGCGACCGGCCCGCCGTCCCCGCCTCCGTGAGCCGCCGGACGGGCGCGGCGAGCCCGGCCCGGCGCCGGGCGGCGAGCACCTTCGGCAGCGTGCGCGCGGCGAAGTCGACGAGCAGGTGCAGGTGGCCGGCGGCCGGTCTGCCGTGCGGGTAGGCGACGGCCTCGGCGACGTCGGCGGCGTGCGCCCAGCACTCGAAGGCGCGGTCGAGGAAGGCGTCCGGCAGCGGGAGGTGCGAGCCGGGGACGAGCACGCCGTCCGCCCGGCCCGAGGCGAAGGACGCGGCCTGCACCAGCGCGTGGGTCTGCGCCCGCCAGGGCCGGTGGGCGGCGCGCTGCGGCCCGGCCGCGAGCGTGTGCCAGTACGCCTCGGTGCGGACCGTGGCGGAGTCCGCTTCCGCGCCGGGTACCGGGTCGGGCAGGCCGAGGGCCGTGGCGAGCAGGCCGTCGACGGCGGTCAGGTGCCCGATGACCTGGCCCACGGTCGCCGTCCGGGATCGCCGTCGTTCGCCGTCGAACCAGCGGAGCGGCACCTCGGCGCCCCACTCACCCGCGCCCATGTCGCGCAGCAGCGCGTCCAGCCGGGCCGTCTCCGCGTCGTAGGGCGCGGCCCACACCGGGACGGGGATCCGGGCCGGACGGCGGTCGAGGCAGCCCGCGAGGACGTGGGTGCGCAGGAGGGGGTCGAGGTCCAGGTTCTCCTCGTGGTGGAGCAGGCCGACGGCGTCCCGCAGGCGCAGCGCCTCCTCGGCGCAGGCCGCGCAGTCGGTCAGGTGGGCCTCCACCGCGGCCGTCTCGTGCTGCGGGCACGCCGAGAGCGCCCAGGCACCGAGGAGCGACTTGAGGGTGCTGTGGTCGTACCCCGCCGCGGCCTCCTCCGGCGCGGGCGGGCAGGTGGGCTCCGGCGCGGCGGAGGGCGTCGCCCGCGTCGTGCCGTCCCGGGGCGCGGGTACCGCCGGGCCCGGCCCGTGGTCGTCGGCGGCCGCGCGGGGCGGCGGTATGCGCGGCGGCTCCTCCCGGCCGTCCCCGGAGAGGCCGTCGGGGCCGGGCAGACGCGGCCCGCTCACCGTTCACCGCCCGGACGGCCCGGGCCGTCCGAAGCCCCGGGCGAGCGCGGTGCGGCGGGCGTGGCCGTGGAGAGCAGCTGGAGGCCGAGCCGCAGCCGCCGCCTCGCCTCGTCCTCGGTGACGCCGAGGTCCCGGGCGGCCTCGCGGTAGGAGCGCCGCTCGCGGTGGGCCAGCTCCAGCGCGCTGCGCAGGGTGACCGGCATGGCCGTGACGATGTAGTCGGCGCGGGCGGCGGCCGAGGCGGCGCGCACCTGCTGCTCCAGCTGGTCGGGCGGTCTGCCGTCCTCCCGGTGGCGCAGCCGGAGCTGCTGGACGGCGTGCCGCTGGGCGAGGGCGGCCATCCACGACCGCAGCGGGCCCTCCTTCGGGCGGTAGGTGTCGGGGTGCTCCCAGACGTGGGCGAAGACCTCCCGGGTCACCCCGGCGGCCGCCTCCTCGTCCTGGAGGACCCGGTGGGCCAGGCCGTAGACGAGGGAGGCGAACCGGTCGTAGAGCTCGCCCAGCGCCGCGGCCTCGCCGCGCATGAGTCGTTGCTGCATCTTGCGGTCCCAACGCGGTGGTGCGTCCTGCGCCATCTCCCGGCCCCCAGCCCTTCGCGTACGTCGAATGTAGGGGAAGGGGGTGACAACGCGGGCGCCTTTGCGGCAATGTGCAGCGCTCAGGCAACTCCACGGGGTGCCCGGCGCGTCACTGTGTGCAGGTGCCGCAAGGAGGTGCGGCCGATTTTCTGTCCGGTGTGCACGGTTGAGGGCCCCTATGTCACTGTCGGGTTGCGCACAGGGGAGGGGAACGCGCGTGAGGGGGAGCGGGCCTTGGGCTTAGGGTCGGGAGGGACCAGTTCGTTTCGCGGGTTGCCGCTGAGGGCAGCCGAGCCGTGGAAGGATCGATTCCGGCAGGGCGAGGGAAAGGCTTCGGTTACGTGTCGTTGAAGGTGATGGAGGAAGAGCGGGGGGAGTGGACCGTCTTTCGGGTTTCGGGCGAACTCGATCTGGTGACCTCTCCTGCGGTCCGCCAGCACGTGCACGACGCCGTCGCCGACGGCCGGCTGAACGTGGTGCTCGACCTGTCGCACGTCCAGTTCTGTGACTCCAGCGGCGTCGGCGTGCTCATCGCGTCCCGTCGCCTCATGCACGCCTGCACCGGGAGCCTGCGGCTGATCCTGCCCGCCAACGGCGCGGTCGACGGCTCCCACGTGAACCGTGTGCTCGCCGCCCTCGGGGTGCGGCGGCTGTTCGCCTGCTACCCCGACCTGGACGCGGCCACGGACGTCGCCGCCCGCCCGCTGAGCGCCTAGGTGTGTGGTCCCGGCTCGGTGCTCAGCCGCTGAGCCGGGCGCTCAGCGGCTGAGGGGTGCGGCGGCGGTGATGAAGTCCTGGATGGCCGTCCGGGAGGCGGCCCGGTGCACGTCCAACTCGTCCCGGGTCTGGCACATGTCGTGCAGGTCCGTGATCGACCGCAGCGCAGCGGTGGCGCGCTCCCGCACGCCCGGCTCGTCGGTGAGCAACTGCACGCGGAATCCCGCCTCGACGGCGTCCGCGCGCACTTCGTAGATCTCCCGGGTGATGGCGTTGACGTCCTCGGTGTCCGGCCGCTCGTTCGCCACGAGCCAGCGGTGCACCGTCATGCGGCGGTAGTTGTGCAGGGCGCCGGCGTAGGAGGCGAACGCGTCCAGCCGCTCCTGCCGCCCGCGCGCCTGGTCGTCCAGTTGCCGGGTGCGTTCGGCTATGCGGCGCTGGAAGACGTAGGTCACGGAGGAGCCGAGCAGCGTGCCCAGGACCGCGATGACCGCGGTGAGTGCCTGCATGGAACCAGTCCATCATGGTGACGGACCGTCATAGGGGCGGGGTGCCGGGTGGACACGCTCCGCAGCCGTCGTGACGGCCGCGTGCGCGGTGCCGGGAGCCCGCGTCGAGCATCGGCGCCGGTCGATACGGGTCCGTGACGAACGGGCGGGTTCGACGTGCCCGGACCTCCGGTACCCTCCGTGAGATGCGGCGCCGACGGGGCCTCCTCCCGTTCGACTCATCGTGACGGCTGTCGCACAGTCTGCGGCGCGGGTACTCCTTTGCGCCGGAATACGCCTCATCGGCTTGTCCGCGCCGGGGTGTGTCCAGCAGGCTTCTAGCCGGTGTCACGCGTTGTGACTTCGTCGGTACTGGTGGTGTGAACGGTGCAGGTGCTTCAGGCGCAACTGGAGATCGGTGCGGACCCGACGGAGGTCGGCCGCGCCCGGCGGTGGGCCAGGGCGCGGCTCGCGGGCTGCGGGATCAGCGCCGACGGTCCGCTGGGCGAAACGCTCATCCTGCTGATCTCCGAGCTGGTGACGAACGCCGTCGTGCACACCGGCGCACCGGCCGTCCTGCGGATACGGCTGCCCGGCGCTCCGGTCGGTCCGGCCGCGTCCGACGCTTCGACGCCCGCCGGTCGGGGCGGGTCCGGCGCCGTCCGCGTGGAGGTGGCCGACACGAGCGCGGTGGCGCCCCGGCCCCGACGCGCGGCGGACGCGGACACCGGTGGCCGTGGACTGGAGCTCGTGGAAGGGCTCGCGGACCGCTGGGGCTGGCAGCCGGAGGGCGGTGGCAAGCGCATCTGGTGCGAACTCGACGGCTGCCCCCGGGTCGTCGGCCTGGCCGAGGGCGACGGCGGCACCCCGGCGCGTCAGGCGGCGCACGGGCTCCCGGTGATGGCATATGCCCACTCCGTCCCCGGGGTATAGCGCCACCAACCAGGACATTCTGCGATGTCAAGTCCAGACCAGGTGTTGACCTTTGGTAGGCGGCTGATCACCCTGGACGGGAGCGATTCGTCGTGAGGGGACGTCGAGGGGCCGCGCGCAGCACTGCGCTCCGTCCTCCTCGGCGAGTGCGGGTCGTCGTCGGTGAGCCGGGTGGCGGTGCCGTGTCCGCTGCGCGGAGTCACACCGCCATCCCGGCATGGCGGTCAGCGCCGGGAGCGGGCCACCGCCTTCGCGATCCGGTCCGCCTCGCGCCCCAGTTCGCGCAGGGCGCCGCTGACGGGGTCGGTGAATCCGGTGAAGTACAGCCCCGGGGCGGCGGCCCGGTGTGCGGGAGATCTCGGCACGCCGCGCCCGTCCAGCACGTCGAGGTGGCCGACGAGTTCCTCCAGCCCGGGCCGGTAGCCGGTCGCGGCGACGACCGCCTGCGGGGCGATCGTCGAGCCGTCGGCCAGGTGCACCTTCTCGCCCTCGAACGACTCCACCGCCGCGACGGGCTCCACCCGGCCCCTGCGCACGGCCCGGACGAAGCCGGTGTCCACGACCGGCGGCGTCCCGCGCCGGGCGCCGGAGTACAGGCCCCGTTCCGGTCGCGGGAGCCCCTGGGACGAGAGGTCGGGCCCGGTGATCCGGCGCAGCACCGCCGCCACCCGGTCCGTGACCGCGTCCGGCAGTCGGCGCAGGAGGACGTGGCGGGCCTGGACCGGCCAGCCCAGCGTCGCCCTGCGGACGAGGTACGGGCGCCCGCGTACGGCGAGCCGGACCCGCGCGGCGCCGTGGGCGGCCAGGTCGGCGGCGATCTCCGTGCCGGTGTTCCCGGCGCCCACGACCAGCACGTCCAGGTCCGCGTAGGGTTCCGCGTCGCGGTAGCGCGAGGCGTGTGCGAACGGGCCGGGGAAGTCCTCGGCGCCGGGCCAGGACGGCAGATGGGGCGTGTGGTGGTGACCCGTCGCCACGACGACGGCTGAGGCGCGCAGTTCGCGACCGCCGTTGGCCCGCAGCAGCCACCCCTCCCCGCCCTCCGGGCGTTCGACGCGGCCGACCGCGACGCCGGTGGCGATCTCCAGCCGGTGGTGCTCGGCGTACCGCTCCAGGTAGTCCGCGTAGGCGTCCCCGGGCACCCAGCGCCCGGCGGAGCGCGGCACGGCCAGCCCGGGCAGGGCGGAGCGTCGGCGGGTGGTGTGCAGGCGCAGGGCGCGGTGCCGGCGTCGCCACGAGGCCCCGACGCGGTCGGACCTCTCCAGGACGACGGTACGGACGCCACGCGCCGTGAGTGCCGCCGCGGTGGCGAGTCCGCCGGGTCCGGCACCGACGACGTACACCGGGAAAGTCGTGTCCTGAGCGGGCATGGGCATGTTCATGAGCTTAGTCCCGTGCCGCCGGGCGGTGGCGCCAGGTCCGCAGACGGGGGCGGACTTGCCGTCAGTTCGCCCCCGAACCGGCCTTCCCGGGATTCCGTTCGGTTCGGCCTGGGTCACCTGTGCGTTCCTGCCACTACAGTTCGCACGTCGTGTGTGCGTTCTGTGACACACGTGCACAGTGGTTCAGTTCGGAGGGAAGGGCACGGAAGTGCGAATACGGATGGTGTGGGGGGCGGGTGCCGCGAGCGCCGCAGTGCTGGCGGTCTTCGCGTTGGCTCCCGGCAACGCGGGCGCGGTCGAACCCGATCCGCTGGGCACGATCCGCAACGCCGCCGGAGGCGGCCCGGTCGTGCAGGACGAGTACATCGTCGTCATGAAGGACCGTGGGAAGGAACCGGCCGCGAAGGTGCGGAACCGGGCGAAGGACCTGGCGCGGAAGCACGGCGGCGATCTGGACCGCACGTACACCAGCGCACTGGAGGGCTTCTCGGTCAAGGCGTCCGAGAAGGAGGCCCGCAAACTGGCCGCCGACCCGGCCGTCGCCTACGTCGAGCCCAACCGCGTCGAGCGCGGCGACGGCACACAGGTCGACCCGGTCTGGGGCCTCGACCGCGTCGATCAGCGTGCTCTCCCGCTGAACTCCACCTACGACTACGCCTCCACCGCGTCGAACGTCACCGCCTACGTCGTCGACTCCGGGGTGCGCGTCCAGCACTCGGAGTTCAGCGGACGCGCGCGCTACGGCTACAACTTCGTGGACGACAACACGACGGCGGCCGACTGCCACGGCCACGGCACCCACGTCGCGGGCACGCTCGGAAGCAACACCTACGGCGTGGCCAAGCGGGTGCGGATCGTCGCCGTCAAGGTGCTGAACTGCGACAACCTCGGCACCACCGCCAACGTCCTCGCCGGCTACGACTGGGTGGCCAGGAACGCCGTCAAACCGGCGGTGGCGAACGTCAGCATCGGCGGCAGCGCGAGCGACGCCAAGGACGCCGCGATCCGGGAGATGGTGGACGCGGGCATCACCGTGGCCGTCTCGGCGGGCAACAGCGACAAGGACGCCTGCACCCAGTCCCCGGCCCGGGAACCGGCCGTCATCACCGTGGCGGCCAGCACCTCGTCCGACGCCCGCGCGAGCTGGTCCAATTACGGTTCCTGCGTGGACCTCTTCGCCCCGGGTGCCTCGATCGTCTCCTTGGGCCACACCTCGGACACCGCGTGGACGACGCGGAGCGGCACGTCCATGGCGGCGCCGCACGTCACGGGCGCGGCGGCGCTGTACCTGTCCACCCACACCTCGGCCGAGCCGGCGGAGGTGGCCGACGCCCTTCTGGACGCGTCGACGAACGGTGTGCTCAGCGACGTCGAGGGTTCGCCCAACAAGCTGGTCTACAGCCTCGACTGACGACGCCGCGCGGTGGCGGACGTACCCGCGAGCGGGGATGCGTCCGCCACCGCGCGGGCCGGTCGCGGCGCGTCGGCCGGTGACAGGTCCGGCCGGGCCCCGTCGGGCCGGAGCCGTCAGGCGGGCTTGCGGCCGGTGACGCCGAGATGCATGAGGAGCACGAGGGCGGGCTTGATGTCCGCCTGCTTGGCGCCCCAGGAGGAGAAGCCCTTCTGGTGGCCCGCCACCCCGGTCAGGGTGGTCACCAGCGTCCCCGCCAGTGCGGCGGCGCTCACGTTCTTGTCCACCCGGCCCTTCGCCTGCTGCTCCTTGATGGACTCGGTGAGCGAGCTGACGACGGAGGTGAGCAGCTTCGTCCGGAGCCTGGTGAAACGTTTGTCCCCCTCGGCGGCGGCGAGGTCGATCACCCGCAGGATCGCGTCGTGGCGGCGCCAGAAGGCCAGGAAGCCGTCGACGAGGTCCTCGGCGGTCCGCGCGCCCGCCTTGCCGGTCCAGGAGCGGCCGGCGACGAGTGCGTCGAGTTCGCCGCCGCCCTCCTTCGCGGTGGTGTCGGCGAGCTCCAGCACGGCGCCCTCGACGTCGGGGAAGTACTGGTAGAAGGTCGCGGGCGAGGTGCCCGCCTTGCGGGCGACGTCGATGACCTTCACATCGCGGTAGGGCGACGAGCTGAGCATGTCGCTGAGGCAGTCGAGCAGCTTCAGACGGGTCGCCTGTCCGCGCCGTCCGGCCACCCGGCCGTCAACAGTTCGAACTTGTCCTGTCATGTCGTCAGCTTATCGACGGACGTTCGGCCCGCATCCGGCCAAAGGCAAACGGGTACCGGGTGCCGCTTCGTCTGCTTTCGTCAGGTGATGTCGCGGTGCCTTTGTGTGGTTTGAGGTGTCTTGTTTCCTGGCTGCTCGTCCCCCGGGCGGGCCCGGTGAAAAGGCGCGAAACCGGGCTGGGGTGCCAGAATGCGGTGGACCGGGCAAACGGGTGCGAAAGCGGTGCGCATCCGCTCGCGCGGAGGTGCCACAGCCCCCGGCTCGCGCGGCGTCGGCGCGGGATCGGCGCGGCGCCTCCCCGGCGGCGAACCGCCCACGGCGCACCCCACGAACCCGCGAGGAAGGGGCCGGACCGATGGCCGAAGCGAAAGCGGCACCGAGCGAGGGGCCGGACGGCGCCCGGGCCGCAGGGCCCGCCGAGGAGCCGGCCGACGCGGCGACCGAAACGGCGACCGAAACGGCGAGCGGGGCCGTGGTCCCGGGCGTGCCCTGCTGGGCCGACGCCATGGTGCCGGACCTGGCAGCCGCGAAGCGCTTCTACGGCGAGCTGTTCGCCTGGACGTTCGACGAGGCGGGGCCCGCCACGCAGGGCTCCTACACCGTCGCCCGTCTCGGACGCCGCCGTGCCGCCGGGCTGATGCGCAAGACCGACGGGCGCATGCCCACCGTCTGGACCGTGTACCTCGCCACCCCGGACGCCGGGGCGACCGCCGAGCGGATCAGGGCGGCGGGCGGCCAGGTGATCAACGAACCGCGCCCCGTCGGGACGGGCCCGTCGGGGATCATGGCCGTCGCGGCGGATCCCGGCGGCGCCGTGTTCGGCCTGTGGCAGCCCGCCGAGCGCTCGGGCTTCGAGGTGCGTGAGGAGCCGGGCGCCTACGTCTGGGCCGAGGTGCACACCCGCGACCCGGTCGGCGTGGACGCCTTCTACCCGGACGTCTTCGGCTACCGGCCGCTCGACCCCGCCGACGTCCGGGACGCGGGCGGGCAGGGGGAGGAGCCCGAGATGGTCGTCTGGGTGCCCCGCAGCGGTCCGGCCGACGAGTCCGCCGCCGTGACGGCCCGCTGCCTGCTGGAGGAGGGCACACCGCCCGAGCTTCCGGCCCACTTCCTCACCTACTTCGCGGTCGAGGACTGCGACGCGGCCGCCGGGACGGTGGAGCGCCTCGGCGGCCGGGTGCGCCGGGAGCCGGAGAGCGGCCCGTACGGCCGCTGGGCGGTGTGCCGCGACAACCAGGGCGCCACCTTCGCCGTTCTGGCCCCGCCGGAGGGGCCCGGCCAGTAGCGTCGTCCCGCCCGCACGCGGCCGACGCCCCGCACGCGGCCGACGCCCCGGGCCCGGCCGTCGTCCCGGGCGCGGACACGGCCGAACGGGCCCCGGGTTCGCCTTGTGGGGCTCCGACAGGAACAATCGGTCCGGGGACCGCTGCCGGTGCGGCAGCGGTGAGCAGCAGCACGGGGGCGGGCGACGACGGCGAGCCCCTACGGGGAGGTGGCAGGGACATGGTGGATCAGCTGACGCAGCACGATCCCCGCCGGATCGGTCCGTTCGAGGTCCTCGGGCGGCTCGGCGCGGGCGGAATGGGCTTGGTCTACCTGGCCCGGTCGGCCTCC
This sequence comes from Streptomyces sp. GSL17-111, assembly GCF_037911585.1. NCBI lineage: Bacteria > Bacillati > Actinomycetota > Actinomycetes > Kitasatosporales > Streptomycetaceae > Streptomyces > Streptomyces sp. GSL17-111. The sequence continues at coordinate 3,747,939 of NZ_JBAJNS010000001.1, forward strand.
GGGCGCCGGGTCGCGATCAAGACGGTGCGCACGGAGCTGGCCGAGGACCACCTCTTCCGCGTCCGCTTCACCCGCGAGGTCGAGGCCGCCCGCGCCGTGAGCGGTTTCTACACCGCCGCCGTGGTCGACGCCGACCCGCGCGCGGCCATCCCGTGGCTGGCCACCGCCTACGTCCCGGCGCCCTCCCTGGAGGAGATCATCACCGAGTGCGGGCCGCTGCCCACCCAGGCGGTGCGCTGGCTCGCGGCCGGTATCGCCGAGGCCCTCCAGTCCATCCACAGCGCCGGACTCGTCCACCGCGACCTGAAGCCGTCCAACGTGCTCGTGGTGGAGGACGGCCCCCGGGTCATCGACTTCGGCATCGCGTCCGGCGTGTCCAACACCCGGCTGACCATGACCAACGTCGCCGTCGGCACCCCCGCCTACATGTCGCCCGAGCAGGCCAAGGACTCCCGTAGCGTGACGGGGGCCAGCGACGTCTTCTCGCTCGGCTCCACCCTCGTCTACGCCGCCACCGGCCACGCCCCCTACCACGGGGCGAACCCGGTGGAGACGGTGTTCATGCTGCTGCGGGAGGGGCCGGACCTGGAGGGGCTGCCCGCCGACCTGCGGCCGCTCATCGAGTCCTGCATGAACCCCGAGGCCGAGCGGCGCCCCACCCCGGCCCAGCTCCAGTCCCAGCTCGCCCCGCACCTCTTCTCCTCCGGAAGTGACGACAGCGGCACCGCGTCGGCGTGGCTGCCCGGGGGCGCCGTCGAGCTCATCGAACGCAAGCGCGGCGGACGGAACCGGCCCGTGCGCCGCCCCCCGGAGCCGCAGCCGTCCGCCCCGCACGACGGCCACGGCTCCGGCCCCGGGCCCGCCGGGGGGCACCGGCCCGCCCCGGAGCACTTCGCGCCGCCCCCGGTGCGGCCCGCGCCCATGGGGCCGAGCCCCCTCACGCCCGCCCCGGTGCCCGCCCACGCGGGAGCCGCTCCGGTGGACGGCACGCCCGTGCGCCTCGCCGGTGCGCCCGCGCCCATCGGGCCGGGGCCCCGGCTCGGGGAGCTGCGCGGGCCCGCCCCGGTGCCGGGCACCCACTGGGTCAGTCCGCCCGCCGGTACCGCCGCCCCGGGCACCCCGCCGCCCGCCCCGCCCGCGTCCGGCCTGTCCGGCGGCGCCGCCCCGGCGCCCGCGCCGCCCGTCCCCGCACCCGACGGTGCGGGCAGACGGTGGCGGCCGTGGCGGTTCCGCATGTCCAACGACGTCTGGGGCACGCCCGTCGTGGCCGAGGGGCTGCTCTACGTCACCTCCTTCGAGGTGCACGCCCTGGACACGACGACCGGACGGCGTCGCTTCAAGACCCGCGACGTCGCCTGGTCCATGGCGGTGGCCGACGGCCGGGTGCACGCCTCCGACGGCCCCAGCCTCTACGCCCTGGACGCCCGCACCGGGACGGAGCACTGGAAGACGTCCGTGGACGCCTGGGTGTACGCGCTGAGCGCGGGGGACGGCGTCGTCGTCACCGCCACCCGGGGAGGCGCCGTCCAGTCCTGGTCCGCGGCCAACGGCGAGCGCCTCTGGGAACTGACCGGCGCACAGACGGACTTCGAGACCGCCGACGCGGCCCCCGTGCTGCACCGGGGCACCGTCCACCTGTGGGCCGACGGCCGGCTGTACGCGCTCGACGCCCGTACCGGCGCCGAACGGTGGACGTACGCCGTCGGCGACGCCTCCGCCACGGGTGGGGTTCCGATCCGGCTGCTCCCGGCGCCCGACGGCGCGCTCTACGTCTGCGCGGGGGCCCGCGTCCTGGCCCTCGACGCGGCGAGCGGCGCGGAGCGCTGGCGCTTCCACGCCCCGGACGCCTTCCTGAGCCCTCCGGCGTTCGCGCCCGGTCCGGCCGTCGCCGGCGGCGGGCTGTACGTCGCCGACTACCGCGGCGTCGTGTACGCCATCGACGCCGCCACCGGCCACGACCGTTGGCGCATTCCCACCAAGGCCCGGGGCTCGGCCGAACCGGTCGTGGTGGCCGACGGGCTGGTCCACGTGGCCAGCGGCGACGCGCTCTACACCATCGACGCCGTCCCCGGCACCGGCCGTTGGCGGTTCGAGGCCCGGGGCGACCTCGTCGGCGCGCCCGTGGCCGCTGACGGCCGGGTCCATTTCGGCTCCACCGACCAGTCGCTCTACACGCTCGACGCGGTCGGCGGCCAGCTCCGCTGGAAGCTGGAGACGGGTGGCGAGATCACGGGTTCACCGCTGGTCGCGGGCGGTGTGGTGTACGCGTGCAGCAAGGACCGCTGCGTCTACGCGCTGGACGCCGAGCGCGGCACCCGCCAGCCCCCCGGCTGACGGGCTGTTGTCGGCGGCGCGTCCTAGGCTGGCCGCGACCGCCGACGGACCGCGCACCGAGGAGCCGGATGACGCCGCGGCGGTGGCTCTCCTCGGACCTCGGCGCGTTCTGACGCCCTCACGCACGAACCCCACCGCGTGCCTGTCCATGGCGCGGTGGGGCGGGTCGTGCGGACGGTCCGGCCGTCGTGTGCGGTCCGCGTCAGACGCGGGCCGTGGTGGGCGCATCGGCCGTTTCCGCCGTCTGGTGGAAGTCGGTCTGGTGGAAGTCCGCCGGGATCACCGTCTGGTGGAAGTCCGGCGGCGGAGCGGTCTGGTGGAAGTCCGTCTGATGGAAATCCGCCGTCTGGTGGAAGTCCGCCGTGTCCGCCGTCTGGTGGAAATCGGCCGGGATCACCGTCTGGTGGAAGTCCGGCGGCGGAGCGGTCTGGTGGAAGTCGCCCGCACCGGTGGCCCGCTGCTCCCCGGCGACGGCCGAACCGGCAGCGGCCACGAGCGCTCCTGTTGCCATGGCGAAGGCCGCAAGCACAGTCCTCTTTCGGGTCATGCCATTTCCTTTCGCTTTCGTGATCGCTTGTTCGTACAGGCTATGGGTGCTCTCCGTTCCTGCGGGACGGAGAAAAGGAATTGGCTGATTATCGACGCGGCGACCGGTGGGCGCACACGACGAGAACCGGTCACGACGACTCCCCTCCATGTCGTCGTGACCGGTTGCTCCCCCCGAGGTGGCGATCAGCTCGCAGGCTCGCTCGTCTGGTGGTGATCGCCCATGGCCACCGTCTCGCCCGACTGCTCGTCGTCGTCGGCGACGGCGATCGGCTCCCCCGTCTGGTGATGGTCCCGGGGCTTGGCGCCGTCCCGAACCTTCTTGCGTTCGCTGGTGACCATGTTCTCTTCCTCCCGTTGGTGGTGCGATACGGCCGTTGCCAGGCGGCTCCCCCGCCGGCCGCCTGGCGAACGGCGATGCGGAGCAACGCCGTTCACGACCGCCCCCCGTGGTCCGCCCCGCCTCCCCCCGGTGGGGCGAACCAACACGACCAGCATGGCGGGCCGCGATAAACGAACGATGAACGAGCGTCCGCAGGGCCTCAGGCCGGCACCGACGCCAGCAACTCGCGCACGGCGCCGGCCTCGGAGCTGTCGTGCTCCTCGTAGGTCGTCAGCGCCTCCCGCCAGCACGCCTCGGCACGCCCGAACTGGCCGATCCGTGCCAGCGCGCGGCCCAGCAGCGTCAGCACGTTGGCCCGCCGCCAGGGGCCCCCGACACCGCAGAGCACGGCCAGCGCCTGCTCGGCCTGGCCCGCGGCCACCGCGGCCTGACCGTCCGAGAGGCTCAGCGAGGCGATGCGGAAGTGGGTCATGCCTTCCCAGAGCCGCTGGCGGCAGTCGCGGAAGATGCCCAGCGCCTCACTGAACCGCGCCTGCGCGTCCTGGACGTCGCCCTTCGCGCTGAGGGCGATGCCGAGGGTGTAGAGGCCGTTGGCCAGCCGCATGGCGCCCTCGTTCTGCCGGTAGATGCCCACGGCCGACCGTGCGAGCCGCACCGCCTCGTCCGTCCTGCGGGTGCCGAGCTTGGCGCGGGCCAGGTTGCACAGCGCGCTGGCGATGGACGGCTCGTTGTCGTAGCGGCGGAAGGCGGCGAGGGCCTCGCCGAGCCAGGCGTCCGCCGCCTCGTACTGGTCCTGGTAGTTGGCGATGATGCCGAGCAGGTTGTAGGCGTAGGAGGTGGCGAGGACGTCCTCGCTGCCCCGGCCGCACTCCAGGGCCCGGCGGGCCTCCGTCTCCGCCGCCGGGAACCGTCCCGCCTCCAGGTGCAGCAGGGTGAGCACCAGGCGGCAGCGCGCCTCCGCGTAGACGTCGCCGGTCCGTTGGACGGCGTCCAGCAGGGTGCGGGCGGCCTGCTCGTACTGCCGGACGTGGCTGCCCGACTCGGCCAGGTCGCGGGTGGCCAGCAGCAGGTCCGTGGCGCGGCGCAGCGCCGCCTCCTCGGCCGCGGCCTGCCGGGCACAGGCCAGGATCCCGGGCGCCTCGGCGAAGAGCCAGGAGATGGCCGTGTTCCGGTCGCCGAAGGCCGTGCCGGGGACGCTGGTCCGCTCCAGGAAGTCGACGAGGCGTTCGCCGGGTCGCTCCAGGGCGTGCGCGGTCGTCGCGGTGGCGAGGTAGAAGTCGAGCAGCCGGGAGAGGGCCTGTCGGCCGTCCTCCGTGAGGCCCTCCCGCTGGAGGCAGTCACGCGCGTAGAGGCGCAGCAGGTCGTGGTAGCGGTAGCGGCCGGGGGCGGCGGACTCCAGGAGGCTCGTGTCCACCAGGGACTCCAGCAACTCCTCCGAGGTGTCGGCGTCCCGGTCCAGCACGGCGGCGGCCGCCGCCAGCGAGATGTCCGGGCCGTCGGCGAGGCCCAGCAGCCGGAAGGCACGGGCCTGTTCGGCCTCCAGCTGCCCGTAGCCCAGCTCGAAGGTGGCCTTCACCGCGAGGTCCCCGGCCTGGAGCTCGTCCAGCCGGCGGCGCTCGTCGCCGAGCTTGCGGGCCAGTACCTCGACCGTCCAGGTGCGCCGTGCGGCCAGCCGGGCGGCGGCGATGCGGATGGCCAGCGGCAGGAACCCGCAGGCGGCCACGACGTCCAGCGCGGCCTCCCGTTCCGCGCCGACGCGTTCGGCGCCGACGATGCGGGTGAACAGGGTCATGGCCTCCTCGGGGCTCATGACGTCCAGGTCCACCAGGTGTGCGCCGGCCAGGTCGATCATGCGGGTGCGGGAGGTGATGAGGGCGGCGCTGCCCCCGGTCCCCGGCAGCAGGGGCCGGACCTGCGCGGCGTCCCGGGCGTTGTCCAGCAGGGCGAGGATGCGGCGTCCGGAGAGCAGCGAGCGGTAGAGCGCGGCGCGTTCCTCCACGCCGTCCGGTATCGAGGTGTCGGGCGTGCCCAGGGCGCGCAGGAAGGCGCCGAGGACGGCCTCCGGGTCGGCCGGGGTGGGGCTGGCGCCCTGGAGGTCGACGTACAGCTGCCCGTCGGGGAAGTGGTCCCGGCCGGCGTGGGCGACGTGGATGGCCAGCGTCGTCTTGCCGACGCCGCCGATGCCGGCCACGGCGGAGACGGCCATGACCCGGCCCTCCGACGTCGACAGCCGCTCGCCCAGCTCCCGGACGAACGCCGCCCGCCCGGTGAAGTCGGGTACGGTCGCCGGCAGTTGGTGGGGTCGCACGAAGGTGGGAACGGTCGGCTCCTCCGCCGGGGCCGTCAGGGACTCGTCGGCGCGCAGGATGCGCTGCTGGAGCTCGGCCAGCTCGGCACGCGGCTCGACGCCGAGCTCCTCGGAGAGCAGCCGCCGGGTGTCGGTGTAGACGGCCAGCGCCTCCGCCTGCCGTCCGCTGCGGTAGAGCGCGAGCATCAGCAGCTCCCGCAGCCGCTCCCGCAGGGGGTGCGCGGCGGTGAGCGCGGTCAGTTCGGAGACGGCCTCGGCGTGGCAGCCCGTCTCCAGGTCCAGGTCCAGCCGGTGTTCGAGGAGGGAGAGCCGCCACTCCTCCAGCCGGGTGCGCTGGGTGGCGGCGTAGGGGCCCGGCACGTGGGCCAGCGTCTCCCCGTCCCACAGGCCCAGGGCCTCGCCGTAGAGGGCGCGGGCCCGCCCGCGGTCGCCGGAGTGGGCGGTCTTCTCGGCGTCGGCGCTGAGCCGCCCGGCCTCGTCCACGTCGACGCGGGCGGCGGGTCCGGTCCGGATGGCGTAGCCGCCGGACTCGCTGACCAGCGTCTGCGCACCGAGGACCTTGCGGAGTCTGGAGGCGTAGGTCCGCAGGGCGGCCAGCGCCTGCTGCGGTGGTTCCTCGCCCCAGATGGCGTCCACCAGCTCCGACGCGGTGGCGGTGTGCCCGCCGCGCAGCAGCAGAGCGGCGAGCAGGGCCTTCTGCTGTGGTGAGCCGGTGGCCAGCGCCTCTCCGTCGCGCCAGGCGCGAATGGGCCCAAGCACCGCGAAGCGCAGCCCCGTGCCCGGGTCGGCTGCCATGCGTGCCCCCTCAGTTCCGTCCTTCGGTGCCGCGTGGACCACAGTGTGCCTCCTCCCGCCCGGAATCGGCAGCTCCGTACCGGCCGCTTTGGCTGGGTTCCGACCCCTTACCCGGCGGGTTGACGTGGACACGCGGCGTCCCAACTGATTGAAGCTACAAGAAGTTCGCTCGGCGCGCTGCACCGCCCCTGGCCCCCAGGTGGCCGGATCCGTACGGCGGCCCCCTTGCGGTGACGGCCCGTCCGGCCGGCCCCGCCCGCCGTCAGCGGCCCTCCCGCCGCGTCCGCCCCTCCCGGCGCAGCCGGTTGCCGAGGTCGTCCAGCACGAGCCCCGCGCGGTGCACCCGGCCCGTGCGGAAGGCGGTGCGGCCCACGATCTGACTCGTCACCGGGACCGTCAGCATCTGGAAGAGCGCCACCAGCACCAGAGGCACGGAGTACGGCCCCGGCAGGTGGAAGGCCGCACCCACGAGGACGAGCAGGACGCCCAGCGTCTGGGCCTTCGCGGCGGCGTGCAGCCGGCACACGGGGTCGGGGAAGCGCAGCAGCCCCACGGCGGCCAGCACGCAGAACACGGACCCGCCCAGCAGCAGGACGGCCGAGACGGCGTCGAGGAAGCCGCTCACCGCACGCCCTCCCGTTCCTCGACGAGGTGGGCGGCGGTCACCGAACCGACGAACCCGAGGACGGCCAGCACCAGCAGGAGCGGCACCCCCGAACCCTCCCCGCGCCGGGCGGCGTCCACGGCGACCCCGGCGAGCAGCAGGGTCACCGTCACGTCGAGAGCGATGATGCGGTTCAGGACGCCCGGCCCGTGCACCAGGCGCACGAGGGTCAGCAGCCCCGCCACCGAGAGCAGGGCGAGGGCGATGGCGAACACCGGGGTCACGGCGTCTCCTTCTCGTTGTCGGGTGGCGCGCCGTCCGCACGGCGCGCGCGCTGCGCGTCCGCCGGGCCGAGGGCGTGCACGACCTCCCGTTCGGTCGCGCGCAGTTCCTCCCGCCGTCGGCGGGCCGCGGCCGGCCCGGAGACCGGCAGCAGGTGCACGTACAGCAGGCGCCGGTCGCGGTCGATCTCCAGCACGAGGTTCCCCGGCGTCATCGTGGTGAGCAGGGCCGTCCCGGTGATCATCAGGTCGCTGTCGACTGCGAGCGGCACCTCGACGACGGCGGCCCGGGCGCGTGGTCCCAGCCGGACGGCGGCCAGGGCGACGTCCACGGCGGAGACCACGAGGTCGGCCAGCAGCCGCACGACGAGCGCGGCCAGCCGCACCGGGCGCAGAGCCGCCCGGTGCGCGACCGGAGGCAGCCGGAAGGCGAACGTCACGCCGAGGGCCACCAGGAGGCCGCCGACGATCATGACGGCGCTCGACGTGCCCCACAGCAGCACCCACAGCGCCCACAGCCACAGGACGCCCACCGTGTTGCGCAGGGGTCGCAGCGCCCGCCACCGGCCGGACACCGGCCCGCCCCCGCTCACCGCGACCGTCCGAGCACGGCCTCGCGGTAGACGTCGCCGTGCACCAGCGCGTCCGCCGCGCGTTCGCTGAGGTCGGCCAGCGGACCCGCGCCGACCGTCACCGTCAGACCGGCCAGCACCGTGCAGACCGTCGCCGCGACCGTCAGGACCGAGCTCGACCGCCCGGCGGGCCCGGGCCCGCCGCCCCTCTCCTCCGGGGCCTGTCGCGCCGGGCCGGTGAACGCCGCACGCCACACCCGGACCATGGCGTAGAGGGTGAGCAGGCTCGTCAGCAGCGCGGCGGCGGCGAGCGCGTACGCCCCGGCACCGCCGTGCGCCACGGCGGCCCGCAGCAGCGCGAACTTCGCCACGAAGCCGGACAGCGGCGGGATGCCCGCGAGGCTGAGGGCGGCGACGGCGAACAGCAGGCCCACCCCCGGCGGCACGACGTGGTCCTTGTCGCCCTTCTCCATGCGGGACAGCGACGCGGTGCCCGTCGCCACCACCACCAGGCCCGCGACGAGGAAGAGGGACGCCTGCACGATGATGTGGTGGACGACGTAGAGGATCGTTCCGGCGAGCCCGGCGACGTCGAACAGCGCGAGTCCGAAGAGCATGTACCCCACATGGCCGACCAGGGTGAAGGACAGCAGCCGGTTGACGTCGTCCTGGGCGACGGCTCCGAGGAGCCCGACGAGCATCGTCGCCACGGCGACGACGGCCGCCGTCCACCACAGGTCCTCACGCGGGAACAGCAGCGTCTGCACCCGCACCATCGCGTACACGCCGACCTTCGTCAGCAGCGCCGCGAACACGGCGGTGATGGGCGCGGGCGCGGTCGGGTAGCTGTCCGGGAGCCAGAAGTGCAGGGGCACGACGGCCGCCTTGATGCCGAAGACGACGAACAGCAGCAGGCTCAGGGCCGCCCGCACGCCCTCGGGCAGCCCCTCCGTCCGCGCGGCCAGGTCCGCCAGGTTCACCGTGCCGGTGGCCGCGTACACCAGGGCCACGGCGGTCAGGAAGAGCAGCGACGAGGTGAGGCTCGTCATCACGTACGTCATCCCCGCCCGCACGCGCGGCCGTCCCGCGTTCAGGGTGATGAGCACGTAGGAGGCGGCCAGCATCAACTCGAAGGCGACGAACAGGTTGAACAGGTCACCGGCGAGGAACGCCAGCCCCAGCCCCGCCACCAGCAGCAGGTAGGAGGGGTGGAAGGGCATGGCCAGGGTGCTCTCGGGGTCGGCCCTGCCCTGGCCGACGGCGAACAGCAGCACCGCCAGCGCCACCAGCACCGCCACCACCAGGAGCAGCGCCGCCAGCAGGTCGGCGACGAGGACGATGCCCAGCGGGGGAGGCCAGCCGCCCACCTCCATCACCACCGGCCCGTCCCGCTCCACCCGGACCAGCAGCACGACGGCGTCGGCGAGGACGGCCGTCAGCACCGCGACGGTCAGCGCCCGCTGCGCCGTGGTGCGTCCGGTCAGCGCCAGCACGAGGCCCGCCGCCAGGACGGGCAGCAGGACCGGCAGGGCGACGAGCGTCGTCATCCGCCGTCCTCCTCACGCTCGGGGGTGTCCGGCCGGGCCGCCGGGGCCGGTTCCACGTCGGCCCGTTCCGCGGCCGTGCCGATGCGGCGGTCCTCCACGTCGTCCTGCGTCTCGTCGTGCCCGGACAGCAGCCAGGAGCGGTAGGCCAGGGCGAGCAGGAAGGTGGTCACGCCGAAGGTGATGACGATGGCCGTGAGCGCCATGGCCTGCGGCAGCGGATCGGCGTACACCTGCGGGTCGGGCGACTCGCCCTCGGCCACGATCGGCGGCGCGGCGGGCGGGCCGCCCACGACGAGCAGCAGCAGGTTCGCACCGTGCCCCAGCAGGATGAACCCCAGCAGCGCGCGCATCAGGGAGCGTTGCAGCAGCAGGTACACCCCGGTGCTGAACAGGCCGCCCACGACGAGGGCCATCGTCAGGTCGAGCGTCTTCACCGGCCACCCCTCCCGGACGCCGGACGGGCGGGGCCCTGGGCGCTGCCGGACGCGGCGAGGAGCTTCAGCACCACGCCCACCACCAGCAGGTAGACCCCGATGTCGAAGAACAGGCTGGTGGTCGAGTGCACCGCGCCCACCAGCGGCAGGTGCAGCTCCCAGGGGGTGCTGGTCAGCGCCGGTGAGCCGAAGGCGAGCGGCAGCGTGCCGGTGACCGTCGCCAGGGTGAGCCCGGCCCCGGCGACGACGGCCGGGTCCACGGGCGCCGCCCTTGCGAGGTCGGCCCGTCCGCCCACCACGAAGCGCAGCACGAAGGCGAGCGCGACCACCAGCCCGCCCGCGAAGCCGCCGCCGGGCCGGTAGTGGCCGGAGAAGAGGAGGAAGAGGGAGAGCACGACGACGGACGGGAACAGCAGCCGGGTGACGACCTCCATCAGCACCGAGCGTTCCGCGCCGGCGCGGTCCCCGGCCCCGGGCAGCCACCGCTCGTGCGGGGCGTCCCAGGAGACGGCCCGGGGCTCCTCGCCACCTTCCGGGGCGGCGTCCGGACCCGGGGCGGGGCGCGAGGGACCGGCGCCGCCGGCCGAGGCCGGTTCGGCGGCGGCGCCGCGCCACACCCGCACCAGGCTCGCGACCCCGATGGACGTCACCAGCAGCACGGAGATCTCCCCGAGCGTGTCCAGGGCGCGGAAGTCGACGATGATCGCGTTGACGACGTTCTCCCCGCCCGTCTCGCCCACCCGCCGCAGGTACTCCACCGACACCGCCTCACCCCGCCGGGCCTGCGAGGCGACGACGGCGAACGCGGCGACGAAGCCGCCCACCGCCAGGGCCACCGCCGCCCGCAGCCGGCGCGCCCTCGGCGCCTGCTCGGCCGGGGTGAAGCGGGTCGGCATCCGCCGCAGCACCAGGACGACGATCACCAGCGTCAGCGACTCGACGAGGAACTGCGTCAGTGCCAGGTCCGGCGCACCGTGCAGGACGAACAGCGCGGCGACGGCGTACCCGACGGCGCCCGTCACCAGCACGGCCGTCAGTCGGCTCCGCATGAGCGTCGCGGCCACGGCCGCCGTCAGCACGACGACCGCCAGCGGCACCTCCAGGGGCGTCCACCACATCGGCACCCCGTCCAGCGGCGGCGCCGTCAGCAGCAGCGCGACGCCCGGCAGCGCCACGACGGTGACGAGGATGACCGTCAGGTACAGCGGCAGCGAACCGACCTGGGTGCGGCGCGTCACCCACACCGCGCCCTCGAACAGCCCGACCAGCGCGCTCCGGTAGGCCCGCTCCCCGTCGGGCAGCCGCGGCAGCCGGGCCGTCACGGCCGCCAGCCGGTCCCGGGCGGCGTGCACGGCCAGGCCGAGCAGCGTCAGCGCGGACAGGCCCAGCGCCGGGGTGAAGCCGTGCCACAGCGCCGGCTCGTACGGCGTGCCGCTACCGGAGTGCGGGTAGAGGTCGGCGTACGCCGTGGTGAGGGCGGCCGTGGCGGGGTAGGCGAGCCCGGTCGCCAGGCCGAGCCCGGCCAGCGCGGCTGCGGGCGCCACGAAGCCGGCGGCCGGACGCTGCGGCCCGCTCGCCGCCACCCCGGGCTTGCCCGCGAACGCCCCCCACACCGCGCGGGCCGTGTAGGCCACCGTGAGCAGCGAACCGACCGTGAGCGCGGCCAGCGCCCAGCCGTGCCCGGCGAACGCGTCGTGCAGGAACGCCTCGAAGCCCGCGTCCTCGCCGAGGAACCCGACGAACGGGGGCAGCTTCGCCATCGACGCCGCCGCCAGCAGCGCGACGACCAGCAGCCCGGGCAGGGCCGCCCCGACGCGGGAGAGCTCCCGCAGGTCCCGCGTGCCGCACTGGTGGTCCAGGATGCCCACGACCATGAACAGCGCCGACTTGAACAGGGCGTGCGCGAGCAGCGTCAGCACTCCGGCGAGCGCGGCCGTCCGCGTCCCGACGCCCAGCAGCGCGACCAGCAGGCCCAGCTCGCTGATCGTCCCGTAGGCCAGCAGGCGCTTGAGATCCGTCTCCTTCAGCGCCTGCCAGGCCCCGGCCACCATCGTGAACAGTCCGACGAGCAGGACCAGCTCCCGCCACGGAGCCACCTCCGCGAACCCGGGCGCCAGTCGCGCCACCAGGTAGACGCCGGCCTTGACCATCGCCGCCGCGTGCAGGTAGGCGCTCACCGGGGTCGGCGCCACCATCGCCGCCGGCAGCCAGTTGTGCAGCGGGTACTGGGCCGACTTGGCGAACGCGCCGACCAGGACGAGGACCAGGGCCGCCGGAACGACTCCGCCGCGCGGCGGGTCGGCCAGGATCTCCGAGAGCGTGTACGTCCCGGCCGCCTGACCGAGCATCACGAAGCCCAGGAGCATCACCAGGCCGCCCGCGACCGTCACCAGCAGGGCCTGCTCCGCCGCCCTGCGGTGCTCCGGCCCGCGCCCCCGCCCGGCGATGAGCAGGAACGAGGCGACGCTCGTCAGCTCCCAGAACAGGTAGAGCAGGAACAGGTTGTCCGCCACCACGAGGCCGAACATGACGCCCGCGAACGCCAGCAGCAGCCCCGCCTCACGGCCGGTGTCCCGCCGGAAGTAGTACGCGCTGTACGCCAGCACCGCCACGCCGACGCCGCCGACCACCGAGACCATCAGCAGCCCGAGCCCGTCCAGCCGGAACGCCAGCTCCAGACCGAGGGCCGGTGCCCAGGCCAGACGCTCCGTCACCGCGTCGCCGTCCAGCACGGGACCGGCCTGCGCGAAGGCCCAGACCAGCGCGGCCAGCGGCACCACGGCCGCCACGGCCCACACCGCCCGGCCCAGCCACCGGGTCAGGGCGGGCAGTGCGGCCGCACAGCCGAGGTGCAGCACCACCAGCCCCAGCACGCAGCGTCCACTCCCTCCGGCCGGCCGGACGCCCGGGTCGGCACACGGGCGCTCGCCACGGTGTTCCCACAACCGTCCGGAGGTAACGCACGGATCGTCAGGAGTTCACGGGAACCGCCCACTCGGGGCGGACGGCACTACTCCGTTTCGCCCACACGCGCGCGGGCCCGCCGGGCGGCGCGCGTCGGGCGGCGCGCGTCAGGCGCGTGGGTAGCGCTGGAGCCAGCCGGGTGTGGCGGCCGGGGTCGCGGGCGTGTGCAGCGCGGAGCCCTGCGTCATCTCCATCGCGAAGTCGTCCGCCAGCTGGAGGATCGTCGCCCGGCCCTCCAGCTCCACGACCCAGTGCGGCGGCAGCGCCGTCTCCCCGTGCAGCGCGCCCAGCAGGTTGCCGCAGACGGAACCGGTCGAGTCCGAGTCGCCCCCGTGGTTGACGGCCAGCAGCAGCCCGTGCCGCACGTCCTCGGCGACCAGGGCGCAGTACACGCCCATCGCCAGCGCCTCCTCCGCGACCCAGCCCTCGCCGAGGGACTCCACCCGCTCGGCGCTCGGCATCCCCTGGCGCACCGCGCCCAGCGCCCGCCGGAGCGCGTCAGTCGTCTCGTCGTGCCCGGGATGGGCGGCGAGCTGGGCCAGCGCCTGCTGCACCGCGCCGTCCAGCGAGTCGCCGCGCGTGACCGCGTGCACGATCACCGCGAACGCACCGGCCGACAGGTACCCCGTGGGGTGCCCGTGGGTCTGAGCCGCGCACTCCACCGCGAGCTGGAACACCAGCTGCGGCTCCCAGCCGACCAGCAGCCCGAAGGGCGCCGACCGCATGACCGTCCCGCACCCCTTCGACTCCGGGTTCTTCGGCCGCTCCAGCGTGCCCATCCGGTCGTCGGCGAGCCCGGACAGGCAGGCGTTGCCCGGCGCCCGCCGGGAGTACAGCCACTCCTCGCGGGCCAGCCAGCCGTCCTCGTGCTTGCGCTCGTCCGGCCCCCAGTCGCGTTGCGTCGCCGCCCACCGGCGGTAGGCGGCGTGCACGTCCGTCGGGGGGTGCCAGGCCCCCGTGTCCCGCCGCACGTGCGCCCGGATCAGCCCGTCCACGGTGAACAGGGTCATCTGCGTGTCGTCCGTCACCGCGCCGCGCCGGCCGTAGGCGGGCACGTAGTCCGTGACGCCCTGCGCCCCGTGCCGGTCCCGGACGGCGGCCAGCGAGTCGAACTCGATGCCCGCGCCCAGCGCGTCACCGATCGCCCCGCCGAGCAGGCACCCCCGCACCCGACTCCGGAACGCCTGCTGCTCGGCCCGCCCCCACACGGCCCCACCGGTACCGTCCACCAAGCCCTCCCCGCCGGTCGCCTTCCCCCTGCACGCGGCACTGTAATCGACCCGTCCGAACGGGTGGCGGAGTCCGGCGGGGCCTCAGGCGTGCCCGATCCGCCGCTCCCACCACGGCGCACCGGGCGCGGCGTACGGGTCCGGCACGGTGACCCCCAGGTACGCCGCGTCCAGCGGGGCGAGGACCACCCGCAGCTCACGCGCCGAGCGGGGCGGCAGCGCCCGCGTCACCCGCTCCAACGTGGCCCGCTCCTCGCGGCTGGAGCAGCAGGGGCAGCCGAGCACCTCCCAGTTCGGGTAGATCACGCGCCCCCGGGCTCCGTGCACCAGCGCCCGCCAGCCGCGCCAGGCGGCGTACGTCGCCCCCGGCGCCAGGTGCCGCTCCTCCACCCGCGCGACGTCGGCCACGGCCCGCGCGGAGAGCCCCGGCACGACGGCCCGGCTCTCCCCCGGGCGCGGCCGTCGGCGCAGCCCGCTCCGCACCCGGGCGGGCGGCCTACGCCCCATGGGCCTGCGGGACGTGCTGTGGGGCGGGCTGCGGGGCGTGCGGCGGGGCAGGCGGCGCGGGACGGCTCATCCCGCCACTGTGCCCGTGGGCCGCAGATCCCCGCCAGCGCTTTTCACTCCTCCAGGACGGGCAGGAGCGCCGGGAGGTGGCCGTCGGAGGCGGCCGCGGCGGCGACCCGTTCGGCGGGGACCTCCCCGTACGTCGTCGTGCGCGGCCGGGCCGGGCGGCCCGCCGCCTCCGCGATGGCCATGAGGTCCCGCACCGAGCGGTAGGAACCCCAGGAGGAGCCCGCCATGCGGGAGATGGTCTCCTCCATGAGCGTGCCGCCCAGGTCGTTCGCGCCGGACCGCAGCATCTCGGCGGCGCCGTCCGCGCCCAGCTTCACCCAGCTCGTCTGGATGTTGGTGATGTGCGGGTGCAGCAGGAGGCGCGCCATCGCCGTCACCGCCCGGTTGTCCCGCAGCGTCGGACCGGGTCGGGCGACACCGGCCAGGTACACGGGCGCGTTCGTGTGGATGAACGGCAGCGTGACGAACTCGGTGAAGCCGCCGGTCTCCTGCTGGACGCGGGAGAGCGTGCGCAGGTGGCCCAGCCAGTGCCGGGGCTGGTCGACGTGCCCGTACATCATCGTGGCGGACGAGCGCAGGCCGAGCCCGTGGGCCGTCGTCACGACGTCGATCCAGGTGGCCGCCGGCAGCTTGCCCTTCGTCAGCACCCAGCGCACCTCGTCGTCGAGGATCTCGGCGGCCGTGCCCGGGATCGAGTCCAGGCCCGCCTCCCGGGCCGCGCTCAGCCACTCGCGCACCGACAGGCCGGTGCGCGAGGCGCCGTTGACGATCTCCATCGGGGAGAAGGCGTGCAGGTGCAGCCCCGGCACCCGCTCCTTCACGGCGCGGGCGAGGTCGAAGTACGCGGTCCCGGGCAGGTCGGGGTGGATGCCGCCCTGCATGCAGACCTCCACCGCCCCCACGTCCCAGGCCTGCTCCGCCCGGTCCGCGACCTGGGAGAGCGAGAGCGTGAAGGCGTCGGCGTCCGTGCGGCGCTGCGCGAAGGCGCAGAACCGGCAGCCGGTGTAGCAGACGTTGGTGAAGTTGATGTTCCGCGTGACGACGTAGCTCACCTCCTCCCCGACGACGTCGCGGCGCAGCGCGTCGGCGACGCGGCACAGCGCGTCCAGGGCGGGCCCGTCGGCGTGCAGGAGGGCGAGCGCCTGCTCGTCGCTGAGCCGCGTGGGGTCGTCGGCCGCCTGCGCGAGTGCGGCCCGCACATCGGTGTCCAGCCGCTGCGGCACCATGCCCGGGGCGGCGGCCTCGCGCAGCGCCGCCCAGTCGCCGTACACCTCGTCGAAGTCCTCGCGCCGGTCCCCGGTGCGGCCGGTGGTGTCGACGGTCCGGTGCAGGTCGGTGCGGCCGACCGCCGTGAACACCTCGTCGGGCTCCTGCCACGGACGTCCCACCACGGCCGCGTCCGGCCGGGCCAGCCCCGTCTCCGGGTCGGCGAGCGCCGTGACGTGGGGGAGCAGCCGCGGGTCCAGCCACGGCTCCCCGCGCCGGACGAACTCCGGGTAGACGCACAGCCGTTCCCGCAGCGCGAACCCGGCGGACGCCGACCGCTCGGCCAGCAGGTCGAGCTGCGGCCAGGGGCGTTCGGGGTTGACGTGGTCGGGCGTGAGCGGTGAGACGCCGCCCCAGTCGTCGATGCCCGCGCCGATGAGTCGCGCGTAGGCGTCGTCGACGAGGTTGGGCGGGGCCTGGAGGCAGCCGGCGGGGCCCATGACGTGCCGGGCCACGGCCACCGTCGCGACGAGGTCGTCCAGTTCGGCGTCGGGCGTGGCCCGCATCGCCGTGTCCGGCTTGGCCCGGAAGTTCTGGATGATCAGCTCCTGGAGCCCGTGGTACGACCGCTGCACGCGGCGCAGCGCGAACAGCGACTCGGCGCGTTCCTCGGGCGTCTCCCCGATGCCGATGAGCAGCCCGGAGGTGAACGGGACGCTGGAGCGGCCCGCGTCCTCCAGCACCCGCAGCCGCACCGCCGGCTCCTTGTCCGGCGAGCCGTGGTGCGGGCCGCCCGGCTCGCTCCACAGCCGCGTGGCCGTCGTCTCCAGCATCATCCCCATCGACGGGGCGACGGGCTTGAGCCGCTGGAAGTCCGTCCACGTCAGGACGCCGGGGTTGAGGTGCGGGAGCAGCCCCGTCTCCTCCAGGACGAGGATCGCCATCGCCCGCACGTACGCGACGGTGTCGTCGTAACCCTCCGCGTCCAGCCAGGCGCGCGCCTCGGGCCAGCGGTCCTCCGGCTTGTCCCCGAGGGTGATCAGGGCTTCCTTGCAGCCCAGTTCCGCCCCCCGCCGGGCGACGTCCAGCACCTCGTCCGGCGACATGTACATCCCGTGCCCGTCACGCCGCAGTCTGCCGGGCACGGTCGCGAACGTGCAGTAGTGGCAGCGGTCCCGGCACAGCCGCGTCAGCGGGAGGAAGACGCTCTTGGAGTACGTGATGACGCCCGGTCGCCCGGCCGCCGCCAGCCCCGCGTCCCGTACCCGGGCGGCCGAGGCGGCGAGGTCCTCCAGGTCGTCCCCGCGCGCCTGCAGCAGCACGGCCGCTTCGGTGACGTCCAGCGCGACGCCGTCCCGGGCCCGTCTGAGGGCCCTGCGCATCGCGTTGGCGGTGGGAGGGGCGGCGGGCGAGGGGCTGGGGTCCGACGTCATGCCCCGAGCGTACGACGCCGCCCCCGCCCCCGGCCGGACCCGTTCCCGCAGGCCGGGGCGTCGCGCCCCGGCCCATCCGCGCGGTGCCTAGAGGACGCGCGTCAGCTTCGCTCCGGCGCCCGGTTCGCTCAGCGGCTCGGCGAGCGCGACCGGCACCTTCACCTGGCCGGGGCCCTCGCCGACGGTCAGCACGCCGACCTCCGTCCCGGCGTCGGCCTCGCCCGGCACGCCGTCGGCGCCCTCGGCCAGCTCCAGCCGCACCGTCAGGCCCGGCCAGCCGACGGCCTCCACGTCCTCGGTCGCCACCAGCCGCGTCCGGCCGCCCAGACCGTCGTCCACGACGCCGACGACGTCGCCCTCGCGCACGACCGTCTCGGCCGTCAGCGCCTTCTGGGCGGAGAGGATGAGCTCCTTGCCCGCCGCCAGGACGCTGTCGATGATCGGCGGCTGATGCTGCCCCAGCACGGCCCCGATGATGAGCTGCCGCGTGCCGCCGATGTCCGCGTACGCGGCGAACAGCAGGTTGCCGCCCGCGGCCGTGGTCGTGCCCGTCTTGATGCCGACCGTGCCGTACAGCGGCACCAGCCGGTTCCAGTTGGCGTGCTCCTTGCCGTTGCGGTCCGTGTACGCCGGCTTGGCCACGACGTCCCGGAAGACCTCCATCTCCATGACGGCGCGGCCCAGCTTCACCTGGTCCTCGGCCGTGCTGACGGTCTCCTTGAGCAGCCCGCTCGGGTCGGTGTACGTGGTGTTCTTCATGCCGAGGTCCTGCGCGGCGGCGTTCATCTTCTCGACGAACGCCTTCTCCGAGCCCGCGTCCCAACGGGCCACCAGACGGGCCACGTTGTTCGCGGAAGCGATCATCAGGGCGTTGAGGGCCTCCTCCTGAGTGATCGTTTCGCCCTCCTCGACACCCACGGTGGACTCGCCCTGCTCGCTGTAGCCCGCCTCCTTCTCGGCCGTGGCGTCGACCGGGATCGAGGCCCCGGGCTCGCCCGCCTCCATCGGGTGCTCGGTGAGCAGCACGTACGCCGTCATCGTCTTCGCGACGCTCGCTATCGGAACCGGCTTCTGCTCACCGTGCGTGCCGAAGGAGCCCAGCCCCTCGACGTCGAGCGCCGCCTGGCCCTCCGTGGGCCACGCGATCTCGGGACGCTCCCCCTCGAAGGTGTACGTGTCCGTCGCGGTCAGTTCCAGCCCCGGCTCGGGCAGCGGACGCAGGAGCTGGGCCGTCACGAGGACGATCGCCAGCAGCACGACCAGCGGCGTCCAGATCTTCACCCGGCGCACGAAGGTGCGCAGCGGCGTCGGCGGGGGAGCGGGCCTGTTCGTCAGCTCCGCCAGCAGGTCGACGGCCCGCTGGCCCGGCACCGGTGGCAGCGGCTGCTGCCGCGTCCGCTCCGGTTCGGGCGCCTCGGCGGTCGCCGCGTCCCGCGCGTCGTGCCGCAGGGGGACGTACCGGCTCGCCGCGCCGTCCGCCCCGGCACCGGATTCCGGGGTCGGGTCCGGTTTCGCGTCCGGTTTCGCCTCGGGCTCGGTGGCCGGCTTCGTGTCCGCGTCCGGTTTCGCCTCGGGCTCGGGGTCCGGCTTCGCGTTCGCGTCCGGCTTCGCGTCCCTGCCCGGCTTCGCCTCCGGGTCGGGCTTCGGGTCGGGCTTCGGGTCCGGCGCCGGCTCCGGGGCGACCGCGCGGAACGCCGTCGTGGGGGGATCGGCGGCCGGGGCGGCCGGTTCGACCTCGGGGCGGGCGCCGTCCTCCTCGGTGTCCCCGTCGTCCGACCGTGCGGCGTCGGGCCCGGCGTCGGCGGGGGCCGCCTCCACGTCGGCGGGGTCCGCCTCGCCCTCGGAGGCCGCCGGGGTGCGGATCACCGCCGTGGGACGGTCCACCGGGGGCGGCGTGTCGGTGTCCGCGGCGTCCCGGGCCCCGTCGGCCGCCTGCGGCTCCGGATCGGCCGCCTCCGGGCCGTCCGGGGTCGCTGCGGGCTCTGTGGGCGCTGTGGGCCCGGTGGGGTCCTCGGGCTGCGGGCCGGGGGGTTCCGCCGCCGCCGTGCCGCCCGCCGCCGGGGCCGCGTCCGGTTCCGGGCCGTCCGCCCGCGCCCCGGCGTCGGCCCGGGTGCCGTCCTCGCCGGACGGCTCCGTCTCGGACCTGCCGAAGGTGCCGCGGGGATCGACGGCGGTCCCCGCGCGGCGTCCCGAGGGAACCACCGGGCCGCCCTCCGTCGTCTCCCCCGACGACATCCGCTGCTCCGACCTCTCGGGGGACTCGCCCGCCACCGTGCCTCCTGAATTCCGCTTCCGTACCCGAACCAGTGTCTCGCGGGCAGCGCGGTCAACCCGGCTCCCGAGCCGCTAGACGAGTACGACATACCTATCGGTTCCCTCACATAGCGGTCAGGCACCCTCGACAGAACATTGTGAGAGGGGTCACCCTGTCATTCATCCACGCGGGGAGGCATGGATGGGCAGGAGCCGCAGAACCATTCCGGAGGAGCTGCTGCTGCTGGCTCTGGACCCGGCCACGGGTACCACTGCACAGCCGCAGTCGCTAGACCTCGGCCTCGCCGGAGCACAGCTCGTCGAGCTGGCTCTGGCCGGGCGAATAGCCCCAGATGGGGACCGTATCGCCGTGGTGCTGCCACGGCCGACCGGAGATCCGACACTGGACTCCGCGCTCGAACTGCTGCGCAGGCGCGGCAGTCCCGTGCGCGCCGTCCACTGGATCGGCGGGCCCCGGCTGGGGCTGCGCCAGACGTATCTCACACACCTGGAGCGGTGCGGCATGGTCCATGCCGTCAACGGCCAGATGTGCGGGGTGCTGCCGACGACGCGCTACCAGGCCACCGAGACGGCGATCAGCCGTGAGATCAGGGCCCGGCTGGACGCGGCGATCCGCACCGGCGTACCGCCGGACCCACGGACGGCCGCGCTCGCCGCGCTGGCGCACGCCGTCGGGCTGGGCAAGCACCTCTACCCGGGCAACGAGGGACGCTCGTGCCGTTCCCGGCTGCGTGACCTGATCCGGCACGACCCCATGGGCGGGCTGGTCGCACACGCGGTGATGGACGTGCAGAGCGGCGCGGCGGGTTCCCGGCGCGCGGCGGCCGCCGGTGGCGGTGGCGCCGCCCCCCGGGGAGCCCCGGTGGCGTCCGCCGGAGGCGTGCCCGCGCAGCCCCGGCGGGCGGGCATGGTCCGCGTCGTCGGCGTCCGCTGAGCACCGCAACCTGACCGCCCAGCCGGCACCCGCAGCCACCGGGTGCCGGCTCCGGGCTGCCCGCGACCGTCCGCACACGGGTACGACCCCGTGCGCGCGTCCCCCTACGGGCGGTGGTCGAGTTCCGGCAAAGCCGGGGTGCGAACGCTCAGTTACTGGCACTCTGCTGTGAGCCAGCATTCGGCGAACAGCGGAGGTGCACGGCCGTGGCGTCCAACGTCAACCCCACAGTGAGAAGGCGGCGACTCGGGCAGGAGCTGCGCAGGCTCCGCGAGGAGAGGGGCATGACGGCCGAGGAGGTCGCCGACCGGCTGCTCGTCTCGCAGTCGAAGATCAGCCGGTTGGAGAACGGCCGCCGCAGCATCAGCCAGCGGGACGTGCGCGACCTGTGCAACGTCTACGCGGTGGAGGACCGGCGCATAGTCGAGTCCCTCATGCAGATGGCCAAGGAGTCGCGGCAGCAGGGCTGGTGGCACGCCTTCGGCGACATCCCGTACAGCGTCTACATCGGCCTGGAGACGGAAGCGGCGTCCCTGCGCATCTACGAGCCGCAGATCGTCCCCGGCCTGCTCCAGACGCAGACGTACGCGGAGGCCGTCATCGCCGGGGCCCTGCCCGAGGCGTCGGCCTCCGAGGTGGAGAAGCGGGTACAGGTCCGCATGCGCCGCCAGCAGCGCGTCTCGGCACCCAGCCCGCTGCGGTTGTGGGCCGTCCTCGACGAGTCGGCGCTGCGGCGCCGGGTCGGGGGCCGGCAGACGATGATCGAGCAGTTGGAGCACCTGTGCGAGCTGTCCCGGCTGCCGCACGTCACGGTGCAGGTCATGCCGTTCTCCATGGGCGCGCACCCGGGTGTGAACGGTCAGTACGCGATTCTGGAGTTCCCCGACACGGCCGACTCCACGGTGGTCTACCTGGAGGGCGTCACGAGCGACCTGTACCTGGAGAAGGCCCAGGACGTGCAGAGCTACAGCGTCATGTACGAGCACCTGCGCGCCCAGGCCCTCAGCGCCGACGACAGCCGGGGGTTCATCCAGGACGTCACCAAGGAGTACGCCCGCGAGACGGTGTGAGGCCGGCCTCGTGCCTCCGGCCCGGGCCCCGGCGCGCTGGCCGGTATGCGCTCACCGGTGGATGCGGGGCCGAACAGTACACCCCTGCGACTTACCTGCGCAGGCGCTCCCGGTATATGCCACACGGTCGAGTGAACGCTCCCTTCCGCATCGCTGAGGGCCGAGTACGGTCGATCATGTGCCAGTAAGAAGACTGGCTTCTCACACTGAATCCCTTCCCTCGCGACATGGGGGGATATAGGGGAAGACGGGAGCAGACATGGCAATCCGGCAGGGCAGGACCACGGGCTGGGTGAAGTCCAGCTACTCGGGAGCCAACGCCTGTGTGGAGGTGAGGTCCCCGGTCCGGGCGAGCATCGCCGTGCGGGACTCCAAGGACCCGAAGGGTCCCTCCATCGCCTTCGCCCCGGCCTCCTGGACGTCCTTCGTGGGCGCCGTCGACGGTGGAGCGCTGGGCCGGGCCTGAGCAGTGGAGTGGCCGCCGCGTGCTCCGCGCCCCGTCGCCCTCCCGGCCGGACCGCCGTCCTGGCCGAGGAGCGACACCGCCCGACCCCGGCAGCCCCGCTCCCTCATGCGGCGCGCACCGGTCCTCCGGGAGTGGTGCGCGCCGCCGTGTGCGGCCCTCTTCGGGGCTACGCGCTGTGGACGAGCTGGATCAGGTTGCCGCAGGTGTCGTCGAGCACCGCGGTGGTCACCGGCCCCATGGTCAGCGGCTCCTGGGTGAAGCGCACTCCACGCCCCCGTAGCCGGTCGAACTCCGCCCGGACGTCGTCCACGGCGAAGGCGGCGGCCGGAATGCCGTCCTCCATGAGCGCCGTGGTGAACGGCTTCACCGCCGGGTGACCGGCGGGCTCCAGCAGTAGTTCGGTTCCTTCCGGGTCCTCCGGCGACGCCACGGTCAGCCACCGGTCCTCGCCCAGGGGGACGTCGGCCTTCTTCGTGAAGCCGAGCACGTCGGTGTAGAAGCGCAGCGCCTTGGCCTGGTCGTCGACGAAGACGCTGGTCAGGTGAATTCTCATGGTCCGCTCTCCGGAGCTTCGGGGGTGAGCCACCGGGCCGTGACGCGCCTCAGGGGCTCGGTGTTGAGGTCGTGGAACTTGTAGCGGCCCTGGCGTCGTGGAACCACCAGCCCCGCCGCCTCGAGGACGGACAGGTGCTGGCTGACCGCCTGGCGGGACAGCCCCAGGCCGTGTTCGCTCGTCAGCCGTGTGCAGATCTCGAACAGCGTCTGCCCGTCCCGTTCCACCAGTCCGTCCAGGATGCGACGGCGGGTCGGGTCGGCCAGTGCCTTGAAGACGTCCTCCGTCATGGCCACCATCATAGGCAAGTTTTCGCTTGCCTATCAAGTCGGCGCCCCGTGCCGGATCAGCGCCGCCCGCCGAGGCCGCCCGCCGCCCCTCCCCGGCCTGTCGGTGGGGGCGGCGGGGGCCGGGGGCTAGGAGAAGGCCGGTTCGGGAAGCCGGTGGTCGCGGAGGCGCGCCAGGTAGCGCTCGGCGTCGAGGGCGGCCACGCAGCCGGTCCCGGCGGCCGTCACGGCCTGGCGGTAGACGCGGTCGACCACGTCCCCCGCCGCGAACACCCCCGGCACGTTCGTGCGGCTGGACGGCGCGTCCACGCGCAGGTACCCGTCCGCGTCGCGCGCGAGCACGTCCGCGAACAGCTCGCTGCGCGGGAGGTGCCCGATCGCGACGAACAGCCCCGTCGCCGCCCGTTCCTCCGTCACCCCGGTGCGGGTGTGGCGGAGTGTGAGGCCGGTCAGCCCGCTCGTCGCGTCGCCGTGCAGGGCCACGACCTCGCGCTCGAAGGCGAAGGCCACCTTGGGGTCGGTGAACGACCGCCGTTGCATCGCCCGGGAGGCCCGCAGCTCGTCCCGCCGGTGGACCACGGTGACCGAGCGGGCGTACCGGCTCAGGAACGTCGCCTCCTCCAGCGCCGTGTCCCCGCCGCCGACCACGACGAGGTCGTGGTCGCGGAAGAAGAACCCGTCGCAGGTGGCGCAGTAGGACACGCCGTGCCCCAGCAGCTCGTCCTCCTTCGCCAACCCGAGGCGGCGGTGGCCGGCCCCCGTCGCCACGATGAGCGCCCGGGCGCGGTGGGCGCGCCCCGACCGGTCGGTGACCGTCTTCACCTCCCCGGCCAGGTCGACGGCGACGACCTCGTCGTCGACCAGCTCGGCGCCGAACCGCGCGGCCTGCGCCGCCATGGCGTCCATCAGCTCGGGCCCCAGAACGCCCCGGGGGAAACCGGGGTAGTTCTCCACCTCGGTGGTGGCGGCCAACGCTCCGCCCACGAAGGCGCTGCCGCGCAGCACCAGCGGACGCAGGTCGGCCCGTGCGGCGTACAGGGCGGCGGTGTAACCGGCCGGCCCCGACCCGATGACGGCGACGTCCCGCACGGCGCCGCTCACCGCGCGTCCTCCGTGACGTCGGTCGGCCCGGTGTACAGCAGCAGGTTCCGGGAGTCGGGGCCCGCGTCCCGCACCCGGCCCTCGGTGGCGGCGGCCGTGAGCGCCGCGTCGAGTTCGACCGGTGTCGTACCGGGGTGCCGGGCGAGGTACAGCGCGGCCGCACCGGTGACCTCGGCCGTCGCGGCGGAGGTGCCGGTGATCCTGACGTAGGAGCGGTCGTGGTGCGCGCCCGCCGTGGTGATGTCGGTGCCGGGGGCGAACAGGTGCGTGCAGTAGCCGTAGTTCGACCAGGGGGGCCGTCGGTCGGTGCGGTCGGTGGCGGCCACCGTGATGGCGGTCGTCTGCCGCGCCGGGGTCGTCTCGCAGGACTCCACCCCCCGGCCCGAGTCGTCCCCGTTGCCCGCCGCCGCCGTGTAGGCGATGCCCTGGGTGGTCATCGCGTAGAGCTGGAGGTCGAGCACCGAGCCGGGCGGGCCGGAGAAGCCCAGGTTGACGACGGAGGGGCCGTCGGCGTGGGCGGTGATCCAGTCGACGGCGGACATGATGTGCTCCAGCGTCCCCGTGCCGTCGCAGCCGAAGGCCCGGACCGACCGCACGGTGGCGCCCTTGGCGACCCCGCTCCACAGCCCGGCGGCGGTGGCGGCGGACGCGGTGCCGTGGCCGTTGCAGTCCCCGGCGCCGCCGGGCCGCTGCCGGACCGCGTCGTAGGCGCCGTGGGCCCGGCCGCCCCGGAACTCCTGGTGCCCCGTCCGGACGCCGGTGTCGACGACGTAGACGTCCACCCCGGCGCCGCTGCGGGGGAAGGTGTAGACGTGGTCGAGCGGCAGGTCGCGCTGGTCGATGCGGTCCAGCCCCCAGGAGGGCGGCGAGAGTTGGATGCCGCCGGGGCCCGTGGCCTCGGCGGCCGTCGGTGTGGGCGCCTGCCCGGCTCCGCCGACCCGGCCCGCGACGCGGTAGACGCGGTCGCTGGTGATCGAGTCGACCCGGGTGTCCCCGTAGTAGCCGTCCAGCTGCTCCTCGGTCAGGGAGACGGAGAACGCCTGGGAGGCGGCGTGGTACACGCGGCGCAGCGTGCCGCCGTGCCGGTCGGTCAGCTCCTCGGCCCGCCGGGTGACGGCCTCCTCGGTGGCCTCGGTGCCGTTGACCTCGATGATGTGGACGGTGGCCGCCGGGTCGGCGGACGGGGGCGGGCCGGCCGGGCCGGCGGACGCGGCGGGGGCGGCCGTCAGGGCGGGGAGGGCCACGCCGAGGGCGACGGCGACCGCCGTCGCGGCCCTGGGTACGTGCTTCTTCATGGGGGTCGAGCCTTTCGCCTGCGCCGCACGCGGGACCACGGTGCGGCGGCGGTGGGGGGTGGGGTCGGCCCGGGCGGGGCCGGGCGTGCGGGTGCCGCCGTCGCGGGGGCGACGGCGGCACCGTGCTGTCACAGCCGGTTCAGCCAGGTGCGCAGGGAGTACGGTCCGTCGAAGCCCACCATGCGGCTACCGGCCTCCCGGCCGTCCTGGATGTTGAGCAGGGCCGGGATGCCGCGTACGCCGTACTGGCGGTACAGGTCCCGGTTCCGGTCGACGTCGACCCTCGCCCACACCCAGGCGCCGTCGTCCTCGGTGTTGTAGCGCTGGAGGTACGGCTTCTGCTTCTGGCACCAGTAGCACCAGCTCGCGGTGAAGTCGAGCACGACGGGTTTGGTGTGCGACCACTGCATGACCTGCGCGTAGTTGGCCGCGGTCACGTCGACGACGTGGGGGATCTCGGCGGGGGCGGACGTCGCGGGCACGGGAGCCGGCGCCGGAGTGGCGGCGACGGCCGGGGCGACGGCCCCGCCGAGCAGCACGGCGACGGTCGCGGTGGCGACTGCCAGTCTGCGGTACACGGTCGGTTTCCTTTCGTCGGTGAAACGGGAGGGAACGCGCAAGGTGTGGGGAACGGCTCCGGGTCCTGTTCAGCCCAGGGCGGCCTGCGTGGGCAGGCCGTGGGCGACCCAGTCCTCGATCCCCTCGCGGTACTTGCGCACGTGCGTGTAGCCGAGCGACACCAGCCGCGCGCCGACGAGCTCACTGTTGCGGCACGGCACGTTCGCGCAGTACACGACGATGGGGGAGGTGCGGTCCGGCAGTACGGTGGGCGCGAGTTCGTCGGTGAAGCGCGCCGCCCTCTCGTACGGGAAGCCGGGGATGTTGACCGCACCGGGCAGGTGCTGACGCAGGAAGTAGGCCACGGGCATCGTGTCGACCACGACGACCTTCCCGGCCTCCATCTCGGTCCTCAGTTCGTCCCTGGTCACTAGGGGCAGCACGGTGTCCTCCGGCTCTCTCATGCCGTTCGGTCGGGAAGGGGGCCTTGCCGGGCCGTTGGGTTCCGCCGGTGGCGGAACGTCAGCCCGACCGCCGCGTACAGCGCGAAGGCGGCCACGACGGCGTTGATGGCGGGGATCCCCGCGTCCAGGTACTCCCCGACGAGCGCACCGGTCGCCCAGCAGACCAGGGACAGCGGCAGCCAGTCGGGGAGGCGTTCGGGAGGCCGGGTGCCCCGGCGGGCGCGCTCCAGCCCGGCGCGGTACCGCCGCACGACGTAGTACTCGGCGATGATGACTCCGGCCACCGGTGGCGCGAGTACGCCGATGGTCTCCAGGAAGCCGGTGAAGTGGTCCGCCATGCCGACGGCCGACAGGACGGTGCCCGCCGCGCCGATGACCAGCGTCACCGTGCGGCGTCCGACGCGACGGCCGAAGAGGACGTCGATGCTGTTGACCGTGGCGAGCGCGGAGGAGTAGAGGTTCCAGTCGTTGATCTTCACGATCGCCGTGACGAGGATCAGCGTGCCCAGCAGCCCCGACGAGCCGGTGATGATGCCGACGATGTCGGCGGTGCGGGCGGCGTGGCCGAGCAGCACCGCGGTGAGCCCGATCAGGTACTGACCGAGCGTCACGCCCAGCAGCGTCTGCTTGACGACGTCGGAGGGGCGGCGGTTGAAGCGCGTCATGTCGGGGCTCATCAGGGCGCCGAGGATGAAGGCGCCCGCCACCAGCGTCGTGCCCTCCGCCAGTGACAGCGCCGGCCCCGGAGGTGCTCCCGTCAGCAGGTCGTCCAGCGAGTGGCCGACCAGGACGTCCACCACCGACCATCCGGCCAGCAGCAGGAACGCCGGCACGGTCAGGTACGCCGTCCACGCCATGACGGAGAAGCCGTGCACGGAGATGACGGTGACCACGACGCCGCCCACCACCGCCCAGGCCCATTCCGGCGCCCACCCGGCGAAGTCGTGCATGCCCTGGGCGAAGACGCCGTTCTGGACGCCGAACCAGCCCGCGAGGCTGAGCGCCACCAGCATTCCGACGGCGGCCGAGCCCTTGCGGCCGAAACCCGACCAGCGGGCCAGCACCGAGGTGGACATGCCCTCCTTCACCCCGGCGACGCCCATGAGGATCGTGATGACCTCCAGCAGCACCGACCCGACGGTGATGGCGATCACCGCGTCGGTGAACGTCATCCCGTAGCCGAGGACGGCACCCACCATGAACTGCTGGAAGGAGGAGACCTGCCCGAAGCGCTGCACCGCGACGGAGAACCACGAGTAGCGCGCCTCGTCCGGCACCGGGGTCAGCGCGTAGTCGTCCTGCACCGCGTTCTGCGCCGCGTGCTGTGCCTCGTCCGCGCCGCGCCCGGCGGCCGTCCGGGCCGGTCCGTCCTGTCTTCGCCCGGTCTCAGCCGAGGTCATGGGACGCCTCCCGCTCCACGAGGTCGCGGGCCGGCCGCCGCGCTCCGGACGTGTCCCCCGTCGGCTCGCGCACCACCAGGAAGCCCTGGTCCTCGACCGGCTGCCAGCTCAGCTCGCGGCGGTAGAAGCGCTCCAGGAAGGGGACCCGTTCGTGGTAGACGAACAGCGAGGGGCGGTGGCCCGCGATGCCCCCGGCGTCGACGAACATCGGCAGCTCGGAGAGGAAGTACCGTACGGCGCTGTGCAGTTGCGCGTCCGTCGGGCTCGTCCCCGGCGGCATCCTCCGGTCCAGTACCCAGTGCGAGGCGTCCAGACACGCGGCGCGGAGGCCCTCGTCCTGGTCGAAGCGCCTATACGCCTCGTCCAACAGCCCGACGTACCGGGGCAGGTGGTGGAGCCGTTCCATTCCGAGGATGAGGGCCGACGGGTTCGTCACCCCCAGGGAGCGCAGTGCCGTGGCGATCTTGTTGTGCACGTACTGCCCCTGGCGCTGGGCCTTGTGGCGGGCGCGGTCGGGTGCGTACCCCAGCGTCTCCAGGGTGTACGCCGCCGCCGCGTCCGGCACGAAGAAGTGCGCGGCCCCGAAGCGCGCCAGCGCCCACTGCGCCAGCCGGCGCAACCGCGGAGTGCTGAAGTAGCTGTTGAATGGACTTACTCCGATGCACACGTGCGTGGCCGAGGGTAAGAGGCTGCTACATCGTTCGGTAAGTGGTTCAAATTCAAACATGTTTCCCCTCGGGCAGTGTGTGGACAGACCCCCCTCGCGCCGCCGGGCCGTCGGCTCGGGAAGCGATGAGTGGAATGGTGGCGGGCGCCGGTGGAGCTGAATACTGCCGTGCGGCTATGCCACTCCCGCACCTCCCGAACGGGCAGCGGAGCGTGCCCGTGGGTAAACGGTTGGTGACCGGCCCGCACGGGTGCTTCACGGAAATTCGACCGCGTTCCGGTCAAGCCCTGGTGAACGGCCTGAGAAGCGGCTTAACTCAAGTTATGGACCTGCAATTCCGTCACTTACGCCAGCTGTGCGTCATCTCCGAAACCGGGAGCCTGAACAAGGCCGCGACGATCCTCGGCCTGCCGCAGCCGGCCCTCAGCCGTCAGATCCGGAGACTGGAGCAGCTGTTCGGCGGCGCGCTGTTCGAGCGCGACCAGTTCGGCACGCGTCCGACCCCGCTGGGCAGCGCCGTCCTGGAGCACGCGGCGAGCATCCTCCGCTCCCTCGACGACTTCGGGGAGCAGCTGCGCGACTACCGCACCCTCCGGAGCCGGACGCTCCGCATCGGCTGGGCGCACAGCGTCCTCTACGAGCCCCTGCTGAGCTCCCTACGGCGGCTGGCGTCCGCCGAGCGCCTCCAGATCGTCGCCCCCAACTCCACGCGCGAGCTCCTGACCCTCCTGCGCGCCGGTGAGGTGGACATCGCCCTGCGGGACCACGCCACGACCAACGGCCCCGTCCCCTCCGGCGACGGGGCGATCACCTACGTCCCCTGGGGCGAGTCCGCCGTCCTGCTCGCGGTGGCGGCCGACCGACCGCCGGCGACCGCCGAACGGCTCACGATGGCGGACCTGGCGGGCGAGGAGTGGATCTCCTGCACCGGGCCCGACGCCTGCGACGAGAAGCTCCGCCGGCTCTGCGCCGCCTACGGCTTCGTCCCCCGCATCACGCACGACATCCCGATGTCCGGCCCCCGCGGCCAGGTGATCCGGCACCAGGGCTGCGTGGCCCTGACCCAGGCCCACCGGCCCCCGGAGCCCGGCGTCGTGTACCGGACCGTGACGGACCTGGACATGACGGTCGTCCACCTGGTGGGCTTCCGCGGCTGGACCGCCGACCTGATGCCGAAGCTGGTGTCGCTGCTCTCCGCCGCCCTGCGGGAGCGGGCGCCGGTCACCCCCTCATGAAGGTGGAGGTCCAGGACCTGCGCGTGCTGCGGGCCGTGGCCGACAGCGGCAGCCTGGCCGGCGCCGCGCGCGCCCTCGGCGTCCACCAGGCCGCCGTCACCCGCCGCGTCCAGCACCTGGAACGCGTGACCGGGCTCGTCGTCCTGCACCGCGACCACCGGGGCGCCTACCTCACCGGCGCGGGACGGCTGCTGCTGCGGTGCGCCGACGAACTGCTCCCGCGCATCGACCGGCTGCTGGCCGCCGGCAGCCCCGGCGGCACGCCCGGCCCGGCGGCGGAACGCCTGCGCATCGGCGCGGTGCCCAGCTCCGCGCTCCCGCTCGTCACCGCCCGCGCCCAGGCCCTGTTCCCGTCGGCCGTCATCGAGCTCCGCACCGTCACCGGTGCCTACCGCGAGCCGGTCGGCGACAGCGGGCCGGACGACAGCGGCGCCGCCCTGCTGAGCCTCTTCCGCCTGCAGCGGCTCGACCTCGCGGTGGTCCGGCACTCCGCCGTCCTGGGCGGCCCCCTCCCGGACCTCCTCGACTCCGCCGTGCTCGCCGAGGAGAACCTGCTCGTCGGCACCGGCGAGGGGCACCGGCTGGCGCGACGCCCCTCCGTCGCGCTCGCCGACCTGGAGGGGGAGCGGTGCCTGCTCGCCGGGGGCCGTCGGCACGCGGTGCTGCGCCGTCACTTCACGGCCGCCGTGCGCCGGGCCGACGTGGGCGTCGGGCTGCACTGGGCGCCCGACGAGGCCGAGGCGGCGGCCATCGCCTGCGCGGTCCGGGGCGTGCTGCCCGCCTACCCCTTCCCCGCCCCGGCCGCCGGCGTCGTCTACGTTCCGCTGTCCGACGCCGTCACCCGGCACGAGCTGCTGCTGGTCTGGCCGTCGGACGGCCCCGCA
Source organism: Streptomyces sp. GSL17-111 (assembly GCF_037911585.1). Lineage (NCBI taxonomy): Bacteria > Bacillati > Actinomycetota > Actinomycetes > Kitasatosporales > Streptomycetaceae > Streptomyces > Streptomyces sp. GSL17-111. Next base: position 3,778,299 of record NZ_JBAJNS010000001.1, read on the forward strand.
GCCGCCTGGGCGCCCCGGTTGGCGGACACGGTGCGCGCGGCGTATCCCGGCGCGGCGTATCCCGGGTGGGCGGGCTGACGCGCGGACCGTACGGCGGTCGTCGGCGCGCGTCCCTCGGGGGCGACGCGCGCCGACGGGCGGAGGTGGAGACAGGATTCGAACCTGTGTGAACGGCTCTGCGGGCCGTCGCCTCGCCTCTCGGCCACTCCACCGCGGACGGAAGAACCGCCGGGCACCTGCGCGAAAGCGGCCGCATTCCGTTCGCATGCGGCGCCGTGCCGGTACCGGAAAGCTAGCACCTGACGCCCTTTCGGGGAATACCGAATGTGCGCGCATTTTCTGCGTAGCCCCACCGGGCGGTCGCCCGGGGCGATTCCGTCATGCCTTTCCGGCACAGGGGTATGCCTTCTTGTCAGGTCGGTCGACAGAAGTCGCCGGGAAAAGCTTCACTGGCCCGGACGGGGAGAATCCGACGAAACCGGTGGCAGCGTGGCCGAGCACGGGTCCGAAGAGTCAAAAAAATGGTGGGCTTTCGCAGGGCTGGGAACGCTGAGTTTTCTCGGCTGCATCGACCTGACCATCGTCAGCACCGCCGCGCCCGTCATTCAGGACGAACTCGGCGCGACGGTGACCGAACTCCAGCTGGTCGTCAACGTCTTCATCGTGGCCCTGGCCACCGGCATGGTGACGGCGGGCCGACTCGCCGACAGCCACGGCCGTCGCAGGGTGCTGCTCGTCGGGGCCGTCCTGTTCGGGATCGCCTCGCTCCTCGCGGGCTTCGCGGCCTCCGCGCCCTGGCTGATCGTCTTCCGTTTCCTCCAGGGCATGGCCTGCGCCGTGCTCTACACCGCCACCGGGGCGTTGGTCTCCGCGATCTTTCCGCCGCACCAGCGGGGCAGGGCGATCGGCTGGCTCTACGGGGTCAACGGACTCGGTCTCGCGGCCGGGCCCGTGCTGGGCGGCGTCCTCGTCACCTCGGCGTCCTGGTCCTGGATCTTCTGGCTGAACGTGCCCCTCGTCCTGGTCGCGCTGGCCGTCTGTCTGCGGACGGTGCCCGAGTCGTTCGGTGAGAGGCTCACCGGCGGCATGGACCGCGCCGGCGTCGCGCTGTTGTTCACCTCCGTGCCCGCCCTCGTCCTGGGACTGACGCTCGGTCACACCGAGGGCTGGACGTCACCGGCCATCGTCGCTCTCCTCCTCTACGGCTGCGCCGCCCTCGTCGCCTTCGGCCGTGTGGAGCTCCGGGTACGGAATCCGCTCATCCGCCTGCGCCTGTTCGCGGGGCGGAACTTCCTGGGCGCGGTCACGGCGGACTTCTCGCTGGCGTTCTTCTACTGCGTCGCCCTGTTCCTGATGCCGCTCTACCTGCACGCCGTGCGCGGCTTCGACGGGCACACCACCGGCCTGCTGCTCCTGCCGTGCACGGCGGCCGTCGCGGTCCTGTCCCCGCTCGTCGGGCGGCTCGTCGACCGCTTCGGGACGCGCCCCATGCTCTGCCTGGGCTTCCTGACCTTCGCCCTGTGCGCGCTGCTCCAGACGCGGCTGACGCCGACCACGCACCTCGGTTCCCTGATCGCCGCGTTCGTCCTGATGGGGGTCGGCTGGGCCCTCGTCCTGGGCCCCGCCACGGTCGCCGCGCTCTCCGCCGTGCCCGGCCACCTGGCCGGGACGGCCGTGGGCGCCTCGTGGACCTGCCACAACCTCGGGGGCGCCCTGGGCCTGGCCGTCGGCATGGAGGTCCACCGGATCGCGGCGCACCACGCGCTGGCCGACCGGCTGGCCGAACAGGGCCTGCCCTCCGGCCCCTGGACGGCTCAGGTCGTGGAGAGTCCGCAGGACGGCCCGGCCCTGCTCCAGCAGTACACCGGCCTCACGGCCGAGCAGGCGCACGACGTCTTCGCCGCCGTGTTCACCGGTGGCAGCCGCGCCGCGATGGAGCTGCTGCTCGTCGTCGCCGTGGTCACCCTGGCCGTCATCGCCCTCGGGCTCCGCCCGGCCCCGCCCGCGCGGAGCGTGCCGCGCGGCACGGAGCGCACGTCGGCCACGTCCCGCTGACCCCGCCGCCGGGCGCACGAAAGGGGGTCGGGAGACGCGCGGCCTGAGTTTCCCAAGCCGACCGGTCTCCCGACCCCGGTGCCCCGATGAGGGGGCAACCCGCGGCGTACGGACCCCCGTTGCCGTACGCCGCTCGTCTATTTCGTTTTACGCGACGTGGAGAGAGTACGACCTGGGTCACCCCCCTTGTCAAGCTGACTTTACGATAGGGCCGGAGCTCTCCGAGTGCGTAAACTTCATGAGAGAACGGCTGCGGTTCGGACCAGCCGCAGTCGCCGACCACAAGGGGTGATGGGGTGGACAGGGGGTCACCCGGCAACGGGCGCACCATCGCGGAACGGCTGGACCATCTCATCGGGACCATCCACCCGCCGGAGCGGGGACCGCTCAGCTACATGGAGATCGCCGAGGCGATCAAGCGCAAGGCCGGACCCGATGGGCCGACCGTCTCGCACGCGACCATCCAGAAGATCCGCAAGGGCGAGATCACGGACCCGAAGGTGTCGACGCTCACCGTCATCGCCGGGTTCTTCGGCGTGCCCGTCACGTACTTCTTCGACGACGCCGTGGCCGACCGGGTCGACGCGAAGATCGCGAAGGTCAAGGAACGGGTGGAGTTGACGCGGGCCCAGCGCGAACTGGCCGACATGCTCGGCGACGGCGACGTGCGGGACGTCGCCGTCCGCATGAACGGGCTCTCGGCGGACAGCCTGCGGGCGATCCGGGGCGTGATCGACCAGGCGCGCCGCCTGGAGGGGTTGCCCGAGACGCCCGGCCGCGACGCCTGACCCCGTCGCGTCCGGAGGTTACGCCCTTCCGTATTCGGGGGGAACCTGCCGAATACGCTGAAGTAACCTTTCCGCTATCTGGTTGAACATGAAAACGATTCATGTCCGGACACCCGCTCTTGACATGTGATCAGTTGGCGGAATTTGGTCGCCGGACTCCGGCAGAGCCTAAACTCGGAGGCCCTAAGGAGTCCGCATGCCCAAGACGAGCCGCCGTGCCCGCTGCGAGGCCGTCGCCGACGCTCTCGAGCTGCCCCGTCCGTTCGACCTCGACGCCCTCTGCGAGCGCATCGCCGAGCGGCGTGGACGCCCCCTGCGCCTGATCGCCCTGGAGGGTGTGCCCGACGGCAGCACGCCCTGCGGGGTGTGGGTCGCCACCGGCACCGCGGACCTGATCTTCTACGAGCCGGCGACCAGCGCCTTCCACAAGCTCCAGATCGTCCTGCACGAACTCTCCCACATGCTGCTCGGGCACGGTTCGTCGGACGCGGAGCGCCCCGCCTACGTGGCCCGGCTCATGGCGGAGAGCGACACCGCCCCGGTCGAGGACGCCGAGGAGGACCTGGACATGGACCAACTCCTGCACATCCTCGGCCGCACCAGCTACACCGACGACGAGGAGCGCGACGCCGAACTCCTCGCGACGATCCTCAGCGACCGCGCCGTCAGCACACCCGCCCCGGCCACCTCGCACGAGGCCGCCGAGGTGCTCGACCGGCTCAACGACGCCTTCGGGCTCCCCAGACGCTGGTGAGGAGCGCATGGAACTCGCCGTACTGATCCTCCTGTGGGCCACGGTGCTCTGGCGGGCCCCGGCCGCCTTCCGGTCGCCGATCCAGCGCAGCCTGTGGGTGACGTTCGCCACCCTCACCGTCGCCATGACGCTCCGGCTGCCGGACGTCATGCTCGCCATCGACGAGGGGACCGGCGTCAACAACCTCGCCACCCTGCTCAAGCACATCCTCGGCATCATCTCGGCCGCCGCGCTGCTGGAGTTCGTCTACGGCATCACCAAAGGGAGCGCGGCCTGGGGACGCCGCCTGCGGCAGGCCCTCGCGGGGGTGACGCTGCTCGTCCTCGGCGTCCTCTTCTTCCTCACCCCGCGCACGGTCGAGGCGCCGGACTACTTCGAGAGCAAGGCCGGCGAGGGCGGCGCCGCCACCGCCTACCTCCTGGTCTGGTACGCCTACCTGGGCGGCGCGTTGCTCCTCGCCGCGCTGCTCTTCCTCGGCGCCCGGCGGCACGCGGCGGGCTGGCTGCGGGCCGGACTGTTCCTGCTGGGCGCCGGGTCGGCGGCCAGCGTCGCCTACGCGCTCGTGCGTGCCCTCTACCTCGTCCTGGCGCTGTGCGGCCGGACGGACGACGGCATGGACGCAGCCTTCACGCACTGGACGGACGTGGCCAAGCACATCGCCATCGTCTTCATCCTCGTCGGCAGCCTGCTGCCCGCCGTCGGCGTCACGTCGCGCGCCGTCCGGCACTGGCGCAGGCTCCGGGAGCTCGGCCCGCTGTGGAAGGACCTCACGGACGCGGTGCCGGAGGTCGTCCTCCACGAGGAGCTGGGCCGGGGCGAGCTGCGGATACGGCTGCACCGGACCGTCGTGGAGATCCGCGACGCGATGCTCGCCCTGGAGCCCTACAGCTCGGCGGAGGACCGGCGCCGGGCCGAGGCCGTGGCCGCGGACAGCGGCCTGACGGGGGCGGAGCGGCGGGCGCTCGCGGGCGCGTGCCGGATCGAGGCGGCCCGCCGGACCAAGCTGTCCGGTGTCCCGCCGCTCGAACCCGCCCTGCGCGCCGACCCCGAGGACGCCGGGACCCGCCTGGACGACCCGGGGGAGCTGGGCGACCTGGACGCCGAAGCGGCCCTGCTGCGGCAGCTGGAGATCGCCCGGCGCCACCCCGCCGTCCAGGAGCTCACCGCCCGGCACCCGACCGACAGCACCCAGGAGGCAGCCCGGCCGTGACCACCTCCGCCGACCGGCCCGCGCGGGCCGAGCAACCCCGCCCGGCCGAGCGACCCCGCCCGGCCGCACGCCTCGTCACCGACGGGTTCGAGCCGAAGAACTGGATCATCGTGCTCACCCTGCTCGTCGGCTGGCGGGTGGACGGCCTCGCGGGCGTGGGGTGGGGCCTGTTCGGGGCGTTCTTCGCCGCCGTCGTCCCCGTCCTGTTCATCACGTTCGGCGTCCGGCGCGGCAGCTGGGCCGACCGGCACGTCGGCGTCCGGCAGCAGCGGCTCGTCGTGATGGTGTTCATCATCGGTTCCGTGGCCACCGGCACCCTGCTCATGGGTGCCCTGGGGGCACCCATGCCGATGATCGCGCTCGTCGCCGCGATGGTCGCCACGCTCGTCGTCCTGCTGGCGATCACCGTGGTGTGGAAGGTGTCCGTCCACGCCGCCGTGTCCTCCGGGAGCGTCGCCATCCTGGCGCTGGCGTACGGGCCGTGGGCGCTGACCGCCTACCCGCTCGTGGCGCTGGTCGGATGGTCCCGGGTCAGGCTGCGGGACCACACGACCGGCCAGGTGCTGGCCGGCGCCGCGCTCGGGGCACTCGTCGCCGCCGGGACGTTCGCCCTGCTGCGCTGACGACCGCCCCGGCGCCGCACCCCGCCGCCGCGCCCGGCGTCACTCCGCCTCGGCCGGAGGCTCATCCCCGGTCGGAGGTTCGTCCCCGGCCAGTACGGCCAGCACCGCGTCCCCGAACTTCGCCAGCTTGCCCTCGCCGACGCCGCTGACCGTCCCCAGTTCGGCCGTCGAGCGCGGCGCCCGGGCGGCGATCTCCCGCAGCGTCGCGTCGTGGAAGATGATGTACGCGGGCACGCCCTGCTCCTTCGCCGTGGCCGCCCGCCACGCGCGCAGCGCCTCGAAGACGGGCTCCGCCTCCGGGGGCAGCTCCACGGCCGCCGCCTTCCCGCCCCGCCCGGACCCGGCCGCCTTCGCCACGCTCCTCGCCGGGGCCGCGGGGCGCGGGTCGCGGCGCAGCGGCACCTCGCGCCGACCGCCCAGCACGTCCGCGCTCGCCTCCGTCAGCACCAGCGTCCCGTACTCGCCCTCCACGGCCAGCAGGCCGAGGGCCACCAACTGCCGCACCACGGAACGCCACTGCGCCTCGCCCAGCTCCGTGCCGATCCCGAAGACCTTCAGGGCGTCGTGGTCGAACTGGATGACCTTCGCCGACTTCCGGCCCAGCAGAATGTCGATGATCTGGCCCGCGCCGAACTTCTGACCGCGCTCCCGCTTCAGCCGGACCACGGTGGACAGCACCTTCTGCGCGGCCACCGTCCCGTCCCACCGCTCCGGCGGCGTCAGGCAGGTGTCGCAGTTCCCGCAGGGGCCGCTCTCCTCGCCGAAGTACGCCAGCAGCCGCACCCGGCGGCACTCCACCGTCTCGCACAGGGCGAGCATCGCGTCCAGGTGCGCGGTGAGCCGCCGCCGGTGCGCGTCGTCCCCGAGCCCGGTGTCGATCAGCTTGCGCTGCTGCACGACGTCCTGCAGCCCGTAGGCAAGCCACGCCGTCGACGGCAGCCCGTCCCGGCCGGCGCGACCCGTCTCCTGGTAGTAGCCCTCGATCGACTTCGGGAGGTCCAGGTGGGCCACGAACCGCACGTCGGGCTTGTCGATGCCCATGCCGAACGCGATGGTCGCCACGACGACCAGGCCGTCCTCGCGCAGGAACCGGGCCTGGTTCTCCGCGCGCACCGCCGGATCGAGCTTCGCGTGGTAGGGCACCGCCGGAACACCCTGCTGCACAAGCCACTCCGCCGTCTTCTCCACCGAGGCGCGGGAGAGGCAGTAGACGATCCCGGCGTCCCCCTCATGCTCGGTGCGCAGCAGCTTCAGCAGCTGCTTCTTCGGCTCCTCCTTGGGCACGATCCGGTACTGGATGTTCGGCCGGTCGAAGCTGGCCACGAAGTGCCGGGCGTCCTGGAGCTTCAGCCGTGAGGCGATCTCCGCGTGGGTGGCCTCCGTCGCCGTCGCCGTCAGCGCGATCCGCGGCACGTGCGGCCACCGCTCGTGCAGCTCGGACAGCATCAGGTAGTCCGGCCGGAAGTCGTGCCCCCACTGGGCCACGCAGTGCGCCTCGTCGATGGCGAACAGCGACACCGTGCCCCGGTCGAGCAGCCGGAGCGTCGACTCCACCCGCAGCCGCTCCGGGGCGAGGTACAACAGGTCGATCTCCCCGGCCAGGAACTCGGCCTCCACGAGCCGCCGCTCCTCCAGGTCCTGCGTGGAGTTGAGGAAGCCGGCCCGCACGCCCAGCGCCCGCAGCGCGTCCACCTGGTCCTGCATGAGGGCGATCAGCGGCGAGATCACCACCCCGACGCCCTCCCGCACCAGGGCCGGGATCTGGTAGCACAGCGACTTCCCGCCCCCGGTCGGCATCAGGACCAGCGCGTCCCCGCCGCCGACGACGTGCTCGATGATCTCCTGCTGCGGCCCGCGGAACGCGTCGTAGCCGAAGACGCGGTTCAGGACGTCGAGAGGGGTGCGCTGCTCAGCCATCCGCCCATGCTAAGAGCGCGGGGCGACACCCGGGGACCACTTCCGGACGCCGACCGGCCCCCGGCGACCACCGCCGGCGCCGCAGCCGCGCGCGGAGCGGCGGGCGTCCGCGCGCGGGCATAGGCTCGACAGTGGAGACGAACTCGACGCGCACAGGAGGCCCACCATGTCGGGCGTCAGCCGCAAGAATTTCGACTCACCCGAGGAGGTCCGCCCCTTCGAGCAGGGGACCGGGCACCTCGACCTCGTGAACCTGGAGAGCGGACCGGTGGTGCGCGGCGTCTTCGAGCCGGGCTGGCACTGGTCCCGGCACGTCAAGCCCATCGTCGGCACGGACAGCTGCCAGAGCCCGCACCTCGGCTACGTCACCGCCGGACGCCTCCGGGTGCGCATGGACGACGGCGAGGAGGTCGAGTTCGGCCAGGGCGACCTGCTGATCGTCCAGCCGGGACACGACGCCTGGGTCGTCGGCGACGAGCCGTGCGTGATCATCGACTGGATGACCAGCCCCACCTACGCCAAGCGCTGAGCCCCGCCCCGTCTCATCCCGGTGCGGCGCGGCCGGTGTTCGGGGTGTCGAGGCCCAGCAGCACGGCGGCCGCACACCTAAACCGCAGGCGGTCTAGGCTCCCGCCGCGCGGGTGAGCCGGGTCTCCGAGGCGATCCGGGTCAGCTTCTCCGGGTTGCGGACGTAGTAGAGGCCCGTGATCCGCCCCTCCCGCACGTGCGCCGCGATCACGCCGTCGACGGCACCGTCCAGCCGCACGAGCAGCGCCGGGTTCCCGTTGACGACGGTCGGCGCGGCGGTCAGCAGCCCCTTGACCCTGCTCAGGGCGCCGACGAGCATGCGCGCCACCTTGTCGGCGCCGTTGATCGGTCGCAGGGCGGCCTGCCTGACCCCGCCGCCGTCGCTCGTGAGGACGACGTCGGGGGCGAGCACGTCGAGCAGGCCCTGGAGGTCCCCGGTCTCCAGCGCCCGCAGGAACGACTCCAGCGCCGCCCGCATCTCACCCGGCGAGACCACCGCGCGGGAGCGACGGGCGTCGACGTGCCGACGGGCGCGGTGCGCGATCTGCCGCACGGCCGCGGGCGACTTCTCCACGGCGGCGGCGATCTCGTCGTACCCGACGTCGAACACCTCACGCAGCACGAACACCGCGCGCTCGGTGGGCGTCAGCGTCTCCAGGACCAGCATCAGCGCCATCGACACGCTCTCCGCGAGTTCGACGTCCTCGGCGACGTCCGGCGCGGTGAGCACCGGCTCCGGCAGCCAGGGGCCGACGTACGCCTCCTTGCGGCGCGACAGCGTGCGCAGCCGGTTCAGCGCCTGCCGGGTCGTGATCCGGACCAGGTAGGCGCGCCGGTCCCGCACCCGGGCCAGGTCGACGTCGGCCCACCGCAGCCACGTCTCCTGCAGCACGTCCTCGGCGTCGGCCGCCGAACCGAGCATCTCGTAGGCGACGGTGAACAGCAGGTTGCGGTGGGCGACGAACGTCTCGGTCGCCGGGTCGGCCGCGTACCGGCTCATCTCTCGGTCCCTCTCCATGTGCACGCACGCCGCGCGGCCCCCTGCCCCTCTCAGGGGGGCGACACCGCCCGGCGTGCGCGAATCCGCTGGGTTCGAAGCGTTGCGCTGGGCTCGGACTATGCCGCGCGCTCGGCGGCCGCCGGGGACGCGGCGCGCCGGGCCCGGAGCGCCCGCTCCCGCGCGGCACCCCCGGAGACCCGGTGCAGACCGTACGAGCCGGGCCGACGCGCCTCTGCGGCGAGGTGCCTGACGATCGCCGCGCACACCAACTCCTTCACCCCGGCGCCCGCCCGGCCGCCGATGTGGAACCCCACCGCGACGTCCCGCCGCCGTGCGAACTGGAACATCCCCGCCCGGCGCCCCAGGCTCAGGCACTGGCCCCCGAACACCTGGTTCAGCGTCTCGGGACGCTCACCCGCGAGGCGGCTGAGCACCGTGTCGGCGGCCCGCGCCCCGAGCGGCATCGCGGCCTGGCAGCTCATCCGCAGCGGCAGCCCGGACGGCGCCGCCGCGTCCCCGGCCGCCACCACCCGTTCGTCGTCCACACTCGTGAGCGTCTCGTCCGTGAGCAGCCGGCCCAGGGCGTCGGTGGACAGTCCGCTGCGGCGGGCCAGGTCCGGAACGCCGAACCCGGCCGTCCAGACCGTCACCGCGCTCGGCAGCTCCCGTCCGTCGCGCAGGCGCACGGCCTCCCGCGTCACCTCCGTCACCTCGGCGTCCGGCCCCTCGCACACCGTCACACCGAGCCGGGCCAGCCGCCGGGCCACCGCACGCCGGCCCCGGGGGTGCAGGTACGGGCCGAGCACCCCGCCGCACACCAGGGTCACGGCCCGGCCCCCCTCCGCGAGTTCGGCCGCCGTCTCGATACCGGAAGGGCCCGCTCCGACGACCGTCACGGCGGCCGTCGCCGACGCCGCGTCGAGCACCGGACGCAGCCGCCGCGCCTCCTCCAGGGAGGCGAGCGGGTAGGCGTACTCCGCCGCTCCCGGCACCCGCGGATCGGCGCTGCCGCTGCCCACCGCGTACACCAGGTAGTCGTAGTCGACCGTGCCGCCGGAGGCCAGCGTCAGGCCGCGAGCGGGCACGTCGATCCGCGTCACGCCGTCGACCACCAGGCGGACGCCCGCGTGCAGCACGTCCCCGTACTCCACGACCGCCTCGTCGGTCCCGCCGGCCAACTGGTGCAGGCGGACGCGGTGGACGAACGAGGCGCGCGGGTTGATCAGGGTCACGGCGACGTCGTCGCGCCGCGTCAGGCGGTTGGCCGCCATGACGCCGGCGTACCCGCCGCCGATCACCACTACGTCGGTCTTCCCAGCCATGGTGTCTCTCCTCCGCATCAGGGATACGCCCACCAGACACCGCGCCCCCGCCCCCTGTGACACCCCGTGGCCCACCTCACACCCGGCCCGCGGGGCGTCGCGGCGGGCTCGGGCTCGGCGCGTGCTCGGGCTCAGTCGAAGGCCCGCAGGCACACCAGGGTGGCGCCGTCGTCCACGGTGACCGACCAGTACGTGTTCCGGTCGTAGCCGCCGTACCGGCAGGACTCGGTGCCGGAACCCGGCGTCGCCCGGTAGAGGGCGGTGACGACCAGGATCTCGTTGTACGCGGCCGGGACCCTGCGGTCCGTGCAGGTCGGGGAGGACAGCATCGCGACGCTCTCGACGTAGTCACCGTCGCGGCGGGCCAGCAGACAGTCGCCCTGGCGGTACTGCCCGGTGAGGCACAGCTCCGTCCGCTCACCGCTGCCGGAGGAGTGGTACGACCAGGTGGCCTTGCCCGTGCCGGACGGGCAGCCCCCGGCCGTGCCCGTCACCCGCACGCGCGTCCCCCCACCGCAGGACGTCGTGCGCGGCTCCTCGGCGCTCCAGTCGTACCGGGTGAGGCCGCCGTACCCGGTGTCGACGACGTCCAGGCAGTCACCGGGCGAGACGGCCCTGAAGGCGTCCTCGGTGGGATCGGGCTCCGGTTCCGGTTCCGGTTCGGGCTCGGGCTCGGGCTCCGGTTCGTCGAAGCCGCCGCTCGCCGAACCGGCCGGGCCGCCGGAGCCGGGGTCCACGTCCGTACCGGCACCCGTGTCGTCGACGCCGCCGACCGAGAGACCGTCGCCGCCCCCGCCGTCGGACGTCACGCCGGGCGTCGGACCGCCCTGCGCGGTGTCGTCCCACCGGTTCCAGGGCTGCCAGATGAACAGCCCGACGGCGAGCAGGACGACGAGCAGGCCACCCCATCCGTCGGAGGGCTTCTTCCCGCCGGTGGACCCGCCTCCCGCGCCCGCCCCACGCGCCGCCCGCTCCCGGCGCTGCCGCTCCTCCTGTTCCCGCCGCTGCCGCTCCTCTAGTTCCCGGCGCTGCCGCGCCTCTTGTTCTCGGCGCTCCCGCGCCTTCCGGTGCCGCTCCCGCGCCTCCCGTTCGCGGCGCTCCCGGGCCCGGCGTTCCCGCTCCCCGCGCTCCGCCTCCTCCCGCCGCTCCCGTTCGCGGCGCTTGCGCTCCGCCGCCTCCCGGTGGGCCCGTACCCGCGCTTCCTCCTCCGCCTGCTCGTCGGCCCGCTCCCGTGCCCGGGCCTCCCGCTGCCGACGCAGCGCGTCCAACTGCTCGCGCATCGCCCCGAAGGTCCGGCCCGCAGCGCCGAACGTTCCGCCGGGCGTCACCCGGGTCGGTGCCTCGGCCGCGTCGAGTCGCAGCGCCTCGTCGCGCAGCCGACGCCCCTGCTCCGCGTACTCCTCGATCAGCGTCGTCCACGCCGGCGGCAGCGACCGGCCCGCCCGCGAGGCCGCCGCCCCCGCACCGAGCCCGGCGAGCGCGTCGCGCAGCACGTCGGCGGGGGTGGGGCGGCTCCGGGGGTCGGGCCGCAGCAACGGAAGGATCAGCGGCTCCAGTTCCGGCGGCAGCCCGGTCGTGTCGATCTCGCCGCGCTGGACGAGGGCGAGGAGCCCGAAGGAGTGGTCGGTCTGCTCGTAGGGCGGGCGGCCGACCGCGAGGAAGAAGAGGGTGGCGCCGAGCGCGTAGACGTCCGACGCCGCCGTCGACCTCCTCCCGCAGGCCTGTTCCGGCGAGGTGAACGCGAACGTGCCGAGCGTCGTCGTCGAACTGGTGTGGTCGTGGGCGTGGGAGATGCCGAAGTCGATCAGCCGGGGGCCGTCGTGCGGCAGCAGGACGTTCAGCGGCTTGACGTCGCGGTGGACGACGCCCACGCCGTGCAGTTCGACCAGCGCCCGCGCCACCCCGGCCGCCAGCCGACGCACCCCCGAAACGGGTAACGTCCCGGCGTTCCCGACGAGTTCGGCCAGATTGGGCGCGGGCAGGAACTCGATGGCCAGCCACGGACGCTCCGCCCGCGCGTCGGCGTCGAGCACCCTGGCGGTGTACTCGCTGTCGACGCGCCCCGCCAGCTCCACCTCGCGGGCGAACCGTTCCCGGTCCGGCCGGCTCACGATCCCCTCGGCGAGGAGCGTCTTGACCGCCACGAGCCCGGGAGCCACCACCGTCCCCGTCGGCCCGGCGGCCCCCGCCCCCCTCCCCGGGCTCTCCCGCCGGGCCAGATAGACGCGGCCCATGCCGCCCGTGGCGATCCTGCGCAGCAACCGGTACGGCCCGAGCCGCCGCGGATCGGCGGAATCCAGCGCGTACAACGTCATCCCGGCCATACGGCGTCACTCCCCACGCGCGTCCCCCATCCCCGCCGCCCCCGCCCCCGCAGGCCCGCCCGCCCAGCGAACCCTCCCAAGATAAGCCCGCTCGCGGCCCCGTACCGCGAGATCCCGTGGGGCGGCCCGTCCGGTTCGCTGAGAACCCCGACGAGCGGGAGCCGATGCCCGGACGCGCGCCGGGTACGGCGGTCGTCGCGTGTCGGAGCACCTTCCGGCAGTCGATCCGTCGAGCATCGTCGTGACGGTCGGCGGGCCCTTCCGTCGCACCGCTGACCCCGGACCACGACAGACGAAGAGGGACGACATGAGCGACCCCAGCGCCGCGCGGACGGGCGGCACCGGCCAGGACCCGGACACTCGCGGGCGAAACCCCCGGTTCCCCACCCTCTCCTGGCCCGCCGTCGTGACCGCCGCCCGGGCCGCCCTCATCACCGTCGCACTCGTCACCGCGTACTACGTGCTGCCGCTCGACGAGCGCGACACGGCCGCGTCGGTGCTGCTCGTCGGCGGACTCCTCGTCACCCTGCTCGTGTTCCTGTGGGAGGTGCGCGCCATCGCGCGCTCACCTCACCCGCGCATGCGGGCCGTCGAGGCCCTGTCCGCGACGGTGGTCCTGTTCCTGGTCCTCTTCGCCGGCACCTACTACCTGCTGGACAGCAACACCCCCGGTTCGTTCACCGAGGAGATGACCAGGACGGACGCCCTCTACTTCACCCTGGCCACGTTCAGCACCGTCGGCTTCGGCGACATCACCGCGAGCTCGGAGACCGCGCGGGTGGTGACGATGTTGCAGATGGTGGTGGGACTGCTGCTGGTGGGCGTCGCCGCCCGGGTGCTGGCGAACGCGGTCGAGACCGGCCTGCGCCGACAGACCCGGGCACCCTCCGACGCCCCGCGCCCCGACCCCGCGCCGTGAGGCCCGGGCCCCGAGTGGCTCAGGCGTGCAGGATCTTCTCCTTTGCCCGGCGGAACTCCTCGTCGGTGAGGTCGCCCCGGGCCCGTACCTCCGAGAGACGCGCGAGCTGTTCCGCCTCGCTGACGGGGCCGGTGGCGCCCACGGTCTCGCGGATGTAGCGGTTCGTGCTCTCCAACTGGGCCCGCGCATGCTCCTGCTCCCGCTTGCCCATCCCCCGACCCCGGGCGATGAGGTAGACGAACACGCCGAGGAACGGAAGGACGAGTACGAAGATCAGCCAACCGGTCTTGGCCCAGCCGCTCAGATCGTCGTCGCGGAAGAGATCGACGATGACGCGGAAGATGAGGAAGATCCACATGACCCAGAGGAAGATCCACATGATCGTCCAGAAGGCCCCCAGGACCGGATAGTCATAGGCCAGACTCACTACGTCGCCACTCATGCTGACTCCTTTCACCACCGTCCCCGCCGACCTCTCCTCCTCCAGCCTTTCGGAAGGGAGGAGCAGGCCGCATCGCCCGGCGGCCAAGGCGGGACAGGCGAAAGCGCCGGAGGAGTGCCGAGAAGAGGGCACGACGAGGTTCCAGGCCGACCTTCCGAGAGACCGGCTCCGTTCGGCGGAGCCGGGCCCGGATCGGCACCTCAGCGGCTGCCGTGCGGCACCTCATCAGAGGCATTCGCATCGGCAAGTCACCTACGTTCAACGATAGCCACGGCACGAGGCGCCCGCATGCCCACCGGCAGGTCGTCCCGTCCGCCGACTGCTCCCCGGTCGAGCCGAAGGCGCCTCGCCCCCTGCGGACATCCGCGCATTCAGCTCGGCCCGAGCGGTGCGCTCTTCTCAGCGTCGAGCTGGTGGTCCGCCCAGACGTAGCTGTCGGGAAGCAGGTCCGCGACGGTCACCGTCCGGAGGTCGTCGCGCGCCCCGACGATGACCTTGAGCGCGGGGAAGTAGTCAAGGAGGACCTGGCGGCAGCGCCCACACGGGGGCACGACACCTCGGCCGCGATCCCCCACGGCGACGACCGTCTCCAGGTCGTAGACGCCCTGGGCGGCAGCGCTGCCGATCAGCACCAGCTCCGCGCACGGGCCACCGGTGAAGTGATAGGCGTTCACGGACGTGACGATCCGCCCGTCCCGCGCGCGGGCCGCTGCCGCCATGGTGTGCCGGTCACCCCGGCAGCGCGTGGCCGCGACCTCCGCCGCCGCCCGAACCAACTCGTGGTCGACCTGCTGCCGCGTGCTCATCCGCTCCGCCTCCCTCTGCCAGACCGTGCAAGGCCGCCCACCCCACCACAGACGCAGCACTCGCTCTCCGGCATACGCGACGCCGCAGACCGGCTGTCCTCACCATGTCGTGCGCCACGGCGATCACCTGGTTCGTCCTGTGTGCGCCCCGGATACGGACAGTGGCCGATTCCGCAGTCAGGGCCTGCGCAAGTCCCCGGGATCGCCCACTGACCTGAGATGCCGGAGGTTGGGGTGGATGACAGAGCGGACACGGGATCCGTGATCATTCAGGTGTCTGAGCCAAGCGAACAAGAGGGTTCCCGTGTCCACCGTCTCGTCTTCCCCGATCCCCCCCGCGTCGGCCAAGTTGGGTCCGCTCAATCCTGACAACACATCTGACCTGCGCGTCTTCCTGGAGGCGGTGCGCCTTGGTGGGCGACCGGGTGTGGTGCCGGACCGAGTGAGAAGGCCCGCCACCCGATCTCCGACCTGCGTCACTGGAGGTACTGCCAGTTCCAGAGTTGATAGCTCTGGTCTTTCCAGCTCTGTTGGACCACGGGGGCTCCCCGCAGCGGAGAACCGTCGCGAACGGAGAGCGCCTGCCCGCTGTGCTTCGCCGTCAGGCGCAGCGCTCCGTTCTCCAGGATGTCGAGGGACCAGCGCTGGTAGTCCGCGCCGTTCCAGTCCCATTGGACGACCGCCGCTCCCTCGTCCTTGGAGGCAGCCCTGACGTCGAGCACCTTTCCACTGAGCAGGGACACCACGCGGAGGGTTCCTTCTCCCACTGCTTCCAGGCGCCAGAACTGGTTGTCCTGCCCGGTCCATGCCGACTGGACGGCCAACGCCCCGTTCTTCTTCGAGGCGTTCTCGATATCGAGCGCCATGTGCGTGCTCTTGACGACGAGGGGCGTCTCGACGCTCCAGCCGATGTGACTCAGGGAGCGACTCTGTCGGGGATCTTGGAGTTCTCGGGACAAGGGCTGTCGGTGCTTGGAACGCTTCGGACAGTCCTGCGCAGTTCCGTCCTCCTGAGGTGATCAGTGTCCGTTCGTCCCCGGTCCGGTGCAGTAGTTCCCAAGCTCACGGCCCAGATGGCGCGGGCCAGCAACCCCCGCGGCACCACGGCGATGTGGGCACGTGATCACCTCGACGGACTCTGGAGCGACAGGGACTTCGCCTCCTGGTACCCGCGCGACGGCCGCCCCGGGCTCTCGCCGGCCCAACTCGCCACGGTCTGTGTGCTGCAGTTCCTGCTCAACCTCTCCGACCGGCAGGCGGCCGAGGCGGTCCGGTGCCGGATCGACTTCAAGTACGCCCTGGCCCTGGAGCTGGACGACCCGGGATTCCACCACAGCGTGCTGACCGACTTCCGTGATCGTCTGTGCGAGGACGATCGCGCGGACCAGCTGCTCTCGTTGTCGCTGGAGCGGATGCGGGAGGCCGGCATGGTCACCGAGCGCGGGAGGCAGCGCAGCGACTCCACTCAGGTCCTCGCTGCCGCGCGGGACCTCACCCGCCTAGAGCTGGTCCTCGAAGCGGTACGCGCGGCCTTGGAGGAAGCCGCTCAGCGGGCACCTGAGGTCCTGGACGGGCTGGTGGACAGCGATTGGGCCACCCGCTACGGGCGTCCGGTGCGCCTTCCCAGTCAGCCGAGTCACCCTGTCACCCGGCTCAAGCAGGCGGGAGCGGACGCCCGCCAACTCCTGGAACGCTTGACGCCCCACCAGCGCGGTCCTCGCGCGGAAGCGCTACGGAGGATCATCGTGCAGAACTTCCTCCTCGACGCCCGTGGCGGGTTACGTCCTCGCACCCAGAAGGACGGACAGCCCAAAGGAGCTGTGCGGATCGTCTCGCCCTACGACTGCGAAGCCCGCCGGGCCATCCGGGGCAATACCCGCTGGAGCGGCTATCTGGTCCACATCACCGAGACCTGCGAGACCGGCGCCCGGACCAACCTGATCACGGACATCGCCACCACCAGGCCGACCCGGGACACCGAGGCCCTCCCCGGCATCCACACCCGCCTCCGTGACCGCCGACTGCTGCCCCGGCAGCACCTTCTCGACGGCGGCTACCTCTCCGTTTCGCTGCTGCACCGCTCCCTCCGCGACCACGAGGTCGAACTCGTCGGACCCGTCAAAGCCAGCGGAGCATGGCAGAGCAAGGAACAGACCGGCTTCACCCGGGACGAGTTCTCTATCGACTTCGACCAGCGCCAGGTCACCTGCCCCAACGGCAAAACCAGCCACATCTGGATCGAACCACCGGCCATGGCGCCCTACACCGTGGCCCGGTTCCGCCCACACCAGTGCGACCCGTGCCCCGACCGGTCTGCCTGCACCCGTGGCACCGCCGCCCGCACCGTGAACTTCCTCCCCCGACCCCTCCACGAGCTCCAGGCTCGAAACCGCACAGACCAGCAAGACCCCCAGTGGAGAAGGCTCTACGCCACCCGGTCCGGAGTCGAAGGCACCATCTGCGAGTTCATCAACGGACACCGGGCCCGCCGCAGCCGCTACCACGGCATCCGCAAGACACACGTGCAGCACGTCCTGACCGGCATCGCGATCAACATCGAACGCCTCGCCTCACGCACTACCCGACACCCCCACCGCCCTCGCTCCTCCACGACCTTCCAGCAGTACCTCACCGCCCGCGGTCTGACCTGGCAATGCTGGTGGCGACAAGGCAAATGAGCCGCAGGCACAAGATCCCCGACAGAGTCGCTCACTGACCGGGATCGGGGCTTCAGCCTCGGTCGGGTCGGTCGCAGACAGCTACGACAATGCGATGGCCGAGGCGCTGAATGGCACCTTCAAGGCCGAGCTGATCGAGATGCAAGGACCGTGGCGGGACGTTGACCAGGTCGAGCGGGCGACCTTCCAATTGGTCACCTGGTACAACGAGGAACGGCTCCACTCCGCCCTCGAATACGTACCGCCCGCCGAGTACGAACGCGAGTGGTGGCGACAACAGGAAACCACCCCGCAGTCCGCCTGAAACAAGATCACCGGACTCTACGAAACTCGGGGCAGCTCACCTGACCGCGGCCCGCGCCCATGGCATCGTCCAAGCCTGCCTCACCAGGCAGATCCTCGTGCTGGCCGACCGCGCCTACCAGGGCGCCGGCGCCACCGTCCGCACCCCGTACTACGGCCATCGCGACCTACCCGAGCACTATCAACGGTTCAACCGCGATCACGCCCGGCTGCGCGCACCCGGCGAACGCGCCTTCGCCCGACTGAAGTCCTGGCGAGCACTGCGCAGAGCCCGCTGCTCAACCCGACGCATCGGCCGCACCGTCCAAGCCGTACACGTCCTCCTGACCTGCTACTACACAGGATGAAAGAGGTTCACTGACACAGCCTTGTACATGAGGGGCCGTTGAGCGGTGGTGCGTGTCTGACTGCGTGATAGCGCCACGAGCAGGGCGGCCTCGGCCGCCCGAGCCCCGAGCAGACGGGGCCGCCGCCGAGCGGCCTCAGGTGCCGTCGGAAGTGAGCGTGGCCATCATGCGGGCCACGCCCTCCCTCTCGGCCACCGTCGGCCCGGTCGAACGGGCGGGCGCAGGGCGTCTCGGGGTCCTCGGGGCGCTGAGGGACGATGCCGATGCCTCCACGAGGGCGCGGACCTTGGCGAAAATCTCCTCGTCAAGCCGGTAAAGGTCCCCATCCCCGGATTCGTAATGACGGAAGATGGCCTCCATCTCGGTCAGGTCATATCTGGACCCATCACCGTGCTCCATCCAGCTCTCCAGAGCCCATTCGACGTAATCGTCCATGCGGCCTGCGACATACTCATACGCCTCTTCGCCTTTTTCGAAATCCGTCAGCAGTGAGGCGAAATCCAGGGCGTCGCTCAAGGATCGCCAATCCGAAAGATCGAACTCCATTATCCATTCGGCTGCCTGGTCGGCTGCTTGCGGGAGGAATTCTCTGAGATCCTGCCTCTTCGAATCGCCGAGAAAGCTGAGAATGTCCTGAACCGTCTGTTGATCCCATGCTTCGCTGATCGCGCTGTCTTCGCTGATACTCTGCCAACCAATGTCATGCACGCGCTCGGACGTCACAGCGGTTCCCAGCTTCAGGTAGAGCAGGGCCCGGTGGGCGTTGTCATGCGCGGAGTGGTGACCTTCTACCACGACGGTCTCCGACCGGAAGGCAAGCTCCGCACTCCGTTCCAACTCCGGCATGCAGCGCATCAAGGCTTTCAGTACCTGCTCCGCGTTACGGGAGGACAGCATGGACCATAGCGACTCGACCTGCTCGAAGAGCCGGATGCGACCGACGAAGTCCTTCATCTCGGAGTGATCGGAAGAGATGAAATCGCGCATGTAGTCACGCACCGACGGGTTATGGAACTCCACGAACACCACTTCTCCGTGACGCACGCTCCTGAGCATCGTCCCGTCCAGTACCTTCAAGGCATTGTGCAGGTCCCGGAGTGCACCCCCCGATGAAGCCCAGACGCTTTCGAGGGTATCCATCCGGATGCCGGACAGGAAGGATAGTTGCGTTTTAAGTAGGAGGGTGTCAGATGGGCCGATTTGGTGGTTGACGATGTGACCCCAAACGCGGCCGGGGTCATTCAGGTTCGCAACCATTTCGGTCGCGATGCGCTTCCCGGCGGCCCCGAATGCTACAGCCTCGGACAGTGTCGCGGCGATGACGCGCGGATTGAAATTCTCGTGCTGGACAATGGGTGCGTACGCATCTGGAGATGCGAATATTGACTTCGTGCGGGCCGGAAGGCTGGAGGCGGAGACGTGGTTGTAGAGGATTGATGCCCTCGCCCCGTACGTGTAATTGGCCACATCGAGCACGCACGTCTGGATATCGAAACGGTGCCTATCGAGGCGCTCGTACCTCTGTCTGGCCTGCGCGAGAATGTACTCCCGCGTGGTGAGTAAAAGCCTCTTGTTGGGGGAGTTCGTCGCCCGCTGCATCAGAGATATGAGGCGGCCGTCCTCGTTCTTCCCCAGCTTTTCGTCAATCGCGGTCTGTCCCAGAAAATCGTCGTAGTAGAAAAGTTGAGGGACGCCAGGGTCCCATAGTGCATTTGCTTCCTCCGCGTCTTCGGCGATCTCTATGATGTCGTACCCGTGACTTGCGTAGTGAGCACACAGCACATGGCTGAGCGTGGTCTTACCTACTCCCGGAGCCCCGGCGACCACGCACACGTGCCGATTGTCAAGGAGTCGCAGCGCCTCCCCGAGGCTGCCGTTGTCGGCATACGTGCGCAGTGTGGCGTTGACTGCGTCGGCGAGGGCGTGGGAACGCGTGACGATGCTCTTGGACATGAGGGCGTTGAGTACCGAAGCGCTCGTGAGCCAGAGTCGCAGATGCCGCCTGACCACCTGATCGTGCTTGCGGAGAAGCGCATCGATGTCATCTTTGCCGTAGATGTCGCCCGGTGACCTGACGAACGGCTGCAGCATGTCGTAGAGCTTGTCCTTGGCGGCACGGCTGAGCTCGACCGATGTGGCAAGGACATAGCGCCCTGGCTTGAGATGGGCGAGCTTGGGGGCCTCGACCTTCCGCATGTGGGCCAGCAGCTTGGCTCGGCCGGACCGGTGGAAGTGCTTGCACTGCACGATGAGAGCGGGATCGTCTCCCTGCATATGCCGCAGATCCACGCCTCCGTCCGGCCCGGAGGTGAAGATCTCCAGCCGAACGCCGAATTCCAGCTCGAGGAGGTCCTTGCACACGGCCTCGAAGTCGAAGTCCGTCAGCCTGCCCACGTCGAACGTTTCCATGGTCCCGCCCCCTGCCTGATCATCCGCGGGCCGGGCCACTAGCCAGGGCTGCGGGCCCCGAAGTCACGCTGAACGGAGCGTGGATCAGCATTCCATGAGTCGCGATGCCATGCGTGCGGCTCGCGCTGGCCAGGGCTTTGGATACGGCAGAGCAGCTGTGTCGTTCGAAGACGGCGGGGTCGTAAGCGCCGATCAGCGGACGACGCGGATCATCACGGTGAGGATCGGCGAGGCCGGTGACGGCTGGCTCTGCCCGATGTCCTCGTACCCCCACGACCTGTAGAGCGCGTGGACCTTTCCGCCACCGGCGGCCGGGTTGACCATGAGCGTGACATACGGCTCGTCGTGCGTGGCGGGGAGAGCATCATGGATGCGCCGGGCAGTACCGGTCTTCCTCCAGGCTGGCCGGACGCCGATCTCCTTCAGGGCCACGGCCGGTCGCTCGGTGTACTTCTCCGCCAGCGCGGGACTCGTGCGCTGCCAGTAGCGGTCACCGTGCTCGATAGTGTTTCCGTAGGCGCAGCCGACCGGACGCCCGTCCGCGTACGCGAGGACGACCGTGAACCCCGGCTCGGTGCTGTGCCGGTCCAGGCGCTCGCCGAACGCGGTGATCGCGTAGTTCGGCAGGTGGAGCAGCGGGACGCGCACGTCGGCGTACACGTCGAGGGGATCGCCGCGGATGGTGTCGAGACCGGTGAAGGTGCGCAGTCCGATCACGGGGGCCGTGGTCGTGCGGCACCCTCCATGTGGCGGTGTGCTCGGTCCAGGTCTGGACGGTGGTGCTGCCGGGCGCGGTAGCGCGCAGCGCGGCCCCGAATTCCTGCAGCATGTGCGCTACGCGAGCATTTCGGGTAGCGGCGGTGGAGGAGACCGGGCCTTGGGCCAAGGGCCCCGCTCCCGGACCCGCGCTGTGGTGTCGAGCGAAGTGGCAGCTTTCCCTGCTCCCACTGGTCCGCTCGCTGCGTGAGCGTTGCTCGGGGGCGGCATCGGGCCAGCTCTGAAGGTTCTCGCCAGGGAATCCGTGGTTCGGCTTGGACGGGCGCGAGATGCACAGGTTGCGCCTGGATCGGTCCGAATCGGTCAGATCCGTTCACGGTGCCAACAGGTCACCCCCACAAGGCATAAGATGATGCGCCTGGGGTGGTTGTTGCCCAGGTCAATGTGTGTGGCGAGGCGCCGCTGGTGGCTTGCCTCTGCCCCGAGACGCTAGGGAACGGAGCGGCTGAGAACGGTGCACCTGCACAGCTTCACCGTGTGCGGATTCCGATCCCTCAAGGATGTCCGCGATATTCCAGTCAGCACACCGACCATCCTTGCCGGCCAGAACGACGGTGGTAAGAGCGCGGTGCTTGCCGCGCTGGCTTTTCTCGTGGGCAATGAGCAGTTGACTGAGGACGATCGTACCTACGAGCTCGACTCTCCCGATGACGTGGACGTTGATGACTCGGCGCCTCTCCTGCGGTGTTCGACCACATGGGTGGATGGGCAGTTCACCCTCGACCCCTGGGAGTTGGAAACGTTCGGCTTCCCGGTAGAGGAGTTGCGCGTACGGCGGCGTGCCGTCAACGGCGAGGAACCCGTCCTTGAGTGCTGGGCGCCGCTCGCGGACGACGAGCGGCTGCGTGACCCTTCTAAGCTGTCCCTCAACGAGGTGAGAGCCCTCGCCAAGCAGTTACTTCCTGAGCTGTCGTCCATTAAGCGCGGCGACATCGAGCCAGCCCTGTGCAAGTACGGCATGGCTCACGCATCGGCGTCGGGCTGGGTTCCTGCTCCGAAGGGGATGGTGCGCCGCATGCCCCGGCTGATGCCGTTCGACGGGAAGTCCGCCGATCCCGACGCTGCTGTGAAAACCGCGCTGATGGGCCGTTACCAGGTACATATGGCGGATCCCACGCTTGAGGGGCAACTGCAGTCGATCGAGGCCGGAATCAGGGAACGCCTTCAGGGTGACGCTCGGTCTCTGTGCGAACACATTCAGAGCCGTTGCGACGACCTCACCGAGGTAGACGTCGAGCCCGTGGTCTCGTTCACTCACGGTTTCCGGGGAGCGCCGCTGCGGATCGCCCGTACGAAGGGCGAGACCGTGGGCCTGGAGCGTTCCGGCCTGGGCAGCGCACGCCGTATCTCCTTGGCGATCTGGGAGTGGAACAGTCGGCTGCTCACGCGTGAGGAGTTCGCCGACGTCGACTCTCCAGCGGATCCTGAGGCCGCCGAGGACACCCCGCCGCCGGTACAGACGATCGTGATCTACGACGAGCCGGACACGCATCTCGACTACGGACACCAGCGCAAGATTATGCAGCTCATCCGTGACCAGTGCGCACTGCCCCATGTGAATGTCATCGTCGCCACCCATTCCATGAACCTGATCGATGGTGTCGACATCGCCGATGTCGTCCATCTGCGGCTGGAGCACGGCCGGACGCTGATCGAGCGACTGGGGGCTGACACCCACGACGATATCGATATCCACCTGGGTCGCATCGCCGCAGCGGTGGGCCTCCGCAACTCCGTTCTGCTACACGAGCGTTGCTTCCTGGCTGTTGAGGGCGACACCGAACAGCGGGTGATCCCCATGCTGTTCCGGCTGTCCGAGGACCAGTCTCTGCAGTCGGCTGGCGTTGCCCTGTGGGCGTGCTTCAACAACGAGGGGGCGCTGCACCTTGCCCACTATCTGGTCGAGCACGGCCGCTCTGTGATGCTCATGGTGGATGCCGACAGCCGGACCTTGCCCAAGGGTCTCTTCAAGGAAGCCCGTCTCCAACAGTTCTTCGGCAGCGCTGTCGACGACGTGGTCCGTTTCGTGGGTGAGCCGGACTCCTTCAACGAGTTGGAGGAACTGTTTCCGGACGACCTGTGGGCCGAGGCCGCCAATGAACTTTGGCCGAAGGGTGAGCTGTGGACCACGGACGACTTCACTGCTCAGCGCGGCAAGAAGTTCAGCAAGGAAGTGTTGAACATGCTCCGCAGCCGCAGCACGAGCGGGCCCAGCGGCAAGCCCGACATGATGTTCGGGCTGGTGAGCACGCTCACCAGCCCTGATCAGGTGCCCGCACAACTGCGTGAGGTCTTCGGTGAGATCAGAAAGCTGGCCGCAGGATGAAAGTGCGCAGCGCTGACCCGGTCTCATTGGTACCGCTGCGGTGTCGCCGCCGTGCGAGCATGCGGTCCTTGCGTTGCTCCAACGTCGGTGGTTCCCACCTATGCCACCCCACCGGAGGCTTCCAGCGCTGCGCATGCTCCCGCGCCTCAAGTCCACACCATCGGCAACCACCCGGAGTAGGAATGTGCTGGTCAGAGTCACTTCGCTGGTCAGTCATGAGTCTCCCTCCCCGCTGCAGAGTCTTCCCTATGGCACTGACATCACCCCTGTCTGGAGGGTGGTTTATCTCATGCTAAAACGGGTGGAATGGGTGGGCCGCTGGGGCCGGTCCTGTCACCTCCGCCGCATCGACACGGTTTGTCGGGCACAGCCGCATCGCACTGCGCGTCTACTGACCTTCGTGCACTGTCGATGACCGGCTGTTCGGATACGGCCGCTCGCCGCCGTCCGAATGGGTGAAGAACGGTGGGCGTCTAAATCGTTGATTCGGAGCCGATTTCCAGCTTGAGGCAAGGAAGCGCCGAGCTGACTGTGGTGCTTCCTCACCTCGTCCGGAACCGGTTTGGGTAGCGCTATTGGCTGCTCAGGAACCAGTCAAACCAGTTCAGCAGCCCGGGAGCGCAGCGCTGGGACGAGTTCGGGATGGTCTCCGCGTGAGGCCGACTGCAGTAGCTCGGTCACGACGATGATCTGGGCGATGCGTCCGAGTTCCGTCTTGAGTACGGGGAAGGCGTCACGGACGCGCTGGGCGAAGCGGGGAACGAGCAGGGAGTACGCCAGCAGCATGGCAGCGTCGTGGCCTACCGGTGCCAGGCCGAAGCCCTCCCAGTCGAGCAGATAGGGGGTGGTGCTCGTGAGGTTGGCCGTGTGCAGGTCTCCGTGCGCCGTCGCCCAGTCCGTGATCTTCGGGGCAGGCATGCCGAGGAAGCGCGGGACGCTGCGGTCCACCCACTCCTGTCGTACGGCCACGCGGTCTGTGGGGGCGACGCTCACGTAGTCGAGGTCGGTACGGAGGGAGTGCCACCAGGCGGTCGGCAGGTCTGGGTCCGTGTGCAGGACGGGGCTGTGGGAGCAGATAGGCTCGGCGACGTACTGGTGTAGCTCGGCCTGGTAGGCGTAGCCGTCGCTGCTGGACTCCGTGGTGTCGTGGAGCAGGGGCTTATGAACGTGCCCGTCGAAGAGTGCGGCGGCCTGGCGATTGCCCTCCCAGATCTTTCCTGCGGCTCTGTCCTGTGGCGTGGAGAGCAGACGCAGCCAGCAGGCGCCCCGGTCCGGGTGCTCGACGCGGCTGCTGAGGGTGCGGCCGTGCCAGCCCCAGACCTCGGGGCCGGTGACTGTGACATCCAGCGTCTCAGCAGACTGCGCGAAGACCCGGCGCATGCGCTGCTGGTCCGTAGGGTCAGCCGGCGGCGAGTACATCCAGCACCTTTCGCAGTGTAGGGACAGGGAGGGCCGGGTTCCGCAGGGCGGCTTGGGCTTCGGCCCAGTGTGCCGGGGTGGAGGCGGAGAGCAGAGTCCGCGTCACCCCGGGGCAGGACGCCGCCGCCAGCAGGCATGCCTGGACGGTGGTGAGGTCCGGGTTCAGCAGCGCGGTGAGTTCGCGGGTGGCCAGGTGTGGCAGTTCGCCGCCGAAAAGGGGTGCCGAGGCGTACACCTGCCATCCGAGGCCGGCCGCCTGAGCGATGGGGCCATCGCCGTTCAGGGCCTGGGCGAAGGCGGTGGCGGTGACGAGGGATACGGGCAGCTGGATGGCCCGTAGGTGGTGCTGTTCCGTGCCGGCGGCTTCGGTGGCCAGCCGGTGCAGGGCAGTGATGCTCAGGGCGCCGGTGTCGAAGCCGTCCCAAGTGGCGACGCCGTATGAGGTGAGGGTGCCGGCGGCCGCTTCTGCTTCGAGGGCGGCAAAGGTGCCGCGGAGGGCTTCGTAAGGGTCGCCGACGGTGCGCTCGGGGTTGTGGGCGAAGACGAGGTCCAGGCGGCCGCGGCCGAGTTCGGTGCGGTTGCGGGCGCATTGCCAGTGGACGTACGGGCTGCTCAGGCAGTGCCCGTGCTCCGCGTCAACGCTGGTGATGACTCCGTCTGAAACAGCATCCTTGGCGGATTGGCCGGTCAGGAATCCGACCTTGGTGGAGACCTGAACGGAATGCTGGGTGAGAACGGGGGCGAGCAGCGGCTGCGCCTGCCCACCGAGGTAGTTGGGTGCGGTGTCAAGCCACGCGGTGCCGGGGTCGGTGGCCGCGCGGCCAACAGCGTCGTTGAGCGCGGAGGGGCGGAGGCGATAGGTGCCCAGCCCCAGGGCTGCCGTCGTCATCGTTCGTTCCCCTCCACTGCGATCGCTTGGCCGCTCATCAGCTCGGAGACGACGGCCGCCACCTCAGCGATCGAGATGCGAGCCGCTGCAGCCAGCTCACCGAGAGGCATGGTGCGGGGTGCGACGGACATCAGGCGCTGGAGTAGCGGCAGGGCTTCCTCGGCCATCTCCCACTCGTTGTCGCAGGCTCGGAACACCACTCTGCTCCCGGTGGCCACGGGCTCCAAGCGGGCTCGTGTGGTGGTCAGCCCTACGCGTACCGCCGGATCTGCGGGGATACCGGCGATGTGGGGCAGGCTCGGCCGCAGACGAGTGAGGTCGGTTCCATCGAGCATTGCCGTGTACCGGTCGATGAGGTCTGGAGCTTCCAGGGCGGATACGACTTCTCTGCGCAACCCATCCAGGTAGGCGGCCCGCTGCGCAGCCGACGCGTGTACAGGCAGGTCTTCACGCAGGACGTCGTGGCGGCGCAGGTCGTCGGCGAGCCAGGACAGCAGCTGTGCGCCGGTGGTGGTCTGGAGGCCGAAGGTGAGATGAAGGGAGCGCTCGCCCTCTGAGGCGGCCACCGAGTGCCACCAGCCGCGCGGGAGGTACAGCACGTCCCCGGGGCGCAGTACCAGTTCCGCGACCGGCTCCTCCGGCGGAGGCTCAGGTTCGTCGGTGTCCTTGTGCATGGGAGCTGTGCGGGTCGGCCCGTACAGCTTCCAGCGCTTGGCGCCGTCGATCTGGATGACAACGACGTCGTGGTCGTCCCAGTGCACGCCGAAGCCCTCGCGGGCGGTCCACGACGCGTACAGGTTGACCTGCACGCCGGTGCGCAGCCACTGCTCCAGCTCCATCGCGGCACGGCTGACGGGCGGGTGGAGTTCGTCGACGGCGTCGATGACGAGGGAGGCGCCCTCGGCGAGAAGGGCGTGCAGCTCGGCGGGGTGCAGGCGCTGCCAGACGGTGTGCCGACGGGTGGTGACCGGGGTGGTGTAGCGGTAGGCGGGCAGCATCTCGCCGTCCGCGGACAGGCGGAGACGGGGCGGATCCAGGCGATGGGTGGCGAGGATGGTGTTGACGTCGCCCCACGTGACCAGTCGGCTTGGGTCGGGAACGGCGGTGGGGACGTAACGGTGGTGGCGGTGGAGCACCTGGGCCAGGAACTCGTCCTGGCCCAGGTGCGCCGCCAGGTTCAGCGGCGACAACGCGTCTCCTTCCGAATCAGTCGTTGCCGTCGGAGCGGCCGGTGCTGCCGCCGTCGGACGGGGTGACGCCGCGCTCGCGGGCGGCCTGGATCCGGCGACGTGCCTTGACCAGTCCGGCCTGGGCCGGACCGGCCGTCGGCGTGGTGGCAGGGGTGTGAGGCATTGCTCCTCCTAGAGCCGATGGATGAAGTGGCATTGCTGACCCACCTCGGACGCCGCTCGGCCTGTCCAAGCGGCGTAGTGGCTGGACCGTCCGAAGCGGGGTCTTGCGGCCCGCCCCTGCCGGGACTTCTCGAAGTAGGGAACATCTCGATCGGTACGTCCGGCAGGGACGGGAACTCAGGGGCCGGCCGGGGCGGCGGAGACCGCGATGCCGACTACGAAGCCGCACGAAGCGGAGATCAGCACGATCAGCAGTGGGCCCGTGTAGCGCGCCAGTCGGGCCACGGCGCGGCTCATCATGGCTTCCACCACGCCCGCCAGAGCCGGGTGATGATCTCCCGGTGGCTGTGATGCGAAGGATTGCGGCCACCGTGCACGAGCATCCGGTTCTGCGGTTTCGCGGAGTCGACGCTCGTTGGCGAGTTCTCACCGCAGACTGCGTACTGCATCGCGTAGGTGGTGGGCTCGGCGTCGGGCTCCCGGTCGGGCTGAAGGGTCCACTCCTTGTGGCACATGACCGCTCGGACGGCTGCCACCCGTGCTTTCGAGGATCTGGGCGAGCCGGAGGACTGGTCGGTCGCTCACCAGAAGCTGGCCTTGGCCCATCGTGGCGCCGGCGATCTGAAGCAGGCCCTGCACTACATCGACATCGCACGCACCACTGGCACCGTCGACTCCCCGATGCAGCGGGTCCGGTTGGACACCGCCTACGGGCACATCCTTCTGTCGGATGCGGCGACCCGGAATGATGGACTGTCCGTCCTCGACCAGGCGGCACAGGTGGCCCGGCAGTACGGGTTGAGCCACCAGCTGCGCAGCATCGAGGGCATCCGAAAGGACCAGCAGGGATGAACCAGGGAGTGCCAGTGCCGGAGCACGAGCAGCGTCAGATCACCGACGAGCAGTTCCACGACGCGACGCTGATCTGGAACTACCACCAGATGGGCCACGAGCAGCGGCCCTGCTCGGCGGCAATCGGCCTGGGCAGCCACGACCTGGGTGTGGCCACTACGGCAGCCGATCTGTACCGCGCCGGCCTTTTCCCGGTCGTGGTGTTCAGCGGGGGCAACAGCCCCACCACCCGCGACCGCTTCCCGCGCGGCGAGGCCGTCCACTACCGCGAACATGCTCTGAGCCTGAGCGTGCCCGACGGGGCCATCCTGGTCGAGCCGAAGGCGTCCAACACCGGCCAGAACGTCACCTTCTCCCACGAGCTGCTGGCCGAGGCCGGGGTGGAGGTCGAGTCGCTGATGCTGATCTCCAAGCCGTACATGGAGCGCCGCTCGTACGCGACCTGCCGCAAGCTATGGCCCGAGGTGGACGTCGTGTGCGCCTCGGAGCCGCTGGAACTGGATGACTACATCAAGTCCATCGGCGACGAGAAGCTCGTCGTCGACATGCTCGTCGGCGACCTGCAACGGGTGATCGAGTACCCGAAGCTTGGTTTCGCCGTCGAGCAGGACGTACCAGGGGATGTGCATGACGCTTACGGGCGCCTCCTGCGCGCTGGCTTCGACAGCCGTCTCATCAGCACCTGAGCTGCCCCGCGTCGGCCCGCCGGGCGGAGCGTGCGCGATCCACCAACCGAATCTGTTCCCGCGGCTGTCCACATTGGCGAAGCTCTTCGCCGCCGACCGCTGGATCGTCCTCGACGACGTGCAGTTCGCTCGGCGCGACTACCAGCACCGAGCCCGCCTCGCCGCCCTGGACGACCCCGGTCTGCAGCAGTGGCTCACACTCCCGACGCACCTTCCTCACGGCCGCCCGACGCTGATCAACGAGGCCCGGCTCGTTGATCAGCGCCGCTCACGCCGGACGGTCGAGCTGCTCGTGCGCCAGTACTACGGTCGCAGTCATCATTGGGATGCCGTGCGCGAGGTCCTGGGCGCGGTCCTGGATGCACTCGACACCACAGACCACTTGGCAGGTATCGCGAGAGCGTCGACGACCGCCCTGCTCGCGGCTCTCGGCTGGACGGGGGAAGTGCTGGACAGCCGCGAGATCCCCGCCCGCCAGGGTCGGTCCGAGCGCCTCGCCGACCTCGCCGCGGCCACGGGCAGTACCCACTATCTGTGCGGTACCGGCGGCCTGCGTTACCTCGACACAGGCCCCTTCGAAGCCCATGACATCCCGGTGCTGCCCTTCTGTACCCCTGTAGGTACGGATGTCCCACTCTGGCAGTGGAGCCGTCGGGTCAGCAGCCTCTGGGCCCTGAGCAAGATCGGCCCTGGGGCGTTGGCGAACCGACTGGCTTCCCGACGAGAAGCACGCTTCTTCAAGCCAGGGCGATACTGAGCCGCTACTGCACGAGGCGTAGAACGGGACGCTGTTCCTGGACTTCGAGTAGTTCGCGGACCCGCTTGGTCGTCCAGGCCAGTTCATGAGCCAGCGCGGCCACCGACAGACCGGCTTCCTTGCAGGCCAAATCGAAGGCTTGGCGGAGCAGGGACGGCTGCTCACCAGAGTAGTTCGAAACCGACTCCGGAATGAAACCTGGTTGGCCCTCCAGGGCTCGGAGTCGTTGATAGGTACGGCTGGTTGTGGCGTCGGAGATAAGCCCGAGTTCACGGCACCGGTAGACGAGTGAGTGGATGGAGACGCCCCAGACCTGGCGGAGCTCGGCCAGACGAGCGAGGTCCATTCGTTTGGGCAGGAGAGGGAGGATGCTGCCTTGCGGAGTGAGGAACTCGGCGGCGAAGGCGTCGGCCTCCTTCTCCTGACGGCTGTCACCGGTGGCTTCGCCGTGGAGTACGAGGTGTCCCAGTTCATGGGCGGCCGTGAAGCGGTGGCGATAGACGTCGTCAGCGCGGTTGGCGGTAAGAACCACAAGTGGCC
Source organism: Streptomyces sp. GSL17-111 (assembly GCF_037911585.1). Lineage (NCBI taxonomy): Bacteria > Bacillati > Actinomycetota > Actinomycetes > Kitasatosporales > Streptomycetaceae > Streptomyces > Streptomyces sp. GSL17-111. Next base: position 3,808,322 of record NZ_JBAJNS010000001.1, read on the forward strand.
GTGCCGCACGCGTGGAGAACGCGTCGACCGTCGCGGCCGAAGGATCGGATGCAGGGGGCATCACGACAACGATGCCGTGGGACTCCATGCGTCGGACCAGATGGGTGACGGGGCCGTCTCCTACGCCCCAGCGCCGCCGCAGCTCGCGTGCTGCTGCAGCCGGGTCCGTGGGCAGCTCTGCTCCAGGATGGATCTCACCACCGGCAAAGCCGGGCAGGTCTACGAGGGGGAGCTGGATTCGCCGTTCGAGGGCGTAGGTGAGCTCCCACACCTGCTCGGCGAAGGCCAGAGCCCGTTCCCTCTGGGACTTCGGCGTGCTGCGCAGGCTGCGGAAGTGGGCCATGGAGGAGTCGAGCCGATTCGATGGGCGGCCGACGAGGAAGAAAGTGGCCGGTACGCCGAGCACTTCGGCAAGGCGAGGGACGAGGTCAGGGCGAGGGCGAGATACGCCCGTCTCGTACTGGCCCACCGCCGCAGGAGTCACCCCGAGGGCATGCGCGACGTCCTTCTTCGTCATCTCGGCCAACCGACGTGCCTGCGTCAGCCGGGCCGGATCGAAACCGTCGGAGATGGCGCGGGGCGTTGTGCCCCGCTCCTCCAAGCCTGGGATGAGGTCTTGCTTAATGGTTCGCATCGTCTTCGCTGGTCTGGTCGTCGGCCGGCTCTGCTTCGGTCAGCGGCGGAACGTCGCGCTGCTGATCAACATTCGCACGCGACGACAGCGTAAGGGTCGGCTCTGCCCCGTCGCCGAAGCTGGTCAGTTCCAGCTCGGGCGATGTCGGCTGCTTGGGGACACTCCTGAGAGGCTGCCCGTGGAAGGTGACGGTGTCGGGCAGGGCGAGAGGTTCGGGGACCGTCTCCCACACCAAGCGCCGGTCCGTACCCAGTGCGGCCAAGCCCCAGTAGGCGTCCAGTAGCTCGGAGGCATTGCAGGAGAAGGGGACCAGAACCAGCCGCGTGTCAGGAGGCACAGTCGCGAGACCACCTCGCGGCTCCACTGCCTGACCGGTCTCGCCGAAGCCGTCGAAGTCAAACGCGTCCTGCACATGAGCCGGCTCGGCAGCGAAGGTGAACAGCTCATGCACCAACCGGGACTCGCGCGGGATGCGGGCTGTGCGTACGTCCGACCGGGTCTTCGAGTAGAGGAACGGATAGATCAGACCACGCCCGACGAGCATGAGCTCGAAGGGGAACCCGAACGGTCTAACGGGAACGGCTCCCGCCAGATCCTTCAACTCTTCCCGCACCCGCTCGAACTGGCCCTGCCAGCGGGCCGAGCCGTAAGTGTGGTTGGTCCGCGAGTCGGTCTGCTCCTGCGCAGCCTGCGCGTTGGCCTGCATGTTCCGCAGAGCCTGCCCGATGCTCACGCGGACTACTGGAGCTTGCTTGCCGAACACCTCGGTCGCCCAAGGGGAGAGAGGCACACTCATGCGGACGACTCCTCCGGTCGGACTTCGCATTGGGGCACTTCACTGGGCGGCAGACTTTAGTTGATGTACGAATTATTACACAAGCGCTTCTGTGTCGTGCGCGATGCGTTACGAGTGCAGCCCGTTCCAGAGTCCACGCGTCCGCCGATCGAGGAAGCGTGTGGGGGTACGGCCCTGTAGCCGACTGTGGGTCAACGGTGCCGTTGGCCGCCTGGTGCGGACTGCTGGGTCGGAGGCGACTTTGCCGACGTGGGTGGCGTCTGCCCGGTCGAAGCAGGGGTACGGTCCGTGCGTTGGACGCCTGCCGGACGCCGATGCGCTGGATGCGCCAGGTCGTACCGGTTCACGACCTTCTGGTTCGGTCGGGGCTGGGTGAGGGCGGCCAGTGGTACGGCGGCTTGCTGGTAGGCGACCTGGAGATTGGTGAGGGTCTGGTGGGCGGCTTCGGTCTGCTGGGCGTGGTGGCGCCTGGTGTGCCAGTGGGCGGCGGCGATGATAACGACCAAGGCGGTGTCGAGGAACAGGGCCAGCCCGGTTCCGTCGCCGGTCACTGGTGCAGTGCGTGGCTCTCGGATGGCGCGGTGCAGGGCGCGGGCGTGCCAGCCTTGGGTGCGGATGCGGATGCGGATGCGGATGCGGATGCGGGTGGCGCGTTCGAAGGTTTCGGCGGCTGCCGCAACCGGGGGCATAGGCCGTGGGGGCGCGAGCAGTGGCAGAGTGTCGAGGGCTTCGCCGAAGGCGGCGAGGTGGGCCTGGGCGACTGCGTCGTCGCTGTGGTCGAGGTGGTGGGGGATGCGGTCGGCCGCGGCGGCGGCCTGCTGCCAGGGGCTGGTCCGATAGCCCAGCTCCTGGGTGTTTTGGGGGCCGATGATGGTGAGGCGTTCCGCGATTTTGGGGTAAGACAGGTCGGGGCGAGGGCGGAGCCGGAGATAGCTCGTCCTTCGCGGGCATCTCGTGACAGCTCCCCACCCTCTGCGCACACGGCGTGTGTGCCATATGTGTGCTGCGAGCTCGGAGGCCCTCCGGTTCGCTGGACGGAAGGGCCTCTGACCTGGTGTTGCTCTGTGCCCCCGGCAGGATTCGAACCTGCGACACCCGCTTTAGGAGAGCGGTGCTCTATCCCCTGAGCTACGGAGGCGGGGATGTGACGCGGTCAGTGTAGCGGGCCGGGGAGGGGTGGACGGGGCGGAGGGTCGGGGGTGGGTGACGGGGGTCACGCCGGTGAAAGAAATAAGTGGGGAACAGGTCCCCGTTTGTGGTTGTGTCGACAGTGACGGGAAGAGGAGGCCGGAGTGCGGGCGGACGCGGCGCGGAACCGGGAGCGGATCGTAGGCGCGGCTCGGGAGCTGTTCGTCGAGTGGGGTGCCGAGGTGCCGCTCGACGAGGTGGCGCGCCGGGCCGGCGTGGGTAACGCCACGCTGTACCGGCACTTCGCGGATCGGGACGCGCTGGTGCGCGGGGTCGTGGCGCACGTGACCGACAGCGTCGCCGGGCGGGCCCGGGAGGCGCTGGCGGACGACGGTGACCCGTTCGACGCCCTGTGCCGGTTCGTCTTCGGTGCGGTGGAGGAGCGGATCGGGGCGCTGTGTCCGATGATCTCGCACGCCTTCGACCGCGCGCATCCGGAACTGCTGGCGGCCCGGGACCGGCTGGACGCCCTGGTGGCGAGGCTGCTGGACCGGGCGCAACGGGCCGGTGCCGTGCGGCCGGACGTGGCCGTCGGCGATCTGCTGATGGCACTCAGCCAGTTGAGCCGTCCGCTGCCGGGGACGGGGTGCGATCAGCTCGAACAGTTCATGGCCCGGCACGTCCGGCTGTTCCTCGACGGCCTCCGCGCCCCGGCGCCGTCCCGGCTTCCGGGGACTCCGGCGACGTTGGAGGCGTTGCGCCGACCCGTCTGAGACCGAAGGCCCCTTCGGTCTCCTCAGTTCTTTCGTTCGTGCTCTCCAAGGGGGGAATCCGTGGTGTCCGAAACACCGACGCAACCTGATCCCAAGCGGTGGAAGGCCCTGGCCTTCATCGCCATAGCCCAGCTGATGGTCGTCCTGGACGCCACCATCGTCAACATCGCCCTGCCCTCGGCCCAGGAGGATCTGGGCATCTCCGAGGCCAACAAGCAGTGGGTCATCACCGCGTACGCGCTGGCCTTCGGTGGTCTGCTGCTCTTCGGCGGCCGGGTCGCCGACCTGTGGGGACGTCAGCGGACGTTCGTGACCGGCCTGATCGGCTTCGCCCTGGCCTCCGCGCTGGGCGGCATGGCCGTCAACCAGGGCATGCTCTTCGGCGCGCGGGCGCTGCAGGGCGTGTTCGGGGCGCTGCTGGCCCCGGCCGCGCTGTCGCTGCTCGCGGTGATGTTCACCGACGCCAAGGAGCGGGCCAAGGCGTTCGGCATCTACGGTGCCATCGCGGGCGGTGGCGGTGCCATCGGCCTGATCCTCGGCGGCGTCCTGACGGAGTACCTCGACTGGCGCTGGACGTTCTACGTCAACATCCCGTTCGCCGTCGTCGCGGCGGTCGGGGCCGTCCTGGTCATCCGGGAACCGGCCGGCGCGCGGAACCGTTCGACGCTGGATATTCCCGGTGTGCTGCTCTCGACGCTCGGCCTCGTGGCCCTGGTGTACGGCTTCACGCGCGCCGAGGTGCACGGCTGGTCGGACGCGGGCACGGTGTGGACGTTCGTGGCGTCCGTCGTGCTGCTGGCCGCGTTCGTCCTGACGGAGTCCCGTACCCGGGCGCCGCTGCTGCCGCTGCGCGTCGTCGCGGACCGCAACCGTGGCGGGGTGTACCTCTCGCTCGGGCTCGCGATCATCGCGATGTTCGGACTGTTCCTCTTCCTCACCTACTACCTGCAGTTGGTGAAGGGGTACGACCCGATGAAGACCGGCTTCGCCTTCCTGCCCATGATCATCGGCATGGTGACCGGTTCGACGCAGATCGGCGCCCGGCTGATGACCCGGGTCCGGCCGCGGCTGTTGATGGGGCCGGGCTTCCTGGTCGGCTCGCTCGGGATGCTGATGCTGACGCAGCTGGAGACGGACAGCTCCTACCTCACCCTGATCCTGCCCGCGCAGTTGCTGCTGGGCCTCGGCATGGGGTCGGCGTTCATGCCGGCGATGTCGCTGGCCACGTACAACGTGCGGCCGCAGGACTCCGGGGTCGCCTCGGCGATGGTGAACACCTCGCAGCAGGTCGGCGGGGCCATCGGTACGGCGCTGCTCAACACCATCGCGGCGAGCGCCGCCGCGTCGTACGTGCCCTCGGCGCCGGTTGTGGGGGACGTGCGGCTGCTGGCCGTCGTGCACGGATACACGACGGCGATCTGGTGGGCGTTCGGCATCCTGGTGCTGGCCGCGACCCTCGCCTTCACGCTGGTCAACGCCAAGGGCCAGCGGGGCGGTCCGGTGACGGGCAGCCCGAAGGACGCCGGGGAGGCGGAGCCCGTGCCGGTGCTGGCGCCTTGACGCGGCCCCTTCACGGAGCCGGTGCACAGGGGCGGTTCGGCCGAGGGCCGGGCCGCCCCGAGGCGTGCGTCAGACGGGCACCCGGAGCCGGGTCGGGGCGGGAGCTTCGAGGGCGCCCCTCACGGACGCCTGCGCGCGGGCGGCCAGTTCGCGACGGGTGAGGCCGTCGGACGCGAACGGAGGATGGGCCCGCACGGTGACGGACAGCCCGGAGGCCCGCGCCACGCGTCGCAGCGACGTGCCGAACGACGCCGCACCGACGTAGGCCGGGACGGTGCTGGGCGCGCCGAACTGGCGGTACCCGAGGCTCACCGGCTGGACGGGCGCGCCCGCGTCGACGGCGGCCTGGAACGTGGCACGGCGGAAGGCGCCACCGGGCGGCGCGCACCACGTCGTGGCGCCGGGGAAGAGCGCGACGTTCCGCCCCGAGCGCAGGACGGCGGCGATCTCGGCGACGGCGTCGGGCAGTGTCCGGACGGCGTCGCGGTCGAGGAACAGGGTGCCGGCCCGTCCGGCCAGCCGCCCCAGCACCGGCCAGCCGGCCACGTCCCGCTTCGCGAGCAGCGGCGTCGGCACGACGGCGAGCAGCGCGACGGCGTCCAGCCAGGAGATGTGGTTGGCGACGATGAGTGTGCCCGGAGGGCCGGTGCCGCCCGTGGCCCTGCCGTCCGCCCCACTGCCACCCGTGCCCCTGCCGTCCGGCGCCACGGACGGCAGGGGCACGCCCTGCGTCTCCAACGTGACGCCGAGCGCGCCGAGGACGGACCGGGCCCGCTCCCGCAGCAGGAGCGGGTCGGCGAGCCGCTCACCGTCGCGGAAGGCGCGGCCGACCGTGGCGGTGACGGCCGCCAGACGTCGGGCTGCCGTCGTGGCGGGCACCGGCTGCGCGCTCGGCCCCACACACCGCACGGTGCACGGGGAGGTGACGCGCCACAGCGTCATCTCCCGGCTCCGTCGGGGGACGTGCCGAGGAAGTAGCGCCGGTAGCGGTCGCCCAGGCGCTCCATGTCCAGCAGCGTGAAGAAGTCGGCGGTGCCGAACTCGGGGTCGTACGCGGGCGGTCCGCACAGCCACGCCCCGATGCGCAGGTACCCGCGCAGGAGGGGCGGCAGGTCGGCGGGGGAGGGTCGCTCGGTGAACGGCTCGGTGAACGGCTCGGTGGGGCGCCACGGCCGGTGCGGAGTGACGCGCAACTGCGCGGGGGCGGCGTGCCGGCCCTCGGCCAGACGCAGGGCGGTGTGCGCGGCCCGCTCGCCGTCGGCCAGCGGGACGGAGGCGCAGCCGGCGAGGTAGCGGTGCCCGGAGAGCAGCACGTAGCGGGTGAGGGCCGACCACAGGAGGTTGATCACCGTGCCGTTGCGGTGCTCAGGGTCGACGCAGGAGCGGCCCGCCTCGACCAGTGACGGGCGCAGCGGGGCGAGCGCCGTCAGGTCGAACTCGCCGTCCGAGTAGAGGCGGTCGCCACGGCCCGGCGGCACCAGGCGGTAGGTGCCGACGACGGCGCCGGTGGCGCGCTCCGTCACGACGAGATGATCGGCGAGGCCGTCGACGTCGTCCACGTCGTGACCGGCCAGCGGGGTGTGCAGCCGTGCCCCCAACTCGTCGCTGAAGACCCGGTAGCGCAGGCGCTGGGCGGCCCGGATCTCCTCGGCCGTGTGCGCGATCGACGCGGTGTACGCCGCCGCGCGGGGCGTTGCGGCGGCGGGTGCGTCGGCGGCGGCGGGTGCGCCGGGGGAGTCGGGTGCGGTGGTGGAGTCGGGTGCGGTGGTGGCGGGTGTGGCGGGCGGGGGCATGGTGACTCTCGCTTCCGTTGCGCGTCCCGGAACCTGTCGGACGTGTCACGTCCGGGCGCGAGGACGTCGCGCCCGCACGCCAGCGTCACCGGGAGCCCGGCCCGTGTCCGGAGGCGGGCGGCGACATAGGGGTACGGCACCCGTCCGTAGGGGGATGCGGCGCGGCTCGTCCTGCCGCGTTCACCCGTCGGTGACGTCCCGTACCGGGCTCCGTACCCGGCACCGTCCCGGAAGCGGCGGGGCGCCCGCCCGGCGCGGGCGACGGCGGCGGGTCCGGTGAGGGAGCGGCGTCGGCCGCGTAAGCGGGAGCGCTCCGGGTACGCGGCCCTCATCGGGACGGCAGGAGACGTCCGGCCCTCCGGCCGCGCCAGGGGGCGCGCCACCGTTTCCCGGCGCAACCGGGAGCGGGCGGGTGCCGTCCTTGGAGGAGAGCAGTCGCGGACGTCGCTCGACGGGGGTGAACGGCAGCATGGCGGATGTGATCGACGTCTCGGCCACCTCGGAGCGGCGGAGCCCGCCGTGACCGCGAGGAAGCCCTCCCCGCCCGATCTGACCTGCACGTCCGTCGGGCCTGTCGGCTCTCGCCCGCGCACCTGCGGGGGGTCAGGGTACTGCATGATCGAAAAAATAGCGGGCGCATTGGGAATTCTGTCCCGATTCGACTCGTTGAGATGTTCGGAAACGGTTACCCGGTCAGGGGAGGAAGGCGCTCCGGGCGTCCTTCACCCCGGGCACCCGGTTCCGCCACCGCCCGGCAAGTGACACACGCAAGGGAGAGCGCATGGCAACCCGTGCCGTCGCCCGTCGTCAGCAGCCCGCCACCGAAGGCGCTGAAAGGGCAACCAGTGCGCGCGCGAGCGGCGATGTCGCCGACCGTGATCTGGTCGGCATGTACCTGGACGAGATCGCCCGTACGCCACTGCTGGACGCGGCGAAGGAGGTGGAGCTGTCCCTCGCCATCGAGGCCGGCGTCTACGCCCAGCGTCTGCTGAACGGCGAGGAGGAACCGATCGCGGACGGCGCGGGAGCGCACGCCACGCGGGAGGAGCTGGAGGTGATCGTGGCCGAGGGCGAGCGCGCCAAGGACGTGTTCATCCGCTCCAACCTCCGGCTCGTCGTGGCCGTGGCCCGGCGCTACCCCCGCAGTGGTCTGCCCCTGCTCGACCTCATCCAGGAGGGCAACGCCGGCCTGGTGCGCGCCGTGGAGAAGTTCGACTACACCAAGGGCTTCAAGTTCTCCACGTACGCGACGTGGTGGATCCGTCAGGCCATCACGCGCTCCATAGCCGACCAGTCGCGGACGATCAGGCTGCCCGTCCACCTCGTCGAGGAGCTGGGCCGCATCCGGCGCGTCCAGCGTGAGTTCAACCGCGAGCACGGGCGGGACCCCGAGGCGACGGAGATCGCCGCCGAACTGGGCTCCACGCCCGAGCGCGTCACGGACGTGCTGGACTGGGCGCGCGATCCCGTGAGCCTCAACATGTCGGTGGACGACGAGGGCGAGACGCAGTTCGGTGATCTCCTGGAGGACACCTCGGCCGTCTCTCCCGAGCAGTCCGTGCTCACGCTGCTGCGCAGTGAGGAGTTGGAGAGCCTCATAGGCCGCCTCGACCACCGGACGGCGTCCATCATCCGCGCCCGGTACGGCATCGAGGACGGTCGCGAGCGCACGCTCACCGAGGTCGGCAAGCAGCACGGCCTCACCCGGGAACGCATCCGGCAGATCGAGAAGCACGCGCTGCTGGAGCTGAAGCGCATGGCGCACGACACCGGCTTCGACGCGGCGGCGTAGCTCCGCCGGTCGGCCGGAGCGGTCAGCCGCCGTACAGGTCCCGGTAGGAAGGGAACTCACGGCCGCCCGCCCGGACGGTCTCGGCGGCGAGCACCGCCTTGACCACTGCGCGCGTCAGAACGTCGGCGCCGGCCGCCAGGATGGCGTTCGCCTCCATGACGTCGGCCGGGTCCCGCTTCCCGGTGGCGAGGCCGAACACGGTGTCGCCGTCGTGCAGGAGGTGCGCGGGCCGGATCGCGCGGGCGAGCCCGTCATGAGCGCATCCGGCGAGCTTCTGCACCTGCGCCTTGGTCAGGGAGGCGTCCGTGGCGATCACCGCCAGGGTCGTGTTCAGGGGCGGCATGCCCAGGGACGCCCGCGAACGGTCCAGCCGCTCCCGGGCCGCCGCGTGGCGCTCGGCGTCCGGAACGACGTACCGGCCGGAGAACAGCTCGCCGTAGAGCGCGCCCGAGGCCGGGTCCAGGACAGAGCCGACGGCGTTGACGACCGTCAGAGCCGCGACCGTCGCTCCGGAGGGCAGCACTGTGGCCGCCGTGCCGACGCCCCCCTTGAGCCCGGCCGTGACCGCCCCCGCGCCCGCACCCACGTTGCCCTGGGGCACGTCCGGGCCGCTCGCGTGCGCGGCGGATACGGCCGCCCGGCCGAGTGCGGCGTCGGGGCGGGCCCGCCACTCGCCGCCCCGCCCCAGGTCGAAGAGGCAGGCTGCGGGAACGACCGGCACGACCTGCGCGGGGTCGGGGCCGACCGGCACACCACGACCCTGCTCCTCCAGCCACGCCGCGACGCCCGAGGCCGCGTCCAGACCGAAGGCGCTGCCGCCGGTGAGGACGACGGCGTCGACCCGCTGCACGACGTTGCGCGGGTCGAGCGCGTCGGTCTCACGGGTGCCCGGCCCACCTCCGCGCACGTCCACGGCGGCGACTGCCCCGCCCGGGGGCGCCAGCACCACGGTGGTGCCCGTCAGCCAGCCGTCGCCCACCCGCTCCGCGTGTCCGACACGCATCCCGGGCACGTCGGTCAGGGCGTCGCGCCGCGTGGGTTCGGTCGTTTCCGTCGATCCGGTTTCGTCAGCCACGGAACATGGGTACCAGCTGCGACGGCGCGGTGGGAGACGGCAAGGACAGCGGCCCGTGCGCGTACAACGAACGTTGATCAGACGTTCATGCGGCCCCTCGACGCTTACCGGTATGTCGGCCGATCAGCAGCAGACCCTCAGCCACCCGGTTCCCCGGCCCGCTCCGAACGCGGCTCCGCGCGCGCAGGCGGAGCGGGAGCCGCAACAGGACGCCGGACCCGGGGCGCCGGACGTCGCCGTTCCGCAGCCCGCCGCCGAGTACCTGCACGTCCGGCTGTTGGAACAGGCGCGCCGCGTCGCCGGGACGCTCGCCCGGCAGGGCGTTCGGCCGGCGGAGCGGGTGGCCGTCCTGCTGCCGATGTCGCCGGAATCCGTCGCGGTGACGATGGCGTGCGGCCGACTGGACGCGGTGCGTGTCAGCCTGCCGGTCGGCGCCGGGTCGCCCCTCCTGCGCGAGCGCATTCGGAGCTCGGGGGCGGGCGTCCTGGTCGTCGCGGACAGCTGCGTGCACGCCGGTCGGATCTATCCGGCGAAGCAGCTCGTCGAGCGGGTGTTGGACGGCTGTCCGGCCGTGCGCTCCGTGATCGTCGTGCACCAGGTGGCGCGGCCGGTGCCGTGGACACCCGGGCGCGACCTCTGGTGGCACGAGGCCCTGGCTAGGCTGGAGGTATGACCGCACCGCGAGAGCCGTCCGCACCGGACCGGCCCACCCCCCGGCCCCCGCGCGACCCTGCCGCGGCGCTGGACTTCGGCGACCCACTGAGCCGTCCCTCGGCGGACGACTCCGACAGCGGCTGGGGGGACGCCCCCTCGGGGGGCGCGGGCGCGGCCGGCGACCTGGCGCGCTTCCTGGACGAGAAGCCACCGCACCATCTGTGACGCTGGCCGGCCCCGACACCGCCCTGTCCTTCGCGTCCGCCGTGAGCGTGTGCCTCAGGGCTTCGGGCTCTGCCCGCCTTCGCGGGGCGCTCCCACCGTTGCACCCCCGTGCTCCTCGGAGGACGTGCGCTGGGTGACGAGGGCGTCGCGGATCTCGGTCAGGACGTCCAGCTCCGTCTTCGTCGGCGGGGTCTCCACCACGGGTGTGCGAGCCGCGACGCGCTGCTTGTAGCGGTTCATCGGCATGATCATGAGGAAGTAGACGACGGCGGCGGTCATCAGGAAGGTGATGGACGCGCTGAGCACCAAGCCCCACTGGATCGAGATGCCGATCGCCTCGCCCGTCTCCGGGTCCACGGAGCAGGGCGCCTTCAGGCAGGACTGGTAGGCGTCCAGGTCCTTCGGGCCGATGGCGCCGACCACGGGGTTGATCACGCCCTCGACCACGGCGTTCACGATCTTGGTGAACGCGGCGCCGATCACGACGGCGACCGCGAGTTCGACCACGTTGCCCCGCATCAGGAATTCCTTGAATCCCGCCAGGACGCTCTGCTTCTCGCTCAACGGACTGCCTTTCTGTGCACGCTGCGGCACACGCTGGTGGACGGGCTGCGGCACCCGCCGGAGGGCATGCTTCCGGGACACCGCATCGGGCACGCTGCACGAGTGCCCTCCCGGCTGTCCAATCCGGTGACCCCGTACGGTCGGGCCTGCGGGCACCAGTGCGGACGGCCCCGGCCGTGCCCCGGGGCTCCGCCCTCACCACAGCGTCACAGCCAGCGGAGATCCCTCGGCGGCGCGTCCGACGAGGTGGGCCGCGATCGAACGCGGTACCGACAGAACCACCAGGGCCCCGTCCCCCGCAATCGTCTGTGCCACACCGCCCGCCACACCGCCCGAAGCAGCGCCCGACGCGACGGCTCCGCCTGCTAGGTCCCCGCCCGCGACGTCGCCGCCCGCGACGTCGCGGGCCTCGCCGGGCACGCCCGGTTCGGGCACGGCCACGACCCGGGCCCGGGAAGCGAGGACGTCGGCGGCCCCGGTGGCCGCCGTGACACCTCCGGGAGGCTCCGGGGCCGGGCCCGCGAGGACGTCCACCCGGTCGCCCGGCTTCAGCAGCCGGACGACGCCCGGGTCGGCCAGCCGTACCGGAGCCCGTACCAGGGCGTCGTCGGGTGGGCGGCCGTCGTCGCCCCCGGCCGACGCACCCGGCACCGACCCGGCGGCGCCCACGGCCACGGCCCGATCACCGTCGTCGGACGGAGGGCCCCCGCCCCCGGCCCGGGGACGGTCGTGCGCGCCCGGCGGCCCGAGCGCGACGAGCAGCACGGCTGCGACGCCCAGGCCCACGGCTGCCGTGCGACGGGCCCGACGCAACCCCGCGCGCAGGCGGTGCCGGAGGAGCCCACCCGCCCGGACCGGGGGGAAGGAGGGTACGGCGGCGGTCGGCGGCACGTCCGTGGGCGGGTCCGGCGGCGGGACCGCAGCGGCGACGGTGGTCGTGGCGGATGCCGTGGAGGCGACGGACGCCGTGGTCGTGGCGGACGGATCGGTAGCGGACGGATCGGCGGAAAGAGCAGCGGAAGAAGACATCGACAGCACCTCGCTTCGGGAACGACGACTCCCTCACGGTGCCGCACCCGCCCCGATGGCGCTGGGGCCTGTGGATTACTCCCCGGTTGTGGACAACTTCGGCCACGCCGCCCACAACGCGTCCCTCACGAACACCGCCACGCTCCCCTGGCGCTCATCCCTACAGCCCCCGGGCACGGTCGGGCGCCGCCGCCCGCACGGCACGGGTGGCGGCGCGCACGGCACGGGCCGCCCGCGTCACGGCAGGGCGATACCCGGGTCGAAGCCGGCCAGTGCGTCCGCGCAGCCGCAGGAACGGGTGGCGGGCAGGGCGGCCACGGCGTCGAACAGGACCGTGCGCAGCCGTCCCAGGTTCTCCCGGAAGACCTCCAGCACCTCGGAGTGCGAGACGCCCTCGCCCGTCTCCGCCCCGGCGTCCAGGTCGGTGACCAGGGCGAGTGAGCTGTAGCAGAGGCCGAGTTCGCGGGCGAGCACGGCTTCCGGGTGGCCCGTCATACCGACCACGGCCCAGCCCTGCGCGGCGTGCCACAGGGACTCCGCGCGGGTGGAGAACCTCGGCCCCTCGACGACGACCATCGTGCCGCCGTCCACCGGTTCCCACTCCCGGCCCCGGGCGGCGCTCAGGGCGGCCTCCCGGCCCGTCTCGCAGTAGGGGTCGGCGAAGGTGACGTGCACGACGTTGGGCCGCTGCCCGTCGGCCCGCTCCTCACCGTCGAAGTAGGACTGCGCCCGTGACCTGGTCCGGTCCACGAGCTGGTCGGGTACGACGAGCGTGCCGGGCCCGAACTTCTCCTGGAGCCCCCCGACCGCGCACGGTCCGAGCACCTGGCGCACCCCGGCGGCACGCAGGGCCCACAGGTTGGCGCGGTAGTTGATGCGGTGCGGCGGCAGGGTGTGGTCGCGGCCGTGACGGGGCAGGAACGCGACCCTGCGGCCGGCCAGCTCCCCGACGAAGAGGGCGTCGCTGGGCTCTCCGTAGGGCGTGGTCACCGGCACCTCGGTGACGTCGTCCAGGAAGGAGTAGAAGCCGGAGCCGCCAATGACGCCGATGTCGGCCTGCGGAGGTGTCGTCATGCGCACACCTTAAGCGCCGCCCGCCGAGGGTGACCCGACGTGCCGGGCCGCCGCCCGCGCCGGCGGCGGCCGGTACGGGCGGCGGTGGGCCGGCCGCGCGACGACGCCGGGGGCGTCAGCGCGCCACCGGGCCCGGACGGGAGACGTCAGGCCGCGGAGGTGGTGGCGGCGGGCTTCGTGTCGCTCTTCGCCGCGCTCTTGTCCGACGACGAGCCGGCCCCCGACGAGCCGGAGCCCGCATCCGAGGAACCGGAGCCGGACGAGCCCGAGGAGCCGGACGAACCCGACGCCGGGCTGCTGCTGGACGACGAGCCGCGGCTGTCGTTCCGGTAGAACCCGGAGCCCTTGAACACGATGCCGACGGCGGAGAACACCTTCTTCAGGCGTCCCGAGCAGCTCGGGCAGTCGGTGAGGGAATCGTCGGTGAACTTCTGCACCGCCTCAAGGCCCTCGCCGCACTCGGTGCACTGGTACTGGTAGGTCGGCACTTGCTCCTCCTGGCACTCGTCCCTGTGGAGTGCTAACGACGCTCCATGGTGCAGCATTCCGGCGGCTTAGTCCACTGCGACGGGCACACGGTGATCGGCGCCACGTGCCACGACGCGGGCGTCGGCCGGCTGTGCGGGGCGCGGTGCCAGGTGTCGGCGCAGGGTCACGACGGCGAGCGCGGCCAGCGCCGTTCCGGCGAGCGGGACGGTGAAACCGGCCGTGGAGCCGAACCCGTCGGTCAGCTGGCCCGCCGTGGTGGCCGCGAGGGCCTGGCCCAGCGCCACGGAGCCGGTCAGCCAGGTGAACGCCTCGGTGCGCGACCGGGCCGGGACGAGTCGCTCCACCAGGGTGAACCCGGTGATCATCGCCGGTGCCGTGGCGAGGCCGACCAGCAGACCCACCGCACCGAGCAGCACCGGGGAGCCGTCGGAAGCGGCGAACCACAGCGGCACGGTCACCAGTGCCAGGACGGCGTAGGCGCGGGGCAGCCGGTGGTGCGCCTCGGAGCGCCAGGCGATCACGCCGCAGGCGACGCCCGCGAGCATGTTGCCGCCCGCGAAGACGCCGTAGAGCAGTCCGTTCGCGGCGGGCTGGCCGATGGCCTCGGTGAACGCCGTGAAGGAGACCTGGAGGCCGCCGAAGACGGCACCGATGCCCAGGAAGACGGGGATGAGCACGCGGACGCCGGGCTCGGCGAGGGCCGAGCCGCCGGAGCGGCCCGCGAGGGTGTCGCGGTGGGCGGGCGGAGCCGTGCGGGTCTGGGCCGCGAACACCAGGCCGCCGACGACCGTCAGGACCGCTTCGGCGACGAGACCGGCGGCGGGGTGCACGCCGGTGCACAGGGCGGTGGCCAGGACCGGTCCGACGACGAACGTCAGCTCGTCGGTGACGGACTCGAAGGCGGCGGCCGTCGGCAGCAGCGGACCACCGCCGAGCCGGTGCGCCCAGCGGGCCCGCACCATGGGGCCGATCTGCGGCACCGACGCGCCGGTGGGCACGGCGACGAGCAGGAGCGCCCACAGCGGGGCGCCGGTGAGGGCCAGGGTGATGAGCGCGGTGACGGCGGTCGCGTGGGCGAGTGCGCCGGGGACCAGGACGGCGCGCTGCCCGAACCGGTCGGCGAGGCGGCCCACCTGCGGGGCGCACAGCGCCATGGAGACGCCGGTGGCCGCCGAGACGGCGCCGGCGGCCCCGAAGGACCCGGTGGTGTGCTGGACGAGCAGCACGATGCCGATGGTGAGCATCGCGAACGGCTGCCGGGCCAGGAAGCCGGGGAGAAGGAAGGACCACGCACCCGGGGTGCGCAACAGCTGACGGTAGCCGGGCTTCGACGCCACGGCCGTGCCTTTCTGCCGCCTGGTAGTGCGCACCCGGATCGAACGGGGCTTGTGCGCACCGAGAGCCGTCCGCTCGCGTCGCACCGGGTGGTTCACACCGGTGACGCCGGCTCTGCATCAGGCAGGGTCGGGGAAAACGTGTCTGGGTACTCGCAGTGTAACCCGTACGTTCTGCCTGGTATTCCAAGGTCAGAGGCTCAGCGACTCGGTGGTTCAGCGGCTCGGCGCCGAGCGTCCCGGCGGGCCGGAGACGCCGGGCGGCCCCGGGTGCGGGCGGCGGCCGAGCCACCCCGCGAGCTTGCCGCCCCGGCCGACGGCGATGAGCCGCTGCTCGGCCTGGTCCCGCACGGCGTTGGTGGCGACGACGAGGAGTTCGTCCCCGCGCATAAGGACGGTCGTCGGCGTCGGGACGAAGCTCTTGCCGTTGCGGACGACGAGCGTCACCGCCGAGCCCGGCGGCAGCCGGAGCTCGTTGATCTCCACGCCGTGCATGCGGGACGCCGAGGGGATCGAGACGGAGAGCAGGTGACCGCGCAGCCGTTCCAGCGGTGCGGACTCGATGTCGACGTCCGTGGCGCCGTCGGTGGCGCCCAGCCGCAGTTTCCGCGCCAGCCACGGCAGGGTCGGGCCCTGCACGAGGGTGTAGACGACGACGAGCACGAACACGATGTTGAAGATCCGGTCGCTCTGCTCGATCCCGGCCACCATCGGGATCGTCGCGAGGACGATGGGCACGGCGCCGCGCAGCCCGGCCCACGACATGAGCATCTGCTGCCGCCACGGCATCCGGAACGGCGTCAGGCTCACCACGACGGAC
The DNA here is from genome assembly GCF_037911585.1 of Streptomyces sp. GSL17-111. Taxonomy (NCBI): domain Bacteria; kingdom Bacillati; phylum Actinomycetota; class Actinomycetes; order Kitasatosporales; family Streptomycetaceae; genus Streptomyces; species Streptomyces sp. GSL17-111. The sequence goes on from NZ_JBAJNS010000001.1 coordinate 3,824,062, forward strand.
AGCGGGCGGGCCACCAGCGTCAGGGCCAGGCCGATGAGGATGGCGGGCCAGAAGTCGGCCGTGAGCGCGCTCGGCGTGGCGAGCAGGCCCAGCAGCACGAAGAGGCCGATCTGGGCGATCCACGCGACCCCGTCGGCGAACCCGCGCACGGCGGGACGGTGCGGCAGCTTGGCGTTGCCGAGGATGAGGCCGGTGATGTAGGTGGCGAGGAAGCCGCTTCCGTGGGCGAGCGCGCCCACGGCGTAGGAGAGGACGCACAGCGCCAGCACGGCGATCGGGTAGAGACCGGAGGCGGGCAGGGCGATGCGCCGCAGCCCCAGCTCACCGAGCTTGCCGACGCCGAGGCCGCACAGGACGCCGACCGCCAGCTGGAACACGATCGTGCCGACGAGCTGGTACCAGGGCTGCGGGTCGGTGGCGAGGGCCGAGAACGCGACGACGAGGATGACGACGGGCGCGTCGTTGAAGCCGGACTCCGCCTCCAGCATGCCGCTCAGCCTGCGCGGCAGCGGGATCACCCGCAGGACGGAGAAGACGGCGGCCGCGTCCGTGGAGGAGACGACCGCGCCGAGGATCAGGGACAACTGCCAGGACAGCCCCACGAGGTAGTGCGCCGCCGCCGCCGTGACGAGCACGCTGATCGCCACGCCGAACGTCGCGAGCACCGCCGCACCGCCCACCGCCGGGCGGATCTCCCGCCATTTCGTCGCGAGCCCGCCCTCGGCGAGGATCATCACGAGGGCGGCGTAGCCGAGCACCTGCATCAGCTCGGGGTCGCTGAACTCCACCCCCAGCCCGTCCTGACCCATCGTGACGCCGATGCCCAGATAGATGAGCAGGGTGGGGAGCCCGCTGCGCGTGGAGAGCCGCACGGCCGCCACCGCGACCAGGAGCACGAGTGCGCAGGCGAGCAGGAGTTCGTTGAGGCGGTCGACAGTCAGGGGCCGGTCCTCTCTCTTCTGGTCTCGGTCTCGTCGATCTGGTCGGTCGTCCGTCTCGTCGGCCCGCCAACCCGTCGGGTGGTGCGGGCGGCGGGCTCGGTCGTACGTGGCGCCGGTCGGGCGGCGGCGACCGCGAGGCCGCGCGATCACCGGTCCCCCCGACGGTCGGGGCACCCGTCCGTGAACCGGCCCGGCACGGGCGCCGCTTCAGCCGAAACGGTGCCGCGCAAGCCCGTCCGCGCGCTAAGAAGCCGTTAATATTCGTTGCCTAGTCTAACAATTTACCATCCCATGACCGTCGGGGCCCGGTGAAGGCCTGGTGACGGCATGGGGACGGCATGGGGTGGAGCAGCACTCGCCGCAAGACTCCGCATCGCCTCCGCCTACAGTTGCTCCAGCACGGAATCCCCCCGGAATCCATAGGTCGTAAGGTCCCACCCTGCCCCGAAGGACAGCGATGCCCGTCAAGAAACGGTCCCGGCGCGCCCGCCTGGTTGTGATCACTCTGGTGCTGCTGCTCGTCGGGGGGCTGGTCGCCGGGGGCTTCTGGACGGTCGGCACCGTCCGCGCCTCCTTCCCCCAGACGACCGGCTCGGTGCAACTGGAGGGTCTGTCCGGCACGGTCGAGGTGAAGCGGGACGGCAACGGCGTCCCGCAGATCTACGCGTCCAGCGCCGAGGACCTGTTCATGGCGCAGGGCTTCGTCCACGCCCAGGACCGGTTCTGGGAGATGGACGTGCGCCGGCACACCACGGCGGGTCGGCTCTCGGAGATGTTCGGCGAGGAGCAGGTCCGCACGGACGCCTTCCTCCGCACGCTCGGCTGGCACGACGTGGCGAAGGAGGAGTACGAGACGGAGCTGTCCGAGGAGACCAAGGACCACCTCACGGCGTACTCGGCCGGGGTCAACGCCTACCTGGAGGAGCACGGCGGCGCGGAGCTCTCGCTGGAGTACGCGGCACTCGGCCTCGTCAACGACGCGTACGAGCCGCAGCCCTGGACGCCCGTCGACTCGGTCGCCTGGCTCAAGGCCATGGCCTGGGACCTGCGCGGCAACGTCGAGGACGAGATCGACCGCTCGCTGCTGTCGACACGGCTCGACGAGGAGGAGATCGAGGACCTCTACCCCGACTACCCCACCGAGCGGCACCGCCCGATCGTGGAGGGCGGCGCGGTCGACGAGGCGACGGAGACCTTCCTCCCCGACGCCGACTCCGACGCCAGTCCTGACGCAGCCCCTGACGCCGCCTCCGATCCCGACCCCGCCCCCGGGGACGCCGCCGACGGCACCGGGCCGGACGACGCGCTGCCCGGTGAGGTGAGCACGCAGCTCGGCGGGCTGGCCGCGTCGCTGGACGACCTGCCCGCGCTGCTCGGCCCGAACGGCAGCGGTATCGGGTCCAACTCCTGGGTGGTCTCGGGCGACTACACGACGACCGGCCGTCCGCTGCTCGCCAACGACCCGCACCTGGCCCCGCAGCTGCCCTCGGTCTGGACGCAGATGGGCCTGCACTGCAAGAAGGTCAGCGAGCGCTGCCCGTACGAGGTCTCCGGCTTCACCTTCGCGGGTCTGCCGGGCGTCGTCATCGGCCACAACCAGGACATCGCCTGGGGGCTGACGAACCTCGGCGCCGACGTCACCGATCTCTACCTGGAGAAGATCGAGGACGGCCGCTACCTGTACGACGGCGAGATGGTCCCCTACGAGACGCGCACCGAGGTCATCAAGGTGGCCGGGGGGAAGGACCGCGAGATCACCGTGCGCTCCACCCGGCACGGACCCATCGTGTCGGACCGGAACACCGAGCTGTCCCGCGTCGGCGAGGGCGCGCCCGTCACCGGTCCGGCGCCCGACCGGGGCGACGGGTACGCCGTCTCCCTGCGCTGGACGGCCCTGTCCCCGTCGAACACCATGGACGCCGTCTTCAAGATCAACAAGGCGAGCGACTTCGAGGAGTTCCGCGCGGCCGCCGCCGACTTCGCCGTCCCCTCCCAGAACCTGGTCTACGCCGACACCGAGGGCAACATCGGCTACCAGGCCCCCGGCCGCATCCCCGTGCGCGGCAAGGGCGACGGCCGCTACCCGGCACCGGGCTGGGACCCGGACTACGAGTGGACCGGCTACGTGGAACAGTCCGCGCTGCCCTACGAGTACAACCCCGAGCGCGGCTACATCGTCACCGCCAACCAGGCGGTCATCGACCAGGAGACCTACCCCTACCTGCTGACCGAGGACTGGAGCTACGGCGCCCGCAGCCAGCGCATCAACGACCTCATCCAGTCCAAGATCGAGGACGGCGGCAAGGTCTCCATGGACGACATGCAGTCCATGCAGTCCGACAGCAGCAGCGAGATCGCCAAGCTCCTGGTGCCGTACCTGCTCAAGATCGACGTCGAGGACCCCTACGTCCGCGAGGCGCAGCAGCTCCTGGAGGGCTGGGACTACACGCAGGACGCGGACTCCGCCCCGGCCGCCTACTTCAACGGCGTCTGGCGCAACCTGCTCATGCTGGCCTTCGGCAACAAGCTGCCCAAGGAGCTGCGGGTCGAGGGCGAGTGCCTGCGGGTGCGTCCGGCCGACGACTCCGGTCCGCTGGAGGACCTGGACGGCACCGCCCGCACCGTGCGCGAGTGCGGCACGCGCGCCCCCGACGCCGCGCAGCCCGACGGCGGCGACCGCTGGTTCGAGATCGTGCGCCGCCTGGTGGAGGATCCCGACAACGCCTGGTGGTCCGCCCCCGCCGACGGCCTGGACACCCCGGCCACCGAGGGACGCGACGAGCTGCTGGCGCGGGCCATGAAGGACGCCCGCTGGGAACTCACCACCAAACTGGGCAAGAACATCGACACCTGGAGCTGGGGCCGCCTCCACCGCCTGATGCTGGAGAACCAGACCCTCGGCACCGCAGGACCCGGCCTGGTGCAGCGCATGCTGAACCGCGGCCCGTGGGAGGTGCCCGGCGGCAAGGACGCCGTCAACGCCACCGGCTGGAACGCCGCAGGCGGCTACGACGTCGTCTGGGTGCCGTCCATGCGGATGGTGGTGAACCTGGAGGACTTCGACAAGTCCCGCTGGATCAACCTCACCGGCGCCTCCGGGCACGCCTACCACCCGCACTACACCGACCAGACCGACCTGTGGGCGAAGGGCGAGCTGCTGCCCTGGGCCTACAGCCGGGAGGCCGTGGACGCGTCGGCCGAGGACACCATGGCGCTCACCCCGTAGCGCCCCGCCCGAAGCGGTGCACGCCGGACGGAGTGACGGCGGCGTGCACCGGCCGGTCGTGCGGCTCGGCCGGTACGACGGGCAGCAGCTCGTCGTCGTACAGCAGGACGACGAGCGCCGGGTCCGCCCCGGCCCCGGCCAGCCGCGCCAGCACCCGGTCGTAGGAGCCGCCGCCCCGGCCCAGCCGCAGCCCGGTGGCGTCCACCGCGAGCCCCGGCAGCAGGACGGCGTCCGCCCCGGTGACGGCGGCGGCCCCCAGCCGGGGGCCGTCCGGTTCCCACAGTCCGCGCCCGGCGCGGCGCAGGCTCCCCGGCCCGCCGTACGCCGCCCAGTCCAGGTCGTCGTCCGGCAGCAGCACGGGCAGCAGCACCCGGACCCCGCGCCCGCGCAGGGCGTCCAGCAGCTCCCGCGTGCCCGGCTCCCGTCCGACGGAGACGTAGGCGGCCACCGTGCGGGCCCCGGCCAGCTCCCGCAGCCTGAGCGCGCGCTCGGCGAGAACCGCCGCGGCGTCGGCCGCGTCCTTCTCCGGCAGGGCCCGGCGGCGCTCCAGCAGCACGCGCCGCAGGGCCCGCTTCGGTTGTCCGGGGCCCGGCGTGCCGGGGCCGCCGCTGCCGGGGTGGGGGTCGTGCGTCACGTCGAGGTCCTCACTCGCGGGCCGTGGACCGGCCCCGCCGTTCGTCCGTTTCGACGGCATGGTGTCACCGCCCCGGCGGCACCCGTCGGGGGGTCACCCGACTTCCGTCCGTACGCGAGAAATCACCAGATAGGGTTCCCGACATGACTGAGCCACGTACCCCGATCCGCAAGGCCGTCATCCCGGCCGCCGGTCTCGGCACGCGCTTCCTGCCCGCCACCAAGGCGACGCCCAAGGAGATGCTCCCGGTCGTCGACAAGCCCGCGATCCAGTACGTCGTCGAGGAAGCGGTCGCCGCCGGTCTGTCGGACGTGCTCATGGTCACCGGGCGCAACAAGCGCCCCCTGGAGGACCACTTCGACCGCAACTACGAGCTGGAGGAGGTCCTGCGCACCAAGGGCGACGAGCGCAAGCTCGAGCGGGTGCAGGAGTCCAGCGAACTGGCCACCATGCACTACGTCCGTCAGGGCGACCCGAAGGGCCTCGGACACGCCGTCCTGTGCGCGGCGCCGCACGTCGGGGACCAGCCGTTCGCCGTCCTCCTCGGCGACGACCTCATCGACCCGCGCGACCCGCTGCTCACCCGTATGACCGAGGTGCAGGAGCAGCACGGCGGCAGCGTCATCGCCCTGATGGAGGTGGACCCGGCCAGCATCCACCTCTACGGCTGCGCCGCCGTGGAGACCACCGGGGCCGAGGACGTCGTCCAGGTCCGCGACCTGGTGGAGAAGCCCGCCACCGCCGAGGCGCCCAGCAACCTCGCCATCATCGGCCGCTACGTCCTCGACCCGGCCGTGTTCGACGTGCTGGGCCGCACCGAGCCCGGGCGCGGCGGCGAGATCCAGCTCACCGACGCCCTCCAGACCCTGGCCGCCGACCCCTCCCTCGGCGGGCCCGTCCACGGCGTCGTCTTCCGCGGCCGCCGCTACGACACCGGCGATCGGGGCGACTACCTGCGCGCCATCGTCCGGCTCGCCTGCGAGCGCGAGGACCTCGGCCCGGAGTTCCGCTCCTGGCTGCGCGACTTCGTGGCGAAGGAGATGGACGAGGCGGCGGCCCGCACCGACGCCGACGGCCGCGACCTCGAACCGGTGATGCAGGGGGCCGTGCGGCTGTGACCGACATCTGGTCCGTCGACGACCACCTCGCGGACGTCCTGGCCTCCGTCCGTCCCCTGGAGCCCATCGAGCTGTCCCTGCTGGAGGCACAGGGCTGCGTCCTCGTCGAGGACGTGACCGTGCCCGCCCCGCTGCCGCCGTTCGACAACAGCTCCATGGACGGCTACGCCGTGCGCACCGCCGACGTCGACGGTGCCGGACCGGAGTACCCGGCCGTCCTGACCGTCGTCGGGGACGTCGCGGCGGGCAGCGCCGAGCCGCCCACCGTCGCCCCGGGACAGGCGGCCCGCATCATGACCGGAGCCCCGCTGCCGCCCGGCGCCGAGGCCGTCGTCCCCGTGGAGTGGACCGACGGCGGCACCGGCGGCGGCCCCGCCGACGCCATGTCCGCGCACGCCGCCGACCCCTCCGGCGCCGGGGGAGAGGTCCGCGTCCACCGCGCCGTGCGCGCCGGGCAGCACGTGCGCCGGCGCGGCAGCGACGTGGGGGCGGGCACGCTCGCCCTGCGCGCCGGCACAGTGCTCGGCCCGCCCCAGCTCGGCCTGCTCGCCGCCATCGGGCGCGGCTCCGTGCCCGTGCGGCCCCGCCCGCGCGTCGTCGTCATGTCGACCGGCAGCGAACTCGTCGCGCCAGGCGAGGAGCTGGGCGCCGGGCGCATCCACGACTCGAACAGCTACGTCCTCGCCGCCGCCGCCCGCGACGCCGGCGGGCAGGCCTACCGGGTCGGCGCCGTCGCCGACGACGCCGACTCCCTGCGCGCCGCCGTCGACGACCAGCTCGTCCGGGCCGACGTCCTCGTCACCAGCGGCGGCGTCAGCGTCGGCGCGTACGACGTCGTCAAGGAGGCCCTCGGCGGTACGGGCTCCCGGCCGGGCGAGGAGCCGATGGCCTGGGGCGGCGGTGTGGAGTTCCGCCGGCTGGCCATGCAGCCCGGCAAGCCGCAGGGCTTCGGACTGATCGGGCCCGACCGCGTCCCGCTGCTCGCCCTGCCCGGCAACCCGGTGAGCGCCTACGTCTCCTTCGAACTGTTCGTCCGGCCCGTCATCCGTAAGCTGATGGGTTGCGAGGACGTCCACCGGCCCCGGGTGCGGGCCGTGGTGCGGCTCGGTGACGCCGGACCGCTCGGCTCACCCGAGGGCAAGCGGCAGTTCCTGCGCGGCGCCTACCGGCCGCCCTCCGCGCCGGGCGGGACGGGCGAGGTGCGGCCGGTCGGCGGTGCGGGTTCCCACCTCATCGCCGCGCTCGCCCAGGCGGACTCGCTCATCGTCGTCCCCGAGTCCCGCACCCGGGTGGCCGACGGCGACGAGCTGGACGTCGTGCCCCTCGGCTGACGTCCGTCCCGCGGATCGGTCGGCCCGTCACGGGCGGTGCCGTGCGGGTACGGTTGCTGCCCATGAAAAGCCAGCAGCACCTCACGCACCTCGACGAATCCGGGGCCGCCCGGATGGTGGACGTCTCCGCCAAGGACGTCACCACGCGCACGGCGACGGCCAGCGGACGGGTCCTGGTCGCCCCCCGCGTCGTCGAACTGCTGCGCGGCGCCGACGGCGGGCTGCCCAAGGGCGACGCGCTCGCCACCGCCCGCATCGCGGGGATCATGGGCGCGAAGAGGACGCCCGAGCTGATCCCCCTGTGCCACCCGCTGGCCGTCTCCGGCGTCAACGTCGAGCTGACGGTCGCCGACGACGCCGTGGAACTGTCGGCGACCGTGCGCACCACCGACCGCACCGGGGTGGAGATGGAGGCGCTCACCGCCGTCTCCGTCGCCGCGCTGACGGTCGTCGACATGGTCAAGGCCGTCGACAACGGCGCCGTGATCACGGACGTCCGCGTGGAGGAGAAGACGGGCGGCGCGTCCGGGGAATGGAAGCGCTCATGACGGCCGCGACACCGGAACCGACACCGGCCACCCCCGGAGCGCCCGTGCGGGCGCTGGCCGTGACCGTCTCCAACCGGGCGTCCGCCGGCGTCTACGCCGACACCGGCGGCCCCCTGCTGGCCGACGGACTGCGGGCGATGGGCTTCGACGTCGACGGGCCGAGCGTCGTCCCCGACGGCGAACCGGTCGAGGAGATCCTGCGCCGCGCCGTCGCCGCCGGATACGACGTCGTCGTCACCACGGGCGGCACCGGGCTCACCCCGATGGACCTCACCCCCGAGATGACCGGCCGCGTCCTCGACCACGAGATCCCCGGCATCCCCGAGGCCATCCGTGCCACGGGCCGGACGAAGGTCCCCACGGCGGCCCTCTCGCGTGGCCTCGCCGGGGTCGCGGAACGTACCCTGATCGTGAACCTGCCCGGCTCCCGGGGAGGCGTCAAGGACGGGCTCGCCGTCCTGACGGAGATCCTTCCGCACGCCGTCGACCAGCTCCGCGGCGGCGACCACCCCAGAGGTGAATCCCACTGAACGCCGTATGGCCGGTGGAACTGGCGGACGGCGACCTGGCCCTCCGCCCGATAAGGATGCGCGACCAGCGGGCCTGGCGGGAGGTCAACCAGCGCAACCGCGCCTGGCTGCGGCCCTGGGAGGCCACCGTTCCGCCAGCCCCGCCCGGACGGCTCCCCCCGCAGCGTCCCACCTACCGGCAGATGGTCCGCCACCTGCGCGGCGAGGCCCAGGCGGGCCGGATGCTGCCGTTCGTGATCGTGTGGCGCGGCCGGCTCGTCGGCCAGCTCACCGTCGCGGGCATCACCTGGGGCTCCATGTGCTCCGCGCACGTCGGCTACTGGATCGACCGGGCCGTCGCGGGCCGCGGCCTCACCCCGACGGCGGTCGCGCTCAGCGTCGACCACTGCTTCGGTGCCGTGGGCCTGCACCGCATCGAGGTCTGCATCCGCCCGGAGAACATCCCGAGCCGCCGCGTCGTGGAGAAGCTCGGCTTCCGCGAGGAGGGCCTCCGCCCCGCCTACCTCCACATCGACGGAGCCTGGCGCGACCACCTCGTCTACGCCCTGACGGCCGAGGAGGTCCCCGAGGGCCTGCTCACCCGCTGGCACGACCGCTCCCTGCCGGGCCCCGCCCAGAGGTAGCCGGGTGGGCAAGCGGCCCTGCGGCAGGAACGGCGTCACGGGATCACGGGATCACGGAATACCAGCCCCCGCAGTTATTCGCATTCCTGTTCGAATTCCCGTCAGTTTCGGTGATTTATCGGTCTGAACCAGCCGTGAAAAAGTGTCGAGATGTCAGGCAGATCGTGCGACACACCGCGTCAATTGGCTGATGCACCTCCCGAAACCCCTCTACGGTGTGAGAGTGAGCAGCAGCGGCCTCATTTACGCAGTCATCGTCGGGGCCTGGGCCGCCTACCTGGTACCGATGTGGCTCCGCCGCCAGGACGAGCTGAACGACGCACGTCCGACGGAACGGTTCAGCACCGCGATCCGCATGCTGACGGGACGAGCGTCGGCCGAGCGGCGTCAGGCGAAGGAGAACGGCGACCGGCCGGAGCCCCCGGCCCCCGAGGAGCCGGACGGCACCGCCGACCGGTCCCTCGCCGACCCCGCACCCGCCCGGCCCGGCACCCTCCACCCCGAGGAGCGGGCCGTCCGCGCGAAGGTCCTCGCCCGTCGGCGCCGCACCACGATGGTCCTCTTCCTCGCGCTCACCCTCGGCTCCGTCACCGCCGCCGTGGGCGGCCTCCACCTCCTGTGGGCACCCGCCGTGCCGGCCGGTCTGCTGACCGCCTACATCCTGTACGTCCGCGCGCAGGAGCGCCGACGCTACGCCGTCCGGCTCGCCTCCGCCCGCCTCGACCAGCACCGGGCCGAGGACGCCGCCCGGCGGCTGCGCGCCCGCCGCCGTCCCACCGACCCGGTCCCGGCCGCCGCCCCCACCTCCGAACAGCCGCACAGCGCCCCGAGCCCGGCGGATGACCGCCGCGCCCTCGTGGAGGCCACCGACCACGCCGAGTGGGTCGACCAGCAGCGCGCCCCCCGCGCCCTGCACGACGGGGACGGCTGGGAGCCCGTCCCCGTCCCGCTGCCGACCTACGTCAACGCCCCGGTGGCCCCCCGGCACGCCTCCGGCGTCGACCTGGAGGCCCCCGACGCCTGGAGCTCCGCCCGCGCCACCGACCCGGCCCCGACTCCGTCCTCCACCGAGGACCGCCGTCGCGGCCGCACCCCGCTGTTCGACCAGTACGCCGACCAGGAACGACGCCGCGCCGCGAACGAGTAGCGCCCTCCCGCGGGCCCCCGACCGGGATTTTTGCACCGCCCTCCCCAGGTGCTACAGTTTCACCCGTTGCAAGGGCCTGTAGCGCAGCCTGGTAGCGCATCTCGTTCGCAACGAGAGGGTCAGGGGTTCAAATCCCCTCAGGTCCACAACACAGCACACGAGATCCCGTCCGATCTGGTTGATCGGACGGGATCTTCGTTGTTTTCGGCCTCGCTGCGAGGTGTCTGGGGGCGGGTGCCCCTGGAGTCAGTGGTCGGCGGGGAGGATGCGGAAAGCGGTGAGCCCGGGGGTCAGTGGGGTGATCGCGCGGTAGTCGCGTTGGTCAAGAGTGAGGATGCGGTCCGTCTTGTACCGGTCCGCGAGGACGACGCCCACGGCATCCGCCAGGTCGAGTCGGAGTCCCTCGTACTTCACACGTACCTCGTGGGCAGCGATGAGGTCCGCCGGCCGCAGTGCGGCCAGCTTGTACTGGCCGTCCGCCATGCGGGCGTTCAGTGCCTCCATGACCTGCAGGGCCGGGGTGAATCCCAGATCCCGGTGCACGAGGTGGTCGAGTTCGGTGATGACCAGAGGGGAGAGGGCGAGGACTTCCCGGTCCACGATGTCCAGGGCGTCACGATGCTCCTGCTGCGCCGCGTCGAACGCGGCGAACAGGGCGGACGTGTCGGCGACGATGATCAACGGCGCGCCGATCGTTCCTTGATGTGCTCGTAGAGCGCGTCATCCATCGCTTCGGCGGTCATGGTCCGGCCGCTGTTGAAGACGGGCAATGCGTTGCCCTGTCGAGGGCGCGTCGAGTGCTCGAGCAGCATGGCGATTCCCCGCCGGATGAGCTCGGCCTTGCTGACGCCGGTGGCGGCGGCCTCGGCGTCCAACCGCACTTCCAGCTCTTCGGGAAGGTAGACGCTCGTCTTTATCATGAACGTAGGGTACCACCTGCCCTATATCTCCGCCCGCTCACGTGGTCCGGGAAGTTCTGGATGTGTAGTATCCAGGATCATGAAGATGAGTGAGGGTGTGGAGTGGGCGCTGCACGGCGTGCTGAATCTCGCCTGGGTCGGCCCGGACCGCCCGGTGACGGCGGCCAGACTGGCGGCGTACCACGAACTTCCCGCTCCGTACTTCAACAAGCAGCTGCAGGCTCTCGCCCGGGCCGGCATCGTCACCTCGACGTCCGGCCCCCGGGGTGGCTTCCGGCTGGCGCGGCCGTTGACGCAGGTCACGCTGATGGACGTGGTCGCCGCGATCGAGGGGCCCGAGGAGGCGTTCCGGTGCGCCGAGATCCGGCAGCAGGGGCCCGGAGCGGGGAGCCCGAGCAGCTATCAGAAGCCGTGTGCCTTCGCGCACGCCATGGCACGGGCCGAGCTCGCCTGGCGCCGGGAGCTCGCCCGGCAGACGCTCGACGACGTGCGGGAGCAGGCCGAACGGCAGGCGCCCGGGGCGCCGGAGCGGGTCAGGCGCTGGTTCCTGAACGGCTGACATGAGCGACCGGCCCGCAGGGGCGGGATCGAGGGAGGGGGGGTATTCTGGATGTCGAGTATCCAGGTTATGGAGAGACGGGCCGCTGTGCGCGGTTGGCTCGCGGTCGCAGCGGTCACGCTCGGCATCTTCACCGTGATGACCGCGGAGTTGCTGCCCGTGGGGCTCCTCACGCCGATCGGCGGGGAGTTGCACGTCTCGGACGGCACGGCGGGGCTGATGGTCACCGTCCCCGGGCTGGTCGCCGCGGTGTCGGCGCCGCTGCTGGCGGTGGCCGCCGGGCGGCTCGACCGCCGACTCGTCCTCTGCGCGCTGATGGCCCTGGTGGCCGCCGCCCACCTCCTGTCCGCCACGGCCGGGCACTTCGCCGTGGTGCTCGGCGCGCGGGTGCTGCTGGGGGTGAGCATCGGGGGCTTCTGGGCCTTCGCGGGTGGGCTCGCCCTGCGCCTGGTGCCCGCACGGCACGTCGGACGGGCCACCTCCGTCATCTTCGCCGGGGTCTCCGCGGCCTCCGTCCTCGGCGTCCCCCTGGGGACCCTCACCGGAGAACTCGGCGGCTGGCGGACGGCGTTCGCCGCGCTCGGCGTGCTGGCGCTGGCGGTGCTGGGCGGCCTCGTCCTGCAGCTGCCGCCCCTGCCGGCCGAGCGGGGACTGAGCCCGGCCGACCTCGGCGGGCTGCTGCGGTCCAACCCCGGCGTGCGGGCCGGCCTGGCGCTGACGTTCCTCATCGTCACCGGGCACTTCCTCGCCTACACCTTCGTCCGCCCGATGCTGCAGGACCGCTACGGCATCGGCGACGACCTCGTCGGTGTGCTGCTGCTCGCCTACGGCGGTGCGGGGCTGGCCGGGAACTTCCTCGTCGGCGGTGCCGCCGCCCGGGCGGCCCGGCCGGCACTGCTGCTGGTGGCGGGTGGGCTCACCGCCGTGCTCGCCGCCCTCGCGCTCACCGCAGGCAGCACGGCGGGCACGCTCCTGCTGCTGGGGTGGGGGCTGGCCTTCGGCGGGGTCTCGGTCGGCCTGCAGTCGTGGTTCCTGGCCGCCGCCCCGGACGCCGCCGAGGCCGCCACCTCGCTCTTCGTCGCGGCGTTCTGCCTGTCCATCGCCCTGGGCGCCTTCCTCGGCGGGCGTCTCGTCGACTCCGTCTCCCTCTCCGCACCCCTGTGGGCCGGGGCGACGCTCTCGCTCGCCGCCGCCGCCGCCGTCGCCGTCGGCGTCGGCGCTCTCGGTCGTCACGTGTTCATCGACACCACCACCAAGGAAAAGGAAACACCGTCATGACCCGCACCATCACCAACCCCGCAGGCCTGCACAACCCGACCGGCTTCGGCTACAGCCACGTCGTCACCGCACCCGGCGAGCAGGTCTTCATCGCCGGCCAGTACGCCTCGGACGCCTCCGGCGCGGTCACCACCGGGGACTTCGCCGCCCAGGTCGAACAGTCCCTGGCCCATCTCCGTACCGCGCTCGCGGCCGTCGGCCTCGACGTCGGCCACGTCGTCCGCCTCGGCACCTACATCGTCGACCACGACCCGGAGAAGCTGCGGATCCTGGGCGCCGCGCTGCACCGGACGTGGGGCGAGGAACTGCCCGCCCAGACGCTGGTCGGGGTGGCCGCGCTGGCGCTGCCGGAGATGCTCTTCGAGATCGACGCGGTGGCGATCGCACCGCGCTAGGCCACCCGGTCCGCGCACCGCCGTCACGGAGGCGGCGGTGCGCGGACCGTAGGAGGAGGGCACGGCACACGGGGGCGCGCGGGGGTCAGGGGAGGGCGCTGCGGGCCTGCCAGTCGGGCCAGGACACGTTCCAGGCGCCGAAGCCGTTGCCCGGCGCGACGACGCCCTTGGTGTCCTCGCCGGTGATCTCGAACGGGTCGCCGGGGCGGACCTGGGCGTAGAACCAGGCGGCGTCCGCGTCGCTCATGCCGATGCAGCCGGAGCTCTTGTTGGCCTTGCCCATCCACCGGTCGTTCCAGGGCGCGGCGTGCGCGTACATGCCGGACCAGGTCAGCCGCATCGAGTGGTCGACCATCTTGTCGTAGGCGTCGCCGAGCCCGACCGTCTCGGAGTTCATGTTGATGGTGCCCTCCTTGGCCATGAGCACGGCCGTGCCGCGCCAGGAGCGCTTGTCGCCGCCGGGGGTGCCGCCGGAGACCGGGATCGTGCGGACCTCCTTCCCGTCCCGCACCAGGGTGAGCCGCTTGCGGTCGAGGTCGACCTCGACGACCTGGCGCGCGCCGATGGTGAAGGTGGTCGTGTAGTCGCGGACGAACCAGCCGCCGTCGCCGGAGTCCGTGCCGTTCAGCTCTGCGGTCAGCGTCACCCGGGTGCCGGACTTCCAGTACGTCTCGGGACGCCAGTCGATCCGGTCGCGGCCGGAGTGGTCCGTGAGCCAGGCCCACGCGCCCTCCGTCCCGTTGGACGTGGTGACCGTCAACTGCCGCTCGACGGCTGCCTTGTCGGTGACCGGGTGGTCGAAGACCAGGGATATTGGCTGGGCGACGCCCACGGTGGTGTCCGTCCCGGGCCGCCAGTCGACCTTGTTGACCCCGTCGGCCTCCGCCGTGGTGAAGGCGGACTTCCAGGTGCGGTCACCGCCGTCCCCGGTGGCCGTCACGGCGGTGACGCGGTACGAGGTGCCGGGGGCGGCCTTGCGCCGGGAGGTCCACTCCGAGCCGTCCGGGGCGAGTTCGCCCGCGAGGGGGCCGCCGTCGGCGTCGGTGACGGTGACCGACGTCAGCCGTCCGTCCGACGCCGTGACGCGGACGGGCTCGCCGGCCGGGGCGTCCTCGCCGTGCGGTGTCACCGTCACGGCCGCCGGCCGGTCCTCGCCGGCCGCGTCGCCCGGGCCGTCGGTGCCCTGCGGCCCCGGGGCGGACGTCGAGCAGGCGGCGAGCGGCACGAGCAGCGCCGCGAGTGCCGCTCCGCGCATACGTATGTGGTCCAACGGGGCTCCCCCGGTCGTGAGTGGTGGTGTATCCGTGACCGTAGAGGCGGGAAAGCGCAGGTGGGTTGCCCCGTGGGGCAGATGACGGCGATTGCGGGGGAACGGTCATCGTCCCGTCACACACGTCGCGCGGAGCGGTCAAGAGCGGCTGTGAGCATCCTCGGCGTCCCCGAAGAACCGGACGTCCCGACCGAGAGGGTCTCACCGTGTCAGCGCTGCTTGTGACGGCCGACCGCAGCCAGGAGACGCCGCTGCGGCCTGTCTCCGCCGTGACGTACCGCCGCTTCCTGGAGTCCCGTGAGGGGGCGGCGCTGGCTCCCGGCTTCCTCCAGTGCCCGTCCTGGGCGCAGGTCAAGGAGGGCTGGCAGGCGCGGTTCGTCGGGTGGGGAGCGGACCCGGCGGGCGGCCGGCTGTCCGGGGCGGCACTCGTGCTGCTACGCCAACTTCCGGGCACGCACAAGCACTTCGCCTACCTGCCGGAGGGGCCCGTCGCCGACTGGACCGATCCCCGCATCGACGACTGGCTCGGCCCGCTGCTGCGGCACCTGCGCGCGTCCGGGGTGTTCGCGGTGCGGATCGGACCCTCGCCCGCCTACCGTCGCTGGAGCGCGGCCCGGCTGAAGGCGGCGACCGGGCCGGGGCGGCGGCTGGGGGACGTCCTGGCGAGCGAGGTGGACCCGCTGGGCACGGCCGTCGCCGACCGGCTGCGGGCGCGGGGCTGGCGGCGCTGCGGCGGCGAGGAGGACGGCGACGCGCAGCCCCGGCACGTCTTCCGGTTGCCGCTCGCCGGTCGGAGCCCGGACGACCTGTGGGCGGGGCTCAACCAGGAGTGGCGGCGCAACGTGCGGCGCGCGCGGAGGTCCGGCGTGGAGGTGACCGTCGGCGGTGCGGCCGACCTGCCCGCGTTCTACCGGCTGCTGCGGATCACGGAGGAGCGGGACGGGTTCCGGCTCGGTCGCTCGCTCGCCTACTACGAGCGCCAGTACGCGGCCCTCAACGCGGAGGAACCGGGCCGGATGAAGCTCTACCTGGCCCGGCACGGCGGCGAGATCCTCGCCGCCCACACCATGATCCGCGTGGGGCGGCGCGTGTGGTACCAGACGGGGGCCTCGGCCGACCACCGCCGCGAGGTCCGCCCCTCGAACCTGCTCCAGTGGCACATGCTGCTCGACGCCCGGGCCCTCGGCGCCCACGTGTACGACATGCGCGGGGTACCCTCCACCCTCGACCCCGACGACCGGCCCTACGGGCTGCTGCGCTGGAAGCTCGGCACCGGGGGTGAGGTCGTCGAGACCCTCGGGGAATGGGAGAGGCCCTTGGACGGCGCCGCCAACCACGCGTTGTACCGGGCGTTCCAGACGTACCTGGCGCGCCGGTGACGGCGCCGGGCCCGGCGCCCGCCCCGGCGGCGCCCGCCGCCGCCCCCACCGCGCCCGCCGAGACCGGACGGGCGCCGTCCGTGGCGCGCAGCGGCGCGATCATGGCGGCGGGTTCGGTGGTGTCGCGCGCGACGGGGTTCGCCCGCTCCGCCGTCGTCGCCGCCGCGATCGGCGTCGGGACGCTCGCCGACGGGTACGCCGTCGGCAACGCGCTGCCGACCATCGTCTACATGCTGCTGATCGGCGGTGCGCTCAACGCCGTCTTCGTGCCGGAGCTGGTCAGGGCGGCCAAGGAGCACGCGGACGGCGGCGCGGCGTACACCGACCGGCTGCTCACGGCGTGCGTGCTCGCCCTCCTGGTGCTGACGGCGGGCGCGGTCTGGGCGGCCCCCGCGATCATCGACGTGTACACGGACTACCCGCCGGACCGGACGGCCACGGCGGTCGCCTTCGCCCGCTACTGCCTGCCGCAGATCTTCTTCCTCGGGCTGTTCACCCTGCTCGGGCAGGTACTGAACGCCCGGGGCCGGTTCGGCGCCATGATGTGGACGCCGGTGCTCAACAACCTGGTGGTCATCGCCGTCTTCGGCCTCTACCTGGCGGTCGGCGACGGCGGGTCCCTCAGCCCGGCGGAGACGGCGCTGCTCGGCTGGGGCACCACGGCGGGCATCGTCGTCCAGGCCCTCGCCCTGCTGCCGTCGCTGCGCGCCGCCCGGTTCCGCTTCCGGCCCCGTTTCGACTGGGGCGGCAGCGGGCTCACCGCGCCGCTGCGCAAGGCGGGGTGGCTGGTGCTGCTGGTGCTGACCAACCAGGTCGCGTACTGGGTGACGACCCGGCTGGCCACGGCGGCGGGCCTGCACGCCGAGGCGGCCGGGGTGGACGGCGGCGCGGGCTTCAGCGCGTACAACAACGCCTACCTGCTGTGGGCCGTGCCGCACGGGATCATCACCGTGTCGCTGATGACGGCGCTGCTGCCCCGGATGAGCGCGGCGGCCGCCGACGCGGACACCGCCGCCGTGCGGCGCGACGTCTCGTACGCGCTGCGGCACAGCGCGGCGGCCGTCGTCCCGGCGGCGTGCGTGCTGTTCGCGCTCGCGCAGCCGGTGCTGTCGGTCGTCTTCCGCTACGGCGAGACGGACGCGGCGGCCGTCGCCGTCATGGCGGGCACCCTGATGGCGTTCGCGCCCGGTCTGATCGCCTTCAGCGGGCAGTACGTGCTGTTCCGCACGTTCTACGCGCTCTCCGACGTCCGCACGCCGTTCCTCCTCAACCTCGTGACGGCCGGGCTCCAGGCGGGCCTGTCGATCGTCGCGTACGTGCTGCTGCCGGCCCGCTGGGCGGTGACGGGCATGGCCGGGGCGTACACGGTCGCCCTGTGGGTGGGCTGGGCCGTGACGGCCCTCGTCCTCCACCGCGCCCTGGCCGCGCCGGGCGTGCGCCGCCCCTCCGGGCGGGCCCTCGCCGGGCAGGTCCGGCTGCTGATCGCCGCCGTGCCCGCGTGCGCGCTCGGGTACGGTGCCGCGCGTGCGGCCGGACCCGCCGGGGCGCTCGCGGCGGTCGCCGCCGGGACGGTGGTGATCGCCGCCGTCTTCGTCCTCCTCGCCCGTCCGCTGCGCCTCGCCGAGGTCGCCGCGCTCGTCACCGGCGCCCTCGCCCGGCTGCGCCGCCGCTCCTGAACCTCGCCCCCGTCCCGCCCCCGGCCCCAGGGAATACTGCGCCCATGCCCCGTGTGCTCCTCATCGAAGACGACCCCTCCGTGCGGGAGGGCGTGGAACTCGGCCTGCGCCGGCGCGGCCACGAGGTGCGGGCGGCCGCCACCGGCGAGGCCGGGCTCGCCGCGCTGCGCACGTTCCGGCCCGACCTGCTGCTGCTCGACCTGATGCTGCCGGGGATGAACGGCGTCCAGGTCTGCCGCACGGTGCGGGAGGACAGCCAGCTGCCGATCATCATGCTCACCGCGCGCGGCGACGACTTCGACATCGTCATCGGCCTGGAGGCCGGCGCCGACGACTACATCGTCAAACCCGCGCGTACCGAGGTCATCGAGGCCCGCATCCGGGCGGTGCTGCGCAGGATCGAGGACCACGGCGGCGGGCGGCCCGGCGTCGAGACGCACGGCGGGCTGGCCATCGACCGGGCGGGTCTCACCGTCGTCAAGAACGGCGTACGCCTGGCTCTCGCGCCGTCCGAGATGAAGCTTCTCCTGCACCTGTCGGCCGCCCCGGAGCAGGTCTTCAGCCGGCAGCAGCTGCTGGAGCACGTGTGGGAGCACAGCTATCACGGCGACGCCCGGCTCGTGGACGCCTGTGTGCGGCGGCTGCGCAACAAGATCGAGGACGTCCCGGCGAGCCCGCGCTACATTCAGACCCTGCGGGGCTTCGGCTACCGCTTCGGACCGCTGTGAGGCTCCGCGGACCGCTCCGGTTCCGCAGGCCGCCGGAGGGGGAGCGGCGCCGTCCCTTCGGGCTGCGGGCCCGGCTCGTGCTCGCGTTCCTGCTGGTGGCCGCAGTCAGCGCGGGCACGACCGCCGCCCTCACCTTCCGGGAGGCACGCAACGCGGTGCTGGAGACGGCGCAGGACACGGCCGTCTCGACCTTCCGCAGCGAGGTCGGCGCGTTCGACTTCTACCTGCCGCTGGACACCGACGGGCTGGTCGGCGGGTTGCGCGCCATGGCCCGCAACGGCAAGCCGAACACCTGGTACGTGTACGCGGAGTACGGCGACATCCGCGTCTCCTCCGCCGACAACCCCACCTCCACGGTGATCACGCCCGAGCTGCGCCGCCGGGCCCACGCCGATCCCAGCGGGAGCTTCCAGCGGGTCGTCAAGGACGGGGTGCCGTATCTGACGATCGGCATGCCGGTCGTGTTCGACGTCGGCGAGCGCGGCGGCGGGCCGGGGAGGGCGGTGCCGACCGGGCTCGTCCTGTTCGCGGTGATGCCGATGTCCGACGAGCGGGCGAACGTGGAGGCGCTGGTCGTGGCCGCGCGGAACGGGGCGCTGCCCGGCCTCGCCGTCGCCCTCGTGCCCGCGCTGATCGCGACGCGCGGCGTGCTGCGTCCGGTGCGGGAGCTGCGCGAGGCGGCCCGTTCCATGGGCCGGGGCCATCTCGACACCCGCATCCGGGCGCGGGGCCGCGACGAGATCGCGGACCTGGCCCGGACGTTCAACGAGTCCGCCGGTGCGCTGGAGGCCTCCGTGGACGAGCTGCGGCGGGCCGAGGCGCGCGCCCGGCGCTTCGCCTCCGACGTCTCGCACGAGCTGCGCACCCCGTTGGCGGGGATGCTCGCCGTCACCGGCGTCCTGGAGGAGGACGCGGACCGCCTGGACCCGGACACCGAGCGGGCGGTGCGGCTGGTCAGCGCGGAGACGGAGAAGCTCGCGGTCCTCGTGGAGGACCTGATGGAGATCTCCCGGTTCGACGCCCGCGCCGCCGACCTCAATATCGACGAGATCGACGTCGCGGAGACCGTCCGCAAGACCCTGGAGCGGCGGCACTGGACGGACGTGGTCCGCACGGAGCTGCCGGACGGCGTCCGCGCCCGGCTCGACCCCCGCCGCTTCGACATCGTCGTCGCCAACCTGGTGGGCAACGCCCTACGGCACGGCGGAGCGCCGGTGACCGTGCGGCTGCGCACCGCCGTCGGTGCGGACGGGACGGAGCGCCTGATCACCGAGGTCTCCGACCGGGGGCCCGGTATCCGGCCCGACGTGCTCCCGCACATCTTCGACCGCTTCTACAAGGCCGACGCGGCCCGCACCCGTTCGGCCGGCAGCGGCCTGGGTCTGGCCATCACGCTCGAGAACGCCCGACTCCACGGCGGGACCGTCCGCGCGGCGAACGGCCCCGACGGGAGCGGTGCCGTCTTCACCGTCGAGATGCCGCTGCACGCGGGGGAGGACCCGGCATGATCGCACCCGGCAGGAGACCGTCGGGCGGTGGCCGCCGCGCCGCGCCCCTGGCCGCCTTCGCCGCTCTCACCGCCCTGCTGCTCGGCGGCTGCGGCATCGCGGAGACCGAGGTCGTGGGAGCGGGCGACCCGGCCACGTTCCCGGTCGTCCCGCACCCGTCCACCGGGCTCCTCTTCTTCCGGACGCCCGAGGGGCGGGTGATGCCCGT
Organism: Streptomyces sp. GSL17-111; assembly: GCF_037911585.1. NCBI lineage: Bacteria > Bacillati > Actinomycetota > Actinomycetes > Kitasatosporales > Streptomycetaceae > Streptomyces > Streptomyces sp. GSL17-111. Next base: position 3,844,081 of record NZ_JBAJNS010000001.1, read on the forward strand.
GATCCGCTTCCTCGACGAGGTGTTCGAGGACACGGCGGGTGCGGCGGACGGGCAGGAGGTGCCCGGGGTGCCGGGGGTGACGCGGACGTCCAGGACGGTCGTGGCCCTCTTCGCCGGTCCGCGCGGGCCCGAACGGGAGGTCGGGCTCACCGACGGCCTGCCCGACCTGCCGGAGACCCCCGTCCGGACGGCGCCCCTGTCGGAGGGCGGGGTGGAGGTGCTGGTGCCGATCGCTCTCGCGGGCCTCGACGACCTGGCCGTCCGGCAAATCGTGTGCACGGCGGCGTTCGCCGAGGACGAGGAGGGTCGCGCCACCGTGCGGCTGCGGGGGGCCGACACGGTGCTGGCGCCCGCCGTCTGCGACGTGGACGGCGAGCGAGCTGCCGCACCGACGCCCACCACCGGCCCGGACGCGAGCCCCTCGTCGACCTCCCCCCGCTGAGACGTCCACCGCCCGACGGGGTTGACGGGGGATGGCAGCGCTTCATACTCCCTCCTTGGCAGGGGCACGCCAATGCGGGGGTGAACTCCCCGTCCCACGCGGGTCCCTGCCGAGGATCCGCAACCACGCGGGTCCCCACCCCCACAGGAGGAACCTGCAGTGAGGATCAAGCGCACGCTCGCGGCCGCCGTCGGACTGCTGGCCGCCGCGACGGTGAGCCTGCCGAACGCCGTCGCCGCCGAGCCGGAGACCTTCGACGCGGCCGAGCTGTCCCGGGTGAGCGACGCCGTGCTCGCGGCCGACGTCGGCGGGACGGCCTGGTACGTGGACGCCCGCTCCGGCCGGGTCGTCGTGACCGCGGACGCCACCGTCTCCCGGGCGGACCTCGCCCACCTCCGGAAGGCGGCGGGCCCGGACGCCGGCGCGCTGCGGATCGAGCGGACGTCCGCGACGTTCCGGCCCATGCTCTCCGCCGGCGACCCCATCTACGGGAACGGCGTCCGGTGTTCCGTCGGCTTCAACGTCCGCAGCGGCGGCACGTACTACTTCCTCACCGCCGGGCACTGCGGCAACGCGGTGGCCCAGTGGTACACCGCCCCCGGAGGTACCACGCCCATCGGCCCGACGATCCATTCGAGCTTCCCGGGCAACGACTACGCCCTCGTCCGGTACGACGACCCGGCGCTCAGCCACCCGGGCGGCTTCGTCGCCGCCGACCCGGTCGTCGGCCAGTCCGTGCAGCGCACCGGCTCCACCACCGGGACCCACAGCGGGACGGTCACCGCGCTCGACGTCACCGTGAACTACGGCAGCGCAGGCACGGTGCACGGCATGATCCAGACCAACGTCTGCGCCGAGCCCGGCGATTCCGGCGGACCGCTGTACCAGGGCAACAGGGCGCTCGGCATCACCTCCGGCGGCAGCGGCGACTGCCGCAGCGGGGGCACGACGTTCTACCAGCCCGTCACCGAAGCCCTGAAGCGCTACAAGGTCAGCCTGTACTGACGCGCTTCCGGCAGACCGCCGTCGACCGGTCGGCCGCGCGCGGCTCAGCGTGGAGGGAGGGCGGTGAGCAGGCGCTCCCGGAAGTCCCGCAGGGGTGCCGTCCCGGACCAGCGCGGGTTCCCTGACAGCCGGGTGTGGAGCCCGCGCAGCTCCCGGACGATCGTCGTCCGGGGGGCGGCCAGCGCCTCGTCGAGCGCCCCGCCCGCCGTCGCCACGGCGGCGTCCGGGTCGCCCGCGCAGGCGTGGGCGTCGGCCAGCCGCAGGGTCAGGAGCGTCCGGGTGGGGCGCATGTGACCGGGGAGCGCCCGCAGGGACGCGCGGCCCGCCGTGACGGCGCGGCGGGCCGCCCGCACGTCCCCGGCCAGCACGGCGACGTCCCGCAGCGCCCCCGCCGCACTGGACTCCAGCCGCATCCGGCCCTCGGCCCCCACCAGCCACGGCGCCTCGGCGTGATCCCGCTCGCCGAAGCCGTCCAGCAGGGCCCGGGCCGCCCCGAGGTGCCGTTCGACCTCGCCCAGCCCGCCGCACAGGGCCTCGCCCCGCGCGCGGTAGAGGCTGGCCATCGTGGCCACCCAGCGGCGGGCGGGCGCGGCGTGCTCCAGGGCGTCGGCGTAGGCGTGCACGGCGTCCCGGTCCCGCTCGATGCGCGCCACCATGCTCATGTCGAACAGGAGGGCCACCTTCGCCGTCACGTCCCCGGAGGTGTCGGCCCAGCGCAACCCGTGCCCGTACCAGGACATGGCCAGCCCGTTCTGGTCGCGCAGGACCCGCAGCCAGCCCGCGAGTTGGGCGTACCGGGCCGCCAGCCGCAGCAGCGGCAGTGCCGTCCGGCGTCCGACCTGCGTCGACCGCTCCACGAGCGTCCGCAGCGTCCGTTCCACGGGCGCGCACTCCACCGACGTCCGCCCCACCGTCATCCGCTCGAACGCCGCCAGCAGGGCCGTCAGCCCGTGGACGCCGTCGACGTCGACGGGCAGCAGCCGACCGGAGACCAGTACGTACGTGGGCGGCGGCACCGGGCACCCGGCCGTGTCGTGCAGCGGGCAGGGCAGGCCGTTCGCGGGCAGCGCCCCGGGCCAGTGGGCCAGCAGTTCCGGGGTGACGTCGGTGGGACGCCCGTCCGTCCGGGGCACCGGGAACGGGACGCCCTGCGCCGCCGCCTCCCCGGTGCTCGCGCGTTCCCACAGCGCGGCCAGCTCACCGCCGGTGCCCAACAGCGTGTCCGCCGCCTCGGAGAACCGGGGCGGCGGACCCCTGAAGCCCCGCTCGACCTTGCTGATGTGGCTGTGGTGATAGCCCAGCAGCTCGCCGAGCTGGGCCTGCGTCAGCCCGGCCCGGGACCGCCAGTAGCGCAGCCGACGCCCGAAGTCGCTCCAACGAGGCTCACCTTCACTCCCCATGCCGGCCATCGTCCCCCGGTCGAGGGCCAAATTGAACCCCGGTGCACCGCTCACCGGATCACCGCCCCCGCAATCCGCTCCGGGGACCGGTCAGGTGAAGTGGAGGTGGGTGTCGGTGAGGGGGGAGCGGCGCAGGAGGCGCACGTCGCGCAGGTAGTTCTGGTGGAGGCGCCAGGGGGTGCGGGGGCCCTGGCGGGGGAGGGTGTGGATGCCGCGCCGCACGTAGCCGGAGCTGAGGTCGATGAGCGGGGACAGCTCCGTGCCGGGCGGGAACGTCGGGGTGACGGGGGTGGCGGCGCGCAGGCCGTGGTCCTGGAGGTGGTTGAGGACGCGGCACACGTAACGGGCGACGAGGTCGGCCTTGAGCGTCCAGGAGGCGTTGGTGTAGCCGAGGGTGAGTGCGAAGTTGGGGACGCCGGAGAGCATGGCGCCCTTGTAGGCGACGGTGCGGCCGAGGTCGACGTCGTGGCCGTCCACGCGCAGGCGCAGCCCGCCGAGGGGGTGGAGGGTCAGGCCGGTCGCCGTGACGATCACGTCCGCGTCGAGGTGGGCGCCGGAGGCGAGGGCGATGCCCGTCTCGGTGAAGGTCTCGACGTGGTCGGTGACGACGGACGCGGTGCCGTCGGCCACGGCGCGGAAGAGGTCGCCGTCGGGCACCGCGCACAGCCGCTGGTCCCACGGGTCGTAGCGCGGGGTGAAGTGGGTGTCGACGTCGTAGCCCGGCGGCAGCCAGCGCGTCACGCCCCGGCGCAGCAGCGCCTTCATGAGCTTCGGGCGGCGTCGGCTGAGCTGGAACCCGGCCACGGAGACGAGGACGTTCTTCCAGCGGACGACGGGCCCGCTCAGCCGGGGTGGGAGGCGGCGCAGGGCGCGGGCGAGGGGGTCGGTGGCGGCCAGCGCGGCGACGTAGCTGGGGGAGCGCTGGAGCATCGTGACGTGCGCGGCCTCCTCGGCGAGTGCCGGCACGAGCGTCACGGCCGTGGCGCCGCTGCCGATCACGACGACGCGCCGGCCGCGCCAGTCGAGGTCGCGGGGCCAGTGCTGCGGGTGGACGACGGGCCCGGTGAACCGCTCCGCGCCGGGGAAGTCCGGGGTGTGGCCCCGGTCGTAGCGGTAGTAGCCGGCGCAGGCGGCGAGGAACGAGCAGGTGAGGCGGGTGCGCTCGCCGGTGTCGGTGCGTTCGGCGGTCACCGTCCAGCGGGCGTCGGCGCTGGACCACTCCGCGCGCACGACGCGGTGCCGGAAGCGGATGTGCCGGTCCACGCCGTAGGCGCGGGCGGTGTCGCGGATGTAGTCGCGGATGGCGGCGCCGTCGGCGATGGACCGCTCGCCCCGCCACGGCCGGAAGGCGTAGCCGAGCGTGAACATGTCGGAGTCGGAGCGGACGCCGGGGTAGCGGAAGAGGTCCCACGTCCCGCCGACGGCCCCGCGCGCCTCCAGAATCGCGTACGTACGGCCGGGCGCGTCCCGGGTGAGGTGGCAGGCCGTGCCGATCCCGGACAGGCCCGCCCCGACGATCAGGACGTCCACGTGGTCGAGCGGCATGCCGGTCAGGCTATCGAGCGGCGCGGGGTCGTCCGTGCCACCGGTGACGTGGCCGTGGTCACGTGCGGGACGGGCGTACGTCCCGCACGTGCTGCCGGCCCGGCCCGCCCCGAGTCGCCCCGAGCCGTCAGACGGTCAGCGGTTTGGCGTAGCAGCGGCTGTTCGGCTCCTCGCGGTAGAGGCCGAACTTCGCGCACGGCTCGTAGCCCTCGGACTCGTACAGCGCGATGGCCTCCGGCTGCATGGTGCCGGTCTCCAGGACCATGCGCAGCCGTCCCGCCGCGCGGGCGTCCGCCTCCAGCTGGGCGAGGATCTTGCGGGCCAGGCCCTGCCCGCGCGCGCCGGGGACGACGTACATCCGCTTGATCTCGGCGTCGCCGTCCGCGTACCCCTCGCCGTTGCGGTCCATGGCGCGCCAGCCGCCGGAGGCGACGGGACGGCCGTCGTCGTCGTAGGCGAGCAGGTAGAGCCCGCCGGGCGGGAGGAACATCTCCGCGTCGAGCGGGGTGACGTCGCCCTCGTCGCCGTAGCGGACGGCGTACTCCTGCTGGACCTCGGCGTCGAGTCGCCGGGCGTCGGGGTGGTCGTACCGGATGCGGGCCAGGTGCATACGGAAATCCTAAGTAAGCTGCGGGGATGCTCAAGGTCGCAACGGTCAACGTCAACGGTCTGCGCGCGGCGTCCGGCAAGGGATATCTGCCCTGGCTGGCGTCCTGCGAGGCGGACGTCGTGTGCCTCCAGGAGGTCCGCGCCGAGCCCGAGCAGCTCACGGAGGCCGTGCGGGCGCCGGAGGGCTGGCACGTCCAGTGGGCGCCGGCGGCGACGAAGGGCCGGGCCGGCGTGGCGGTTCTCACACGTCGCGCGCCGGACGCGGTCCGGGTCGGCTTCGGGGTGAGCGAGTTCGACGCCGCCGGGCGCTACGTCGAGGTGGACCTGCCGGGCGTCACGGTGGGGAGCCTCTACCTGCCGTCGGGGGAGGTCGGCACCGAGCGGCAGGAGGAGAAGGAGCGCTTCATGGCCGCCTTCCTGCCCTACCTGGGGGAGCTGCGGAAGCGGGCGGCCGAAGGTGGCCGGGAGGCGCTGGTCTGCGGTGACTGGAACATCGCGCACCAGGAGGTGGACCTCAGGAACTGGAAGGCCAACCGGCGGAAGGCCGGGTTCCTGCCGGAGGAGCGGGCCTGGCTGAGCCGGGTGCTGGACCCGGCGGACGGCGGGTTCGTGGACGTCGTCCGGCGGCAGCACCCGGACCAGGCCGGGCCGTACTCGTGGTGGTCGTACCGGGGGCGGGCCTTCGACAACGACAGCGGCTGGCGCATCGACCTGCTGGCCGCCACGGAGGGGCTGGCCGCCCGCTGTGTGAAGGCGTACGTCGAGCGGGCGGGGAGCCACGCCGAGCGGTGGTCGGACCACGCCCCCGTGACGGCCGTCTTCGCTCCCTGAGGGCCTGCCCCTGAGGGCGCCCCCGGCGGCCCCCGGAGGCTCACGTCCCGGGCTTGCGACCCCAGACGTGCACGTCGTCGCCGTTGCGCAGCAGGCTCCAGTACGTCGCGGCGTCCGCCCGGCGCATGTTGACGCAGCCGTGGGAGCCGGGCGGTGACCACACGCTGCCCTTGATGGAGTGGAAGGCGATGCCGCCGTCGAAGAACTGGGCGTAGGGCATCGCTACGTCGTACAGCGTCGACCAGTGGTTCTTGTTCCGCCAGTAGACCTTTTTGGCGCCGGTGCGGGTCTCGTGGCCGTTCCGGCCGGTGCGGACGGGGACGGGCCCGTGCACGAGCTTGCGGCCGTCCTGGATCCAGCTGAGCTGCCGGGTGAGGTCCACGCAGGCGATGCGGCCCTTGTTCGTGGGGCACCGGCCGCTCTTGTTCGGGTTCTTCCCGGCGGCCTTCTGCTGGTTCATCAGGTGCATCACGCCCCAGGTGATCGGGCCGGCCCAGCCGGCGTTGGGGGCTATGCCGTGCCGGGTCTGGAACGCCTGGATGGCGCGGCAGTCCTTCAGTGACTGCCTGCCGTCCACGGCGAGCTTCAGGAAACGTTCGACCTGCCGCTGGTGGCTGCCCGTCGTGACGTTGCAGTAGGGCGCCGCCTGCGCGGGTGCGGCCGTCGCGACGATCCCGGCGGGTGCGACGAACGCGGTGGTGACCAGTAGTGCCACGGCGGTGCGCCGCCGGGCCGACCCTCGTCCCATGGGTGTCTCCCTCCCTGCCGCGCGGTCCGGCGGGGGCCGGAAGGATCCGCGCGGGGACGGAGACGCTCTCACCCCGGGTGACGGTTGCGCTACCCGGTCTATTCTCAGTGCGCCGGGCTTCAGCCCGGTGGTGGAGCGAATCTGGAAACTGCTCTGACCTCGGCTGTGTGCACGGATTCGCGCTGTTCGCCTGGGCCCAGGTCACAACGGTCGGTTCTGCTGCTGGATGTACTGCTTGACGGTGCTGAGTGGCGCACCGCCGACCGACTCTGCGAGGTACGAGCCGGACCACAGGTGCTGTGCCCGCCAGTAGTGGCGGACCAGGTCGGGGAGCTCCTGGCGGAGTCTGCGCGAGGACACGCCGTTGAGGGAGTTCACCAGCCTGGACACGGTGACCTTCGGTGGGAAGTTCACCAGCAGGTGGACGTGGTTGGCCTCGCCGTTGAACTCCACCAGCTCGGCCTGGAAGTCCTCGCACACGGCTCGCATGATCTCCTCGCACCGTGTCAGATGCCGGTCGGTGAAGACGGAGTGCCGGTACTTCGTCACGAAGACCAAGTGGACATGCATCCGGAATACGCGGTGTCGACCTGTACGAACGTTCTCATCGATACCCATAAGCCAACTGTGTATCGTGATCTGCGTGCAGCTTCGGTACAGCTTTCGCATGTATCCGAGTGCCGGTCAGTGCACGGCGTTGGCGAAGGCGTTCGGGTGTGCGCTGGTGGTCTACAACGACGCGCTTCGCGCTCGGGAGACCGCCCGCGGCGAGGGCAAGCCGTTCCCGAAGACCGGCGACCTGTCCAAGACGCTCATCACCGAGGCGAAGAACACCCCGGAACGGGCCTGGCTCGCCGAGGTCTCGGCGGTCGTCCTCCAGCAGTCTCTGCGCGACCTGGACACGGCGTACCGGAATTTCTTCGAGGGCCTGAAGGGCAAGCGCCCCCGCATGGGTGCACCCCGGTACAAGTCCAAGCGCGACAACCGGCAGTCCGTGCGCTTTACCGCGAACGCCCGCTGGTCGGTCACGCCGGGCGGGAAGCTGCGCCTGCCGAAGATCGGCGACGTGAAGGTGAAGTGGTCCCGCACGCTGCCCTCGGCGCCGTCCACGGTGACGGTGGTCAAGGACTGTGCGGGCCGGTACTTCGCGAGCTTCGTCGTCGAGACCGGACCGGAGGAAGTCCTTCCCGATGTCGCGTCCGAGGTGGGTATCGATCTCGGTCTTGGGCACTTCGCGGTCCTCTCGGACGGGACCAAGGTTGACAGCCCGCGCTTCCTGCGCCGGGCCGAGAAGCGCCTGAAGAAGGCCCAGCGTGCCCTCTCCCGCAAGGAGAAGGGCTCCAGCAACCGGAACAAGGCCCGGATCAAGGTCGCCCGCGCACACGCGAAGGTGGCCGACGCACGTCGCGGGTTCCACCACCAGCTCTCCACAAAGCTGATCCGCGAGAACCAAGCGGTCGCCGTGGAGGACCTGGCGGTGAGGGGACTCGCCCGCACGCGCCTGGCCAAGTCCGTCCACGACGCCGGATGGTCGGCGTTCGTCGGAATGCTGGAGTACAAGGCCGCCCGGTACGGGCGCACCCTGGTGAAGATCGGCCGGTTCGAGCCGACCTCGCAGGTGTGCTCCCGGTGCGGCGTCAAGGACGGCCCCAAGCCGCTCAACGTCCGTGTGTGGACGTGCGGGGCGTGCGGGGCGGTCCTGGACCGGGACATCAACGCGGCGGTCAACGTCGCCAAGGCCGCCGGACTGGCGGTGTCAGCCTGTGGAGCGCAGGTAAGACCGGGACTCGTCCCGGCACCGCGCAGCGAAGCAGGAACCCACCCGAAGCGACCCACACAGCGAGTGTGGGAGCAGGCGGGAATCCCCGGCCCTTAGGCCCGGGAGGATGTCAACCCGCAGTGTCGTTCACAGTGCCGTTCTCGTCGTCCGCGTCCTTCTCGCCGTTCTCGCCGTGCTCCGCGAGCCACGTGTCGAGTCGGCTCCGGACGCGGCGGTCCAGGGCCATGGAGAGTTCGGCGTCGACGATGTGCTTGGCGTAGGGGCGCAGGTGGTCCACGGACGCGGCGACGTCCTCGGGGTCGCGGTCCTCGGCGAGCAGGTGCGCGGAGAGGACGTCGGCGAAGACGGCCGCGATGGCCTCGACCTGGGTGCGGACGCGGCGCGCCCCGTCCAGGACGTCGGCGAGCGGAATGCCCTCGCGGACGAGCGCGGCCGAGGCGTCGAGCAGGCGCCGGCTGGTGTGGACGAGTTCGTCGCCGTCGACGGCCACGTAGCCGAGGTCGATGGAGTCGGAGAGGTTCTCGGGGGTGACCTCGCCCGGGTAGTGGGCGGCCAGCTCCTCGGGGGTGAGGCGCACGGGCACCTCCTCGGAGAACGGCGCCGTCAGCGCCGGTTCGAGGCCGAGGAGTTCGGCGGCGCTGTGGGAGTCGCGGCCCTTCTCGAACGCGGTGAGCAGCTCGGTGATGCCGCCGAGGGTGTGGCCGCGGGTCAGGAGGGCGCCGATGGTGCGCAGCCGGGCGAGATGGTGCTCGTTGTACCAGGCGATGCGGCCCTCGCGGCGGGGTGGCGGCAGCAGGGCGCGTTCGCGGTAGAAGCGCACGGTGCGCACCGTGACGCCGGCGGCCTCGGCGAGTTCCGTCATGCGGTACTCGCGTTCGGGTGCCGGGTCCGTCGCGGTGTGCTGCTCCTCGAAGTTCCCCACCGGGCCAGCCTATGACCTCGCGCGCGACGGAAGCGGGCGCGGGCGCCGGGGTGTGCGGGGCGTGTGGGTGGGTCGGGAGCCGTGGGCGCGGCGTGGTGCAACCGGCGGTAACTTTTCCGCGCCGCCCCCTACCCATGAGTACGCCGCTCCTCTACGCTGCGATTGCGCCAGTGATTGCTGGCGCGGTTTGCATGACGGTACGGAGACCGGGAGGGCGCGGCATGGGCGAGCGCGAGCATGAGCATGTACGGGTGGCGGTGATCGGTTCCGGGTTCGGCGGCCTGGGGGCGGCCGTGCGGCTGCGCCGGGCGGGCATCACGGACTTCGTCGTCCTGGAACGCCGCGACGCCGTCGGCGGCACGTGGCACGACAACTCCTACCCCGGGTGCGCCTGCGACGTCCCCTCGCACCTCTACTCGTTCTCCTTCGCGCCCAACCCCGAGTGGCCGCGGAGCTTCTCCGGGCAGGCGCACATCCGGGCCTACCTGGAGCGGGTCGCCGACACCTTCGGGCTGCGCCCGCACATCCGGTTCCGGCACACGGTCGAGCAGGCGGAGTGGGACGCCGAGGAGCTGCGCTGGGTCGTGCGGACCTCGCAGGGCACCCTGACGGCGGACGTCGTCGTCTCCGCCACCGGCCCGCTCTCCGACCCCAAGATCCCGGACATTCCCGGGCTCGACGGCTTCACGGGCAAGGTCTTCCACTCGGCGCAGTGGGACCACGACTACGACCTGCGCGGCAAGCGGGTCGCCATGATCGGCACCGGCGCGTCCGCCATCCAGATCGTGCCCGCGATCCAGCCGACGGTCGGCCGGCTCACGCTCTTCCAGCGGACCCCGGCCTGGGTCATGCCGCGCGTGGACCGCAGGATCACCGGGGCGGAGCGCTGGCTGCACGCGAAGCTGCCCGTCACCCGGTACCTGCGCCGCCAACTGCTCTGGGGCATCCGCGAGTTGCAGGTCAGCGCCTTCACCAAGCGGCCGGGTGAGCTGGGGCCCGTCCAGCAGCTCGCGCTCCTGCACATGAAGCGCGCCGTCAAGGACCCGGAGATGCGCCGTCAGTTGACGCCCGACTACCGCATCGGCTGCAAGCGCATCCTGCTGTCCAACTCCTACTACCCGGCGCTCGCGCAGGACAACGTGGACCTGGTGGCCTCCGGGCTCAAGGAGGTCCGGGGCAACACCCTCGTCGCGGCCGACGGCACCGAGACGGAGGTCGACGCCATCATCTTCGGCACCGGCTTCCACGTCACCGACATGCCGATCGCCCAGCGGGTCAAGGGCGCCGACGGCACGACGCTGGCCGAGGAGTGGCGGGACGGCATGGAGTCGCTGCGCGGCGCGAGCGCCGCCGGCTTCCCCAACTTCATGACGATCATCGGGCCGAACACCGGGCTCGGCAACAGCTCCATGATCCTGATGATCGAGGCCCAGCTGACCTACATGGTCGACTACCTGCGCCGGCTCGACGCCCTCGGCGGCCGGGTGGCCCTGGACGCGCGGCGCGGCGCCGTGCACGCCTGGACCGCGCGGATCCAGGAGCGCATGAAGCGCACGGTGTGGAACACCGGCGGCTGCGACAGCTGGTACCTGGACGCGAACGGCCGCAACACCACCGTGTGGCCGGGCACCACGGCGGAGTTCCGCCGCGCCACGCGGGAGGTCCGGCTGGAGGAGTACGAGGTGCTGCGCGCCGAGCGGCCCGGCCGGGACGAGCGGGCCGTCCCCGCCGGGCGTTCGCTTCCCGCCGCATCCGGGGAGGCCGCCGCATGAGCCCCGTCGCCCCGCTCACCTCGGGCCCGTTCGCGGCGCCGGAACCGGCCGCGACCCGACGGGTCACCTCCAGCACGGGGGCCCGCCTGCACGTCGAGGAGTTCGGCCCGGCCGGCGGCCCCACGGTCGTGCTCGCGCACGGCTGGACGTGCAACATCGCCTTCTGGGCGCCCGTCGCCCGCGCCCTGGCCGCCGACGGTGTCCGCGTCGTGGCCTACGACCAACGCGGTCACGGCAGGTCGCCGGCCACCCCGGGCCGTTACAGCACGCAGGCCCTCGCCGACGACCTGTGCGCCGTCCTGGAGGCGGTCCTCGATCCGCGGCAGCAGGCCGTCGTCGGCGGGCACTCCATGGGCGGCATGACGATCATGGCCGCCGCCGGACGGCCCACGCTGGCCCGGCACGCCGCCGCGGCCTTCCTGTGCAGCACTGGCGCCCGGCGGCTCTCCGCCGAGGCACGGGTCCTGCCCGTGCCGGGCGGGGCGGGCCCGCGCGGGCTGGCGCACCGGCTGCTGCTCACCTCGCCCGCCCCGCTCGGCCCGGTCTCGTCGGTCAGCCGCGCGATGCTCGCCTACGCGACGATGGGCCCCGGCTCGGCGCCCGAGCGGATCGAGGCCTGCGCGCGGATCGTGCACGCCTGTCACCGCACGGTGCGGCGGGGCTGGGGGAAGGTGCTGAACGAGCTCGACCTCTCCGCGCAGGTACCCCGGCTCACCATGCCGACGGCCGTCCTCGCGGGCACCCACGACCGGTTGACGCCGCTGTCGCACGCGCGCGAGCTGGTGGCCGCGCTACCGCACTGCGTCGGCGTGCACGAGAAGCGCGGCCTCGGCCACATGACGCCGCTGGAGGACCCGGAGTCCGTGACGGACGTCCTGCGCGGCCTGGTCGCCGACCACCTGAAGCCCTCCGGCGCCGACACGACGGCCGATGTGAAGAAGGAGTCCCGATGAAGCGTGGAAACCTGGACGGCCAGGTCGTCGTCGTCACCGGCGGCGCGCGGGGCGTCGGCGCGCTGCTGGCCCGCAAGCTGGCGGCGCGCGGCGCGAAGATCGCCCTCGTCGGGCTGGAGCCGGACGAGCTGAAGAAGGTGAGCGCCGCGCTCCCGACGGAATCGGCCCACTGGCACGCCGACGTCACCGACCACGTGGCCATGGAGCAGGTGGCCGGGGAGGTGAGGGCCCGGTTCGGGAAGGTGGACGTCGTCGTGGCCAACGCCGGTGTCGCCACCGGGGGCCTGTTCGGCGACAGCGACCCGGTGACCTGGCGCCGGGTCATCGAGGTCAACCTCGTGGGCGGAGCGGTGACGGGGCGGGCCTTCCTGCCCGCGCTCACGGAGTCCCGCGGCTACTTCCTCCAGATCGCCTCGCTCGCCGCGATCACCCCGGCGCCGATGATGACGGCGTACTGCGCGTCGAAGTCGGGCGTCGAGGCGTTCGCGCACAGCCTGCGCGCGGAGGTCGGTCACCAGGGGGTGCGGGTCGGAGTCGGCTACCTGAGCTGGACGGACACCGACATGGTGCGCGGCGCCGACGAGGACGAGGTGATGCGCGACCTGCGCGCCAACTCCATGCCGCCACCGATGAACAGGACCTACCCGCTCGGCCCGGCCGTGGACCGGATCGTGGCGGGCATCGAACGCCGGTCGCCGCACGTCTACGGGCAGTGGTGGCTGCGCGGCATGCAGTTCGTGCGCGGTGCTCTGCCGACGATCGTCGGCGTGGGCGGGCGCCGGGAGATGCGCAGGGTCGCGCCGAGGCTGCTCGCCGCGCGGGGCGCTCGTCCCACCGGCCTGGTGGGTGCGGGCGGCGCCGCCGACGAGCGCGAGCGCGGCTGACCCGGGGCGGGGAGCCGGGCGGGCCGCGTGGGGCCCGCGCGGGGTCAGCCGCGCGGGGACGTGGGGAGCGCACCGGTGAGCCGGGGTGCTCCCTCCACCCGACCGTCGTCGTCAGGGGTGGTGCGCCGCGTCACACCGGGCGGGGAGGCAGCGGCGGGCGGCGGCGGTCGGGGACGTCGGAGACGTCCGGCGGGGTGCTGGCCGGATGTCGTTCCAGCAGGTCCAACGCCGTGCGGACGGCCGTGTCCAGCACGGTGTAGCGGCCCTCGGCCCAGTCCAGCGGGGTGCGCAGCGCCTCGATGTCCGGGGCGACGCCGTGGTTCTCCACGTCCCAGCCGTAGGCGTCGAACCAGGCCGCGTTCATCGGCACGGTGATGACCGAGCCGTCGCCGAGCCGGTGGCGGCCCGTCATGCCGACGACCCCGCCCCACGTGCGCGAGCCGACGACGGGCCCCAGGCCGAGCAGCCGGAACGCGGCGGTGATCATGTCGCCGTCGGAGGACGTCGCCTCGTCGGCCAGCGCGACGATCGGCCCGCGCGGCGCGTTGGAGGTGTACGAGACGGGCTCGGCGTCCCGCGTCAGGTCCCAGCCGAGGATGGTGCGGGTCAGGCCCTCGATGACCAGCTCGCTGATGTTGCCGCCCGCGTTGCCCCGGACGTCCACGATGAGCGCCGGGCGGGAGACCTCCATGCGCAGGTCGCGGTTGAACTGCGCCCAGCCCGAGCCGCCCATGTCCGGGATGTGCAGGTAGCCGCAGCGGTCGTCGCTCAGCTTCCGCACGACCGCCCGGCGTTTGGCCACCCAGTCCTGGTACCGCAGCGGCCGCTCGTCGATCAGCGGGACGACGGCCACGCGGCGCGCGGGCCCGGCGCCCCCGGGGGCGCGGAAGGCCAGCTCCACCGTCGTGCCGCCGGCTCCGGCCAGCAGGGGGTACGGCCCGGCGGCCGGGTCCACGGGGCGCCCGTCCACGTGGGTGAGCACGGCGCCGTCCCGGATGCCCGAACCGGCCAGGGGTGAGCGGGCCTTGGAGTCGGAGGACTCGCCCGGCAGGATGCGCGAGACGATCCACTCGCCGTCCTTCGTGCGAGCCAGGTTGGCCCCCAGCAGCCCGATCGGGCGCTGGTAGTGCGGCGGGCCCTCGTTGCGTCGGGCGGCGGCCACGTACGCGTGCGAGGTCCCCAGCTCGCCCAGCACCTCGCGCAGCAGGTCGGCGAACTCGTCGGGGGACGCCACCCGGTCCACCAGCGGCCGGTACTGGGCCAGCACCGCGTCCCAGTCGATGCCGCACATGCCCGGCTCCCAGAAGTAGGCGCGCGTGATGCGGCCGGCCTCCTCGAACGCCTGCCGCCACTGCGCGCCGGGGTGCACGTCGTGGAGGATGCGACGCAGGTCGATCCAGACGGTGGAGTCGCCGTCGGCGAGGTCGTTGGCGGGCACGGCGCGCAGATCGCCCTCGTCGTTGACGACCATGCGGGTGCCGTCGCCGCTGACGGCGAAGGAGTCGGCGTCGGCGCTCAGCTCGATGCGCTTGGCGCGCGCCGGGTCGAAGTGCTCCAGGGTGGGACGCCCCGAGGTGTCGGCCGGGTTGACGAACGTCTCGCCGAGCGCGCCGGAGATCGGATAGCGCAGCCAGACCAGCCCGCCGCCCGCGACCGGGGTCAGGGCCGAGTACTTCGACGCCGTCACCGGGAACGGCGTGACGCGGCTGGCCAGCCCCTCGGCCTCCACCAGCACGGCGCGGTCCTCGTCGAAACCGCCCGGCAGCTCCGTGGGGTCCAGACCCCCGGTGGCGGGGCGCCCCTCGGGGTTCAGCGCGAAGGGGGACGGCGTCGCGGAGGAGAGCGGGACGAGGTAGGGGCGGCAGCCCAGCGGGAACGACAGGTCCCCGGTGTGCACGTCGTACACCGGGTCGAAGCCCCGCCAGGACAGGAACGCCAGGTAGCGGCCGTCCCGGGTGAACACCGGCTGCTCGTCCTCGAACCGGGCGTCGGTGACGTCGATGACCGTGCCGTCCGCGATCCGGGCGATGCGGATCTGGCGCAGGGTGCGCCCTATGCCCGGGTGCGCCCAGGCCAGCCACTGGGAGTCGGGGGAGAAGGCGAGGTCGCGCACCGGGCCGTTGGCGGAGCGCAGCAGCTCGGTGACGACCGGTTCACCGCCGTCCCCTCCGTCAGCTCCTTCCTTTCCCGCGCCGCCGTCGCTGCCGTCCTCCGGGCCGCCGTCTCCTCCCTCGCCGGCGCCCTCCTCCGCGCCGGCGCCGTCCTCGCCCGCCCGGGGGGCCTCCGCGCCGTCCGTCACCCCGCCCGCCGCCGTGTCGTTCTCCCGGGCCAGGAGCCCGGCCACGTCGACCAGCAGCAGCCGTCCGTCGTGTGCGGCGACGGCGAGGGTGTCGCCGTCGGGGGAGGAGACCAGCTCGTGCACCCGGCCCAGCCGCCCGGCCGCCACCCGGCGCGGGCCCCGCCCACCGCTGGCCCTCGGCAGCCAGGCGATCTCGACGGCGTCCTCCCCCTCGGCGTCGGTGACGTACGCGATGCGCCCGGTGGAGCCGAGCATTTCCGGCAGCCGCACCCGCACGCCGGGTGTACTGGAGATGACCCGGGCCGGGCCGTCGCGGTGCGTCAGCCAGTACAGGCTGCCGCCGACGCACACGGCGCTGGCCCGGCCCGTCCTGTCCACCGCCAGGCCGTCGAGCCGGGTGGCCGCGGGGACCTGGTAGCCGCGCCGCCCGGTGCGCGGCCCGCACAGCATGACGTCCAGGCGGCGGGGTGTGCCGCCGGGGCTCAGGTCGTCCACCAGCCACACCTCCCCGGCGCACTGGTAGACGACGCGGGTGCCGTCGCAGGAGGCGTGCCGGGCGTAGAAGTCGGCGTGGTCGGTGTGCCGCCGCAGGTCGGTGCCGTCCGTGCGGCACGAGTAGAGGTTCCCGACGCCCTCGTGGTCGGAGAGGAAGGCGATCCGCCACCCGGGTGAGCCGTCCTCGCCCGTCTCCGAGGGGTCGCGGACGAACATCGGGGCGTCCAGGTGTCCGGCCAGCTCGGGCAGCAGCCGCCGTCCGTGCAGCCACAGCCGTCCCGTGGCACCGCCCCGGTAGCGCTTCCAGGCGGCCGGTTCGTGCGGCGGGCAGCCGGTGAGGAGGAGGGTGCGCCGCTCCCCGCCCGGGTAGCCCAGCAGGTCGTCCACGGCGATGTCGGTACACGGCCCCCACGGCAGCCGTCCGCCGGGCCCGCCGTCCAGCGGCAGCCGGTACGCCCAGGTGAAGTGCGGGAACGGCTGCCCGTGCGAGGCGACGGCCAGGACGTCCCCCTCCGGCGTCCAGCCGCAGACCCGCGTGTCGGGGGCGCCCCAGTACGTCAGCCGCCGGGCCGGGCCCCCGGCGACGTCGACGAGGTGGATCTCCGGGTCGAGGCTGCGCCACGAGGTGAACGCGATGTGCCGCCCGTCGGGGGAGAAGCGCGGCGGACCCAGCCGGGTGCGGTCGACCGTGAGCCGCCAGGCCCGCTCCGGGCGCCGCCCCGGCAGGACGAGGGGCGCCGCCCACACGTCGTCCTCGGCGACGAAGCAGAGCAGGTCACCGTGGAGGTGCGGGAACCGGAGGTACGCGGCGTCGTCACTCACCCCTCTTATGGTTCGGCCGCCCCCGGGCCCCGGCAACTCGGCGGCGCGCGGTCGGGACGCGCGCCGGGAACGGGACGTTCCGCCTGTTCGATGTGACCTGCGCCTCAGTGCGGCGAACCGGGCACCCCGGACGCGGGCTCACGCGTCTCTTCTGTCAGGGACTGTCATTTTCTCCCGCACCGACTGCCCGCCCGACCAGACCGGAGTATCCCTCCCGTGGCCACCTTCCTGTACAAGCTCGGCCGGCTCGCCTTCCGGCGGCGGCGCATCGTTGCCCTGTTGTGGGCCGCGGTGCTCGTCGTCGTGATCGGCGCCGCGTCGACCGCCGGAGACCCCCCCGACGACGAGTTCGCGCTGCCGGGAACGGAGTCCCAGCAGGCGTTCGACCTGATGGAGGACCGCAGCCCGGGTGACGCCGCCGCCGACGGCGCGCAGGGCCGCTTCGTCTTCAAGGCCCCGGACGGCGAGGCCATCACCGAGCCGGACAACCAGGCCGCCGTGGAGAAGGTGCTCGGGGCGCTGTCGCCGGAGAAGCACCAGCAGATCGTCAGCATCGAGAACCCCTTCGAGACCAAGACGATCAGCCAGGACGGCACCACCGCGATCGCCAACGGCTCCTACGAGGTGCCGGGCCCCGAGCTGGAGGACCAGACCCGGGAGCAGATCGAGGAGGCCGCCGACCTCGGGCGGGAGGCCGGGCTCACCGTCGAGGTCGGCGGTGACGTGCTCTTCGCCGAGCCGGACATGGGCCACGGCGAGATCATCGGCATCGGTGTCGCCGCGCTCGTCCTCATCCTCACCTTCGGCTCGCTCGTGGCCGCCGGGCTGCCGCTGATCACCGCACTCATCGGCGTGATGATCGGCGTCACCGGCATCGTGGCCCTCGGGTCGACGCTCGGCCTGTCGGCCACCACCGGCACGCTCGCCATGATGATCGGCCTCGCCGTCGGCATCGACTACGCGCTCTTCATCGCCTCCCGCTACCGCGCCGAGCTGGCGGAGGGCCGCGACCGCGAGGAGGCCGTCGGCCGAGCCGTCGGAACCGCCGGTTCCGCCGTCGTCTTCGCCGGTCTCACCGTGATCATCGCGCTGGCCGGTCTCGCCGTCGTCAACGTGCCGATCCTCACCAAGATGGGCTTCGCCGCCGCGGCGACGGTCGTCATCGCGGTGCTCGTCGCCATCACCCTCGTCCCGGCCGCGCTCGGCATGGTCGGCAAGCGCATCTTCGGCCGCAAGGTCCGCAACGCCAACCCGGAGACGGGCGTCCCCGCGCCCGAGACGGCCGACAGCAAGCCCGGCCTGGGCACCCGCTGGGCCCGCTTCACGCTGCGCAAGCCGCTCGTCGTCCTGCTGGTCTCGGTCATCGGCCTGGGGGTCGCCGCCCTCCCGGTCGGCAGCATGACGCTCGGCCTCCCCGACGAGGGCAACCAGCCCACGTCCACCACCCAGCGCCGCGCCTACGACCTCGTCGCCGAGGGCTTCGGCCCGGGCTTCAACGGCCCGCTGCTCGTCGTCATGGACTTCGACGAGGTCATCGCCGACGGCGGTGACCCGCAGGCGGCGGCCGAGGAGGTCGGCAACAGCATCCGCGAGCTGGACGGCGTCGCCAACGTCGCCCCCGCGCAGCTGCTCAACGAGAAGGGCGACGCGGGCGTCATGGCCGTCGTCCCCGAGTCCCGGCCGAGCAGCACCGAGACCGAGGACCTGGTGCGGGAGATCCGCGACCGCGCCGGCTCCTACGAGGAGCAGACCGGTGCCCTCGTCCTCGTCTCCGGCTTCACCGCCAGCGGCATCGACTTCTCGCAGGTCATGGACGACGCCCTGGTGCCCTACCTGACGCTGGTCGTCGGCCTGGCCTTCGTCCTGCTGCTCATGGTGTTCCGCTCGGTGCTGGTGCCCCTCAAGGCGGCGCTCGGCTTCCTGCTGTCCGTGCTGGCTGCGCTGGGCGCCGTCGTCGCGGTCTTCCAGTGGGGCTGGCTGGCCGGCGTGCTGGGCGTGGAGCAGACCGGCCCGATCATGAGCATGATGCCGATCTTCATGATCGGTGTGATCTTCGGTCTGGCCATGGACTACGAGGTCTTCCTCGTCACCCGGATGCGGGAGGCCTACGTCCACGGCGAGCGGCCCGGCCAGGCGGTCGTGACCGGCTTCAAGCTCGGCGCCCGCGTGGTGACCGCCGCGGCCGTCATCATGATCAGCGTCTTCGCGGGCTTCATCGGCGCCGGCGACTCCATGGTCAAGATGATGGGCTTCGGCCTGGCCGTGGCCATCCTCTTCGACGCCTTCGTCGTGCGCATGGCCATCGTGCCCGCCGTGCTGGCCCTGCTGGGCGACAAGGCGTGGTGGCTGCCGAAGTGGCTGGACCGCGCGCTGCCCAACGTCGACGTCGAGGGCGAGCGGCTGCAGAAGCACCTGGCCAAGGCCGAAGGCCCCGCCGCCGACCCGGAGCGGGAGCGCGTCTCCGTCTGACCCCGCACACCCCGATGGCCCGGCACCGCGAGGCGCCGGGCCATCGGCGTGCGTGGCCGGGAGGTGTGCGGGCGCCGCAGCCTCCGGACGCGCCACGTTCGTCGGTGGTCAGACGGAGCCGAGCAGGGCGGCGAGGGCGCCGTCGACGTCGAGCCGGGCGGTCTCCACGGCCTGCGGGACGAAGGTGTACGTCGCGGCCAGGAACCGGTGCAGGTCCTCCGCCGCCAGCTCCACCAGCGCCGAGCCCTGCGGCGCCTTCAGCTCCATGAACGTCCGCCCGGGCGGGCCGGGGCGGAAGCGCACGTCGCCGTCGCCAGCCGGTCCGCGCAGTCCCTCGTCCAGCAGTCGGCGGGCGAAGACCCAGGTGACCTCGGCGCCGTGCAGGGCCGCCTCGGCGGGGAAGGCGACCCGGACGGCGAGCGGGTCGGAGGTGTCGTAGCGCAGCGTCGCCGGTACCGGACGGTCGCCGGGGCGGCTGGCCAGCCGTACGTTGACGGTGTGGTCGATGGTGAGCGGTCGTCGCATCGTCGGGCTCCTTCGCGGGCGGATGCCCGTCGCTGTGTAAGACCCGCAAACCGGCGTACGGGTGCGGCCGCGCGCCTGTGAACTCCCCCACACGACCCTGTGCGCCCGCCGGGTGTCGCACAGTGAGGGATGCGCTTGTGCAAGCCGTTCGCACCAGATGCCTATCATCGTTCGATCGCGCCGTGATCGAAGCGTTCCCTCATCCCGGCCGCGCACGGCCCGACGCGCAGGCCCCTGTGCGACGGGGAACTGCTGCGCGCCCACCGGCCGGAGCCGCCCTTCGGCTTCGACCCCCACTCGGTCGCCCTTGCGGACGCGTAGCGCACCATAGGGGACGACCAGTACACACCGGCCGCGCCGCGTTCAGCGGGCGGACCGGACCGCACCAGGCAGGAGCAGCAGCGCAGTGACCGACGTCCAGGGCACGGTGACCGCCGGATTCGAACCGGTCCTGAACGCCTTCCGCACGAACTTCACCGAGCGCGGTGACGTCGGCGCGGCCGTGACCGTCTACCGCGACGGCCGCCCCGTCGTCGACCTGTGGGCCGGCCGCGCCGACGCCGACGCAGCCCCCGGTGCCGACGCAGCCCCCGGTGCCGACGCAGCCGCCGGTGCCGCCGGTGCCGACGACGCCCCCGCCCGCCCCTGGCGGTGCGAGACGGCCCAGGTGATCCGCTCGGCCACGAAGGGCCCGGCCGCCGCCGTCCTCCACCTCCTGCAACAGCGCGGCCGGATCGACCTGGACGCGCCGGTCGGCACCTACTGGCCGGAGTTCAAGGCCCACGGCAAGGAACGCGTCCTCGTCCGTCACCTGCTCGCCCACCGCGCCGGGCTGCCCGTCCTGGACACCCCGCTCGCCCCCGAGCAGGCCCGGGACGGCGTGAGCGGCCCCGCCGCCCTGGCGGCGCAGCCGCCGCTGTGGGAGCCGGGCACCGCGCACGGCTACCACGCGCACACCTACGGCTGGCTGCTGGGCGAGGTCGTGGCCCGCGCGACGGGCCGCACCCTCGGGCGGTGGTTCGCCGAGGAGATCGCCGACCCGCTCGGCCTGGACCTGTGGATCGGCCTCCCCGACGCCGAGGCCCCCCGCGTCGGACGTCTGGCCCCCGTGCCCGCCCCGGAGCCGCCCGCGTCGGCCGGGCTGAAGGTGCGCCCCAAGCCCGACGTCGCCCGGGCCCACCAGGACCCCGACTCGCCGACCCGCCGGGCCTTCGGCGTCGTCGACCCGCTGCCCGACGAGAACGACCCGGCCCACCGGGCCGCCGAGCAGCCCTCCTCCGGCGGTGTGGCCACGGCCCACGGCCTGGCCCGCTTCTACGCCGCGCTCGTCGGTCCCGTCGAGGACGCCGGACGCGGCCCCGGGCGCCGCCTCTACGTGCCGGCCACCCTGGCCCTCGCCCGCACCGAGGAGTCCGTCGGCCCCGACCGCGTCCTGGTCGTGCGGACGCGTTTCGGCTCCGGGTACATGCTCCACGGCCCCTCCTCGCCGATGCTCTCCCCGGCCTCCTTCGGCCACCCCGGACGCGGCGGATCGCTCGCCTTCGCCGACCCGGAGACGGGGATCGGCTTCGGCTACGTCACGAACGGCATGCAGCGGTCCGTGACGTCCGACCCCCGTGCCCAGGCCCTCGTCCGCGCCCTCCGCACCTGCCTGCGGGACGCGCGGCACTGACGCGAGCGGCGCCGCTCAGACCACCTCCGCCGTCGCCTGCGCGGGCGTCCGGCCGGTCCAGGTGTGGAAGGCCCGGTAGAAGGAGTTGGGGTCCTGGTAGCCGAGGAGGAAGGAGACCTCCCGTGCCGACAGCCCCGAGTGGTTCAGGTAGTGCCGGGCCAGCGCCTCGCGCGTCGCGTTGAGGACGGCCTGGAAGCTGGTGCCCTCGTCCTTCAGCCGCCGTTGCAGGGTGCGGGTGCTGACGGTCAGGGTGCGGGCCGTCGCCTCCATCGCCGCGCTGCCCGCGGGGAGTTGCTCCAGCAGGGCCGCGCGCACCCGGTCCGCCGTGGACGCGTCGGCGTCGAGCTCCGAGAGCCGTCGGCGCAGCTCCGGCTCGAAGAAGTCCCACATGCGCTGGTCGGCGGTCAGGAACGGCCGGTCCGCGTCGGTCGCGGAGAAGGTGACGGACGGCAGCGGGCCGCGCTCGATCGCGGTGCCGAGGAACTCCCGGTAGGGCTCCGCGTCCTGCGGCGGCACGGGGGCGGCGACCCGGAGCGGCCGGACCCCGGTCCGGGTGGCGGTCCTGGCCAGCACCACCCAGAAGACCAGCTCCGTGGCCACGAGCGGCGGCGGCGGGTCCAGCGTCGCGGGCCACTCGTAGACGACCCGGATGCGGTTCGGGGCCTCGTCCACGCGCAGCTTGACCGGGCAGACCAGCCGCTTGTGCGTCGCGATCCGGTGGGCGGCCGTCCGCAGTTCCGGGCTGCACAGCGCGGCGAACAGCGGGGGGTCGAAGACCTCCGGGGACAGCGCCCGTCCGATGGTGAGCGGCAGCAGGGGGTCGCCCGTCTCCTCCTCCAGCGCGCGCCACAGGGAGAAGTACCGGGCGGCGGCCAGCCGCACCGGGCCCCTGGCCAGCAGGTCCGGCGGGAGGCCCGCCCGGCGCAGTACGTGGGCGGGGTGGACGCCGAGGTCCGTCAGCAGCGCCTGCAGGGAGGGCTCCAGGGCGAAGGTGTCAGCGGTCACGTCGCCACCCCTACCCGCCCGCCACGCGCATCATCAGGCGGTCGAAGGCACGGTCGCTCAGCCACCTGCGCAGGGTGAGGAGTGACCTGCCGTACCGGCCCGCCACATAGCGCGTGCGGGGACGGCGTGCCGCGACCGCACCGACGATCACCTCGGCCAGCCGCGCGGCGGAGGTGCCCTTGCCCGGGGCGTAGTTCGCGCGGCTCGCCGCGGCCACCCTGCGCGCCAGTCCGGCGTACGCCGACGAGCCGGAACGCCGCAGCATCGGCTCCGTCAGCACGTCGCCGAACTCGGTCTCGATCACGCCCGGCTCGATGACGATCACATCGACGCCGAACGGGGTGACCTCCAGGCGCAGCGTGTCCGACCAGCCCTCCAGGGCGTGCTTCGTGGCGTGGTACCAGCCTCCCAGCGGGGTGTAGACCTTGCCCCCGATCGAGGAGATGTTGACGATCTTCCCCCGTCCCCGCTCGCGCATGTGCGGGAGCAGGAGCTGGGTGAGCCGGGCCAGGCCGAAGAGGTTGACCTCGAACTGGTACCGGGCGTCGTCGACGGTCGTGTCCTCGATCGCCCCGTACAGGCCGAAGCCGGCGTTGTTGACGAGCACGTCCACGCCGCCGTGCTCGGCGGTGACGCGGTCGACGACGGCCCGGACGTCCGCGTCCCGGGTGATGTCCATGCTCAGCGTGACCGCGCCCAGCTTCGCCAGGTCGGCCATCCGGTCGACGCGGCGCGCGACGGCGTACACCGTGTACCCCCGCTCCAGGAGCTTCCTGGCCGTCTCCTTGCCGATGCCCGAGGAGGCACCGGTCACCAGTGCAGTACGCATGTTCTCCGACTCCCGTCTCCGCCGGTCCCCTGACCGCCGCTGCCACCACGGTAGGGAGCGCCGAGCCTCACGGCACTGGCAGAAGCCGCCACGCCACTCGCACAAGGCGCCGATTCCCCGGCGCGTCGCCGCGTACGGCCGGGCCGGTGGTCAGAGGAGGGTGGCGCCGGGGACGGGGGAGGGGGCGAGGCGGGTGGTGCGGCAGGTGCCGGAGGTGGCGAGGGCCTCGGCGACCTTGGCGGCGGAGGAGGCGTCGGCGGCGAGGAAGGCGCACGTCGGACCCGAGCCGGAGACGAGCGCGGCCAGGGCCCCGGCGGCCGTCCCGGCGGCGAGGGTGTCCGCGAGGGACGGGCGCAGGGAGAGCGCGGCGGGCTGGAGGTCGTTGCCGAGGTGCGCGGCGAGCGCGTGCACGTCGCCGGTGCGCAGGGCGTCGATCAGCGCGGCGGACGGCTCCGGCGGCGGGACGGCCCGGCCCGCCGCGAGGCCGTCGAACGCCCGGTAGACGGCCGGGGTGGACAGGCCGCCGTCCGCCACGGCGAAGACCCAGTGAAAGGTGCCGCCCACGTCCAGCGGCGTCAGCCGCTCACCGCGACCCTGGCCCAGGGCGGCGCCGCCGAGCAGGGAGAACGGTACGTCGGAGCCGAGCTCGGCGCACAGCTCCAGCAGCTCGCTGTGGGGGGTGCGGGTGCCCCACAGGGCGTCGCAGGCCAGCAGGGCACCGGCGGCGTCGGCGCTGCCGCCCGCCATGCCCCCGGCCACCGGGATGTCCTTGGCGATGTGCAGGTGGACGTCCGGGGCCCGGCCGTGCCGGTCGGCCAGGAGGCGGGCGGCGCGGGCGGCCAGGTTCGACGCGTCGAGCGGCACCTGCGCTGCGTCCGGCCCCGAGCAGGTGATCCGCAGGGCGTCGGCGGGCGTCGCGGTGACCTCGTCGTGGAGGCCCACGGCGAGGAAGACGGTGGCCAGGTCGTGGAAGCCGTCCGCGCGGGGCGGCCCTACGGCGAGCTGCGCGTTGACCTTGGCCGGGACCCGGACGGTGACGCTCACGGCTGCTCCTCCCTCGGCCGCCGGGCCGGCGCGGAC
Organism: Streptomyces sp. GSL17-111; assembly: GCF_037911585.1. Taxonomy (NCBI): domain Bacteria; kingdom Bacillati; phylum Actinomycetota; class Actinomycetes; order Kitasatosporales; family Streptomycetaceae; genus Streptomyces; species Streptomyces sp. GSL17-111. Next base: position 3,868,168 of record NZ_JBAJNS010000001.1, read on the forward strand.
GCCCGCGCCGTCGGCAGCTGTTCGGCGACGGCGGCGAAGTCCTCCACCGTCAGCGACTCCCCGCGCGCCTGCGGCGAGATCCCGGCGCCGCGCAGGGCCGTCTCGGCGGCGGCGGCGGACCCGGCCCAGCCGCTGAGCGCGGCCCGTAGCGTCTTGCGGCGCTGCGCGAAGGCGGCGTCCACGACGGCGAAGACCTCCGCGCGCCCGGCGCTGGTGGCCGGGGGGTCGCGGCGCACCAGGGACACCAGCCCGGAGTCGACGTTGGGGGCGGGCCAGAAGACGCTCCGCCCGATCGCCCCAGCCCGCCGGACGTCCGCGTACCAGGCGGCCTTCACCGACGGCACCCCGTACACCTTGGAGCCGGGGGGCGCCGCGAGCCGGTCGGCGACCTCGGACTGCACCATCACCAGCGTCCGCTCGATGGTCGGGAAGGTGGCCAGCATGTGCAGCAGGACGGGCACGGCGACGTTGTACGGCAGGTTGGCCACCAGCGCCGTCGGTGCCGGGCCGGGCAGCTCTCTGACGCGCAGGGCGTCGGCGTGGACCAGCGCGAACCGCTCGGCGGCCGCCGGGAGGCGTGCGGCCACGGTGGTCGGCAGGGCCCCGGCCAGCACGTCGTCGATCTCCACGGCGACGACCCGGCGCGCGGTCTCCAGCAGCCCGAGGGTCAGCGACCCGAGGCCGGGCCCCACCTCGACCACGACGTCGTCCGGGCGCACCTGCGCGGTGCGGACGATGCGGCGGACGGTGTTGGCGTCGATGACGAAGTTCTGGCCGCGCTGCTTGGTGGGCCGCACCCCGAGCGCGGCGGCCAGCTCGCGGACGTCGGTGGGACCGAGCAGCGCGTCCGGCGGACCGGCCGTGGCGGAGGGGTCGGGGGCTGTGCTCACCGGTGCAGTTTACGGGGCGGGCGGGTAGCCGAACGCCTGCGCGGTGTTCCGCGCGACGTGCCCGGCCAGCACGTCGACGTCCATGCCCTTGACCTCGGCCATGGCGCGCAGCGTGACCGGGATCAGGTACGGGGCGTTCGGCCGCCCCCGGTAGGGGACGGGGGTGAGGAACGGCGCGTCGGTCTCGACGAGCAGCAACTCCGGCGGGGCGGCGGCCAGCGCGTCCCGCAGCGGCTGTGCGTTCTTGAACGTCACGTTGCCCGCGAAGGACATGTAGTAGCCGTGGGCCGCGCAGACCTTGGCCATCTCCGCGTCACCGGAGAAGCAGTGGAAGACGGTGCGCTCCGGGGCGCCCTCCTCGTCCAGGACGCGCAGGACGTCCTCGTGGGCGTCCCGGTCGTGGATGACGAGCGCCTTGCCGACCTCCTTGGCGAGCGCGATGTGCCGGCGGAACGACTCCTCCTGGGCCGCCTTCCCCTCGGGGCCGGTGCGGTAGTGGTCCAGCCCCGTCTCGCCGACGGCCAGCACCTGCGGCAGCGCGGCCAGCTCCGCGATCCCCGCCAGCGCCGCCTCCAGAGCCTCGGGGCCCTCCTCCAGCGCCAGCCGGGGTGCCTCGTTGGGGTGCAGCGCGACGGCCGCCCACACCGCGTCGTGCTCGGCCGCCACCTGGGCCGCCCAGCGGGCCCGCTCCAGGTCGCAGCCGATCTGGACGACCGTGGTCACCCCGACGGAGGCGGCCTTCTCCAGGGCCTCGGGGACGGTGGAGTCCTGCATGTCGAGGTGCGTGTGCGAGTCGGCCACGGCCACGCCGAGCGGTTCGGGGAGCGGGGGCGCGGTGCGGTCGGCGGAGGATGAGGCAGCCATACCGCCGATCCTAGGACGTGCCCGATCCCCGGCCTCAGCGCCGTAGCGGCGGCCAGCCGACGTCCATCGCCGAGGAGACCGACTCGGCCTGCCCGGCACGCACGATCCGCACGTCGTGCCCGTCGCACTGGGGGCACGTCAGCCGGTTCAGCGGTGACGGAACCCGCCGGTTCCCGGCGAAGTACAGGAAGTACGGGCGGTTGTCCTCGTCGAGGTGGTGCTCGATCCGGTAGGTCTGCTCCCACGAGTGGCCGCAGGACAGGCAGGCGAAGGCGTACGACTCCTCCACCGAGCGCAGTGGCGTGTCCCTGAAGTCCGACATGGGCGACTCCTCCCGCTACTGTATTCGAGGGTAGCCCCGTACCGGCGGGTAGGGGATGGCGGGAGGCCGCGAAGCCGCGCTACCGGTCGCCGGGGCGGGGCTTGGCCGCGACGACGGCGTCGAAGACCGTCCGCTTGCGCACCCCCGTCGTCCGGGCCACGGCGGCGATCGCCTCCTTGCGCGACTCCCCGGCCTCCTCGCGGGCCGCCACCCGACCGGCCAGCTCCGCGTCGTCCAGCGCCGCCGGGTCCGGCGCGGGCGCACCGGCGACCACGACGGTGATCTCCCCGCGCACCCCGGCCCCGGCCCACTCCACCAGCTCGGCCAGCGGACCGCGCCGCACCTCCTCGTACGTCTTGGTCAGCTCACGGCACACCGCCGCCCGGCGGTCGGTGCCGAACGCCTCGGCCATGGCGGTCAGCGTGTCCGCCAGCCGGTGCGGGGCCTCGAAGTAGACGAGCGTGCGCCGCTCCCCGGCCACCTCCGCCAGCCGCGTCCGGCGCTCGCCCGCCTTGCGCGGCAGGAAGCCCTCGAAGCAGAACCGGTCCACCGGCAGCCCGGACAGCGCGAGCGCCGTCAGCACGGCGGACGGGCCGGGGACGGCCGTCACCGCGATGCCCCGCTCCACGGCGGCGGCCACCAGGCGGTACCCGGGGTCGGAGACGGAGGGCATGCCCGCGTCCGTCACCAGCAGGACGCGGGCCCCACCGGCCAGCGCGTCCGCCAGTTCCGGAGTGCGGGCGGCCTCGTTGCCCTCGAAGTACGACACGACGCGGCCCGTGGGCTGCACGCCGAGCGCCTGCGTCAGACGGCGCAGCCGCCGGGTGTCCTCGGCGGCGACGATGTCCGCGCCGGACAGCTCCGCCGCCAGTCGCGGTGGGGCGTCGGCCACGTCCCCGATGGGCGTTCCTGCCAGTACGAGCGTTCCGGTCACCGCCCCATCCTCGCACCCGGGGACCCGTCCGCCGCCCGCCGCCCGGCGGCGCGGACCCCCGTCACGCCGCCGTGGTGGCGTCGTCGTGCCGGGGCCTTCCGGGGGCAACACCCGCCGCCCCGGCCGGGCGTTCCCTAGGATGACCCGGTGAGGAGTGAGATCACGGCGCCCGACCGGGGCCCCGCCGCAGCCGGGCAGGCCCCTGCGGGTGGGCCTGAGCGGCTGCGCCGCTACGGGTACCTGCCCCGCCCGCGTCCCGGTGTGCGGGAGCGCCTGGTGCCGCCCTTCCCGCAGTCCGGCACCGGAATGTGGTCGGCGCTCGGCATCGAGCCCCGGTGGCGCGGCTGGGGCGGACCGCTCCTGGTCGCCCTGCTCGCCGGGTTCCTGCGCTTCTGGCGGCTCGGCTCACCGCACGCGGTGATATTCGACGAGACCTACTACGCCAAGGACGCCTGGTCCCTGCGCGAGTTGCTCTACGAGGGCAGCTGGCAGGAGGGCGCCAACGACAAGATCCTGGCCGACCCGCAGGTGATCCCGCTGACGGAGGCGCCCGCCTACGTCGTGCACCCGCCCGTCGGCAAGTGGGTCATCGCACTCGGCGAGCAGCTGTTCGGCCTGACGCCGTTCGGCTGGCGGTTCATGGTGGCCGTGCTGGGCACGCTGTCGATCCTCATGCTGTGCCGGATCGGCCGCCGCATGTTCCGCTCCACGCTCCTGGGCTGCCTCGCGGGGGCGCTGATGGCGGTGGACGGGCTCCACTTCGTCATGAGCCGCACCGCCCTGCTCGACCTCATCCTGATGTTCTTCGTCCTGGCGGCCTTCGGCTGCCTCCTCGTCGACCGGGACCGGTCCAGGGCACGGCTGGCCGCCGCCCTCCCCGACGACCGTCCGGACCCCACCGTCGCCGCCACCCTGCGGCTGGGCGCGCGCCCCTGGCGGCTGGCCGCCGGCGTCTGCCTCGGGCTCGCCTGCGGCACGAAGTGGAGCGGCCTGTTCGTCCTCGCGGCGTTCGGCCTCCTCACGGTCGCCTGGGACGTCGGCGCCCGCCGCACCGCGGGCGCCCACCGGCCGGTGCGCACCGTGCTCCGCCGCGACGCCGGGCCCGCGTTCCTCTCCCTCGTGCCCGTCGCCGGCGTCGTCTACCTGGCGTCCTGGACCGGATGGCTCGTCAGCGACGGCGGCTACTACCGGGACTGGCACGAGAACGCCGGGGCCGACACCGCCTTCGGCTTCGTCCCCGGCCCGCTCCGCAGCCTGTGGCACTACGAGTGGCAGAAGCTGAGCTTCCACGTCGACCTCACCGACGACCACGCCTACGACTCGCATCCCGCGAGCTGGATCGTGGCGGCCCGGCCGGTGTCGTACTTCTACGAGTCGCGCGAGCCCGGCGAGGGGGGCTGCGCGGAGCCCGGCGGCTGCGCCCAGGAGGTGCTGGCCCTCGGCACGCCGCTGCTGTGGTGGCTCGGGTGCGCCGCCGTCGTCTACGCGCTCTACCGCTGGGCGCTGCGCCGCGACTGGCGCTCGGGGGCGCTGCTGTGCGGGATCGCGGCGGGTTACCTGCCGTGGTTCCACTTCCAGGACCGCACGATCTTCTACTTCTACGCCGTGGTGTTCGTGCCGTTCCTGTGCCTGGCGGTGGCCCAACTGCTCGCCGCAGCCGCCGGACCGCCCCGTTCGACCGAGGTCCGCCGCGCGGTCGGGCTCGTCGTCACGGGCGTGCTGCTGCTCCTCGTGGTCTGGAACTTCGTCTACTTCTGGCCGCTCTACACCGGCCAGGAGATCTCCATGGAGGAGTGGCGCGCCCGCATGTGGCTCGGCACCTGGATCTAGCTGCGACAACGTAGCTCACGACGGCCGAGAACGCTCGACGCACAGCGGGCGTTGTCGGCCGTCGTTCGTCGTCGTTGGCCATCCCCTCACGGCCCACAGACGGCCCGGAGCCCGGCGCGGAGAGACTATGAGGACGGCCTTCGGCCGACGATTCTCGGGCGCCAGCGGCTCGTTCTGGCCCCGGTTCGTCGGCGGCATGACGCTTCGACCGGGCTCGACCAAGGCTCTTAGGGGGGCGGCCCCCTTCCCCCTGTCAGGTCCGCTACTTCCGCTACCTCCGCTACCGCCCTGGTCAGGGGCGTGATCGTGGTAGCGGATGGGGGTAGCGGTAGCGGATGGGTCCACTACCGGCCCCGGCGTGGTCAGGGTCGGGCCGGTAGCGGGTGTGGGTGGTGGGGTAGCGGAGGAATCCGGGCTTGCCGCTACCCGTCGCAGGTCTGTGACCTGCACGGTAGCGGAGGTAGCGGAAGTAGCGGACCTGACAGGGGGGAGGGCCCCTCCCCTAAGAGCTTCAGTTGGCTCACAGTTGTTGGTATCGCACCAAAGACGCCGGCAACCCCAAGGCAGCACGCCTTCGCTCGTGCGCAGCGACGAGCGGCTAGATACCGCTTTCTGCTACTTAGAGTTATGGGGAGGCTCTCGGGGATGCGGGGAGTTTTCCCCGAGAGCCTCCCCGGGACTGCATGCCCTGACGAGCAGGGCAGATGGCACCCACGGGGAGACAGGGAGGCTCCGTGAGCCGCCCTGGAGGCGTGCTGAGAGCCTGGGATATGGGGATCACGCAAGGGTGTCCCCTCCCTCCCCGACACGCTCCGTAGCCGCGAGTGAGAGCGGAGCGCGCGTCGACGGGGCAAGCCATGTATCGAGCCGCGTGCTCGCGGAGCGAGCTTCCGGAAGACGTGCGGCCGAAGGCCGTTCCTGTATGGCTCGAACCTCGGTCTGACGGCGCTTCCTGTGCTGACCCAACTCGGGCCGCTAAGCGCGAACGACCTGGTCCAGGGTGGTGAGGGTCGCCAGCGCTGCAGCCTGCACGGGCCAGCCTGCGGTCCGCTTGGCGCCGCGATCAGCAGCGGCGGTCCTGGTGTGCTGACGCTCGTCCCGCCCCGGCAACCAGCCTCAGCACGCACTCGGGACCGCCGTCGTACGGGGTCGGGTCTTCGTCCGGACCCGGCGGGACGAAACGTGTTCGGTATCGCGCTAGGTCGCTCTCAGAGAAGTAGATGGAGTTCGGGTCTTCCTCGTGCTTCGCGTTCCGCTTGCTGATCCTTGACCACAGTTCTTCGTGGCTCGCTTCGAGGTAGACGAGCAGAGGAACGGCGCCAGCGCTCAGGGCGGCTGTCCGCCACCGGCTTCGGTCTTCGGGCGTCCAAAAGCCGTGATCAACCACCACGTCGTGCCCTTTTCGCAAGAGCTCCGCAAGCGTCGCAATCGTCTCTTCAAGGATTGGCTTTTCGAGGGTGGGAAACGTTCCTCTGGGGAAATCCACCCCGTACACCCCGTGCCGCCGCCACATCTCTTCGTCAGGGCAAAGGCGCACGAATCCCCGGTCCTCCAGCGTGCGAGCCAATGTTGTTTTGCCAGAACCGGGAAGCCCAGCCATGAGGACGCAGCGGGGGCGCTCCTCAGCTCCGTGGGCGGTCACTGAGCTACCTCCGATTCGACCCGCCACTTGCGGCCTGGGCTCCCCAGGTCCTCGCCGAACTCCACAACGTTGCCGTCGTCGTCGACGAACTTGGCAGTCATCACTACCACGGGTTCTGTCGGCGGGTTCGCAGGGTCCAAATCCAGCAGAGCCGAATCTTGCGGGGTTAGAAGTCGAGCAGAGGCCGTGTCGATTCGGTGGGTAATCGGGCTTCCCGTTGCCTGAGCGATGAGCTGTAGCGAAGTGCCCCCGCTGAGCCGTTCGCTCCGCGCCAACTGCGGCACGAGACTCCCATAGCGGGCTGGAATCCATGATGTGGAGTGCGCGACGATCCCGTGCCGGTCCCGGTACACGCGGCGTCGCCTTACAACGTCTTGCCCTGGTTCCAATTCCAGTTCGTGGGCTACGTACTCGGGGGCGGGTACCACAGAGGCTTCGTGTGAATCCGATCGCTCTCCAGCTCCCCAGCTTGAGCCGCTATGCCGTCCGCGATCCTGGCGCTGAGAACCCGAGGACATGGGCGATGGCAAATCCACGACCTCTGTACCGATGCCGTGAATACCCCTTACCAATCCTTCGCCGCGCAGTTGCCGCAGTGCCTTCTCGGCGGTCGCGGTGCTGACCTTCCATTCCTGCGCCAAGCTTTTGATGCTTGGCAGGAGGGAGCCTGGACCAAGTTGTCCAGACGTGATCAGCTCCGCGTAGTGGGCGGCAATCTGCGCGTACGGCGCCCGATTGTTGACCTGGTCCGCCATCTCAACGGCTCCTCACTTCTCGACCTGCATGCCTAGCGTACCCCTTGACACCCTAGGGTGCCCTAGGGAACCTAGGGATGTGTCGCCGGTTGGCTCGCCAGGTGGTGAGCGGCCAGTGATGCGCAAAGCCCCTGGTCAGTGCCAGGGACAGACAGGGAGCGGCGCCCTACCGCCAAGCAGTCCGCCGCTCCCCTGACCCATGAAGGGGTGTCTCCATGATGCCTGGAACCATCGCGGAACGGCGTACCGAACCGGCAACGGTCGAGGTCGCTGAGCGCATCGACGTGGCGGGCCTGACCCACTCGGAACGGACCGTTGCTCTTTACGCCTCGGACATGCCGAACGTGAAGCGTCACCACACCGGTGAGCAGGTGCGCGCCTGGATCGTGCAGGGTGCTGAGCGCTTCGGCATGGAGGAAGTGCGTTGCCGTGCTGAGTACCTCCACGGGTGGCGGCTTCTGAACGTCAAGGACCTGCTGACGGCCCAGATCCAAGCGCGTCACGAGCAGCGTTTCCCGAGGGCGCGCCGTCTGCTGCTGGCCGACCAGGCGGCGAGCGAGAGTGTCTGCTGTTCCGACGGTATGACCAACGCGGCACGCGAGCGGAACGCGGCGGCACAGGTCGATGGCGGTTGCCCGGTGTGTGAGGGGGCCCGGCAGGTGTGGGGCCGTTGGGTCATCGACGCGGAATCCGACTGGTACGAGGACGGCTACCGTCCCTGCTGGATCTGCTCGCGGCCCCGTCCGCGCCCCCTTATGGGGGTGGCCCGATGAGTGAGTTCCCCCAGGGCGTGCGCGAGGTGTTCGCGCAGCTTCGCGGTACCGAGGTGGGTCGCCTGCTCGCGGCCGACCGCCGCCAGGGCGGTCAGGAGTTGCCCACGATCCCCGTGCCCGAAGTCGGGGTGGAGCTGACGCGGGCTGAGGCCGCGTGCGCCCTGTTCGAGTCGAGCGCGGACGAGCTGGGCAACCCGGACACCGACACCCTGTCGGCCGCTCTGTGCGGCGGGGTGCGCTCCCTAGGCGTGGAGGGTGTCCGGGCGGAGTTGGGCACGTTCTGCGGGCTGGGCGATGAGTTCTGGGAGGTCGTCCAGTGTTGGCGCTGGGCGCACCGGCTGACGTTGGCGTACTGGTACGCCGGGGCGCGGTCGCGGGCGATGACGGCCGGTGAGGTGGCGGTGTGCCTGTATCTGTCGGACCTGAGGCGCTGCCAGCAGGAAGACGTCTCCTTCCTGTCCGCGCGGTCTTTGCTGGTGTCTCAGTGCATCCGGCAGGGGGCCGAGCGGGTGCCGGCCGAAACGCTGGTCGGTCTGGGTGAGTCGGTGGTGGCCGAGTTGGGCGTACCGGCCAAGCTGCGGGAACCGGTGTCGTGGTTGTACCGGCAGGTGATGCCCGACTTCCGCCGTCGTCGCCTGTGCTTCGCGCTCGCCCATGCCCACAGCGCCCGCGAGCCTGCCCCCTTGGTCGTGCGCCTGGACGACGGTGGTTACGCCTTGGGCACGACTGCGCCGCGCGAACCGGGTCCGGCCTTCTACCGGCCCCTGCACGCCCGCTGGTAACCACCGGCCGACCCGACCGGTCACCGACGTGACCACCAACCCGGTCACCAACCTGACCGGCCATGTGACCAGTCGCCCCGGTTCCCGACCGTTGCGGGGTCGACCACCCGACCGACCCCGCAACGGTCGGGGTGTGGCCAGCGCCAACACCCCGACTACCGGGCCCGATGCCGAGACAGCCGGACCGCGTGAATGCGCCCGTGAACACCGGCCCCGACCGGTGAACGTCCGACCCGATCCGGTGAACACCGACCCGCAGCCGTGAACGCGACCGCGAACACCGGACCCGAGTCGGTGAACACCCGTGAACGGTCCCTCAGGGCCCGGGCGCCGTGGCCCCCGTGACGCCGGGTGTGACGCGGCCCGTCACGCACGTCACCGCCCCAGACACCCCAAGGAGCCGCACCTATGCCAGCACGCCCCCAGGGCGACCGCCGCGCCACTCTGCGCGGCGGACTGCCGGACCGCTACCTCACCCCCGAAGACCTTGCCTCCCTCCTGGCGGTACCCGTCGAGACGGTCTACTCCTGGCGCCGCAAGCGCACCGGACCGCCCGGCTTCCGCGTCGGCAAGCACCTGCGCTACGACCCCGCCGCCGTCCACGCCTGGATCACCGCCCGCACCGAGCACAACGCCGCTTGATCCCCCGCGAACCGGTTTCGGGCCCGGCACGCAGTTTCGCCCCGACCCGAAACCGGTTTCGCCCCAGATATCGGCACACCTGCCGCCTGACCTGCACAGGTATCGAGTTTCGACCTCATCGCGACCGGCCGCAGAACTCCCCTCCAACACCCCTGCGGACCCACCCACACCCCCGACCCGCCACCCCATACAGGAGACCTTCCCCGATGGCCGGACACATCCAAGACCGCTGGTACAAGACCGAGAACGACGCGAACGGCAGACCCCGGAGGGTCAAGACCGACCGGCACGGCGCTGGCATGCGCTACCGTGCCCGCTACATCGGCCCCGATGGCACCGAGAAGTCCAAGAGCTTCCCCGACCGACAGAAGCGCAAGGCTGAGGACTGGCTCAGCGTCGTTGAAGCCGACATGAGCAGGGGCCAGTACACCGACCCCAAGAGCAGCCGGACGACGTTCCAGCAGTACGCCGAACGCTGGGTTGCTTCGCACGCGGGTGAGGTGAACAGCCGGGAAGCCGCAGAGCGCCGTCTCAGGCTGCACGCCTTCCCGCACCTCGGGAGCCGTCCCCTTGGCTCCTTTCAGCCCAGCCACGTTCGGGACTGGATCGCAGCCTTGGAGACGACCGTTCCGGCGGCGTCGCACCGGCGGATCATCGTGGGGACCGTCTCCGCTGTGCTGAGCGCGGCCGTGGACGACGGAGTTCTGAGCAAGAACCCCTGCAAGGCACGTTCTGTCAAGTTGCCCAGGGAGAACCCGGCACCGGTCGTCCCGTGGACGCTCGACCAGGTGGGGGCCGTCCGGCACGCGTTGCCCGAGTGCTTCCAGGCGGCCGTGACCGTCGGTGCCGGATGCGGACTGCGGCAGGGTGAGGTCTTCGGGCTGTCGCTCGATGAGCTGGACCATGAGGGCGGTTGGATCGCTGTGCGGCACCAGTTGAAGCGCATCCGGGGCAAGTACGTGTTCGCACCGCCCAAGGGCGGGAAGGTGCGCGACGTGCCGTTGCCCGGGGCCGTCAGCGACGCGCTCCGCGCCCACCTCAAGCGGTTCCCGCCCATAGACGTGACTCTCCCGTGGCGAACCCCGGAGGGCCCCTCCGTGACCCGTCAGCTCCTGTTCAGCGGTCCGCGCGGGCAGCACGTGCGGGTGAGCCACTTCAACGATCACGTCTGGAAGCCCGCTCTTGCCGCTGCCGACGTTCTTCCGGCGCGGCAGGAGGGGGAGAGGTACGCGAGTGCGCGAGAGCACGGCATGCACGCGCTGAGGCACTTCTATGCCTCGTTGCTGCTGGATGCGGGGGAGAACATCAGGGCCTTGAGCCAGTACCTCGGACACAGCGACCCGGGGTTCACCCTGCGGACGTACACGCACCTGATGCCGAGCAGTGAGGGCCGCACCCGCAAGGCCGTGGACCGGCTGTTTCAGCGCTCCGGAAGCCATGATCACGGCCCACAGACGGCCCAGAGCGACGAACACCCGCCTACCGAGTAGCAAACTAGCTGGTCAAGGCCCTGCGGATGCCGGGACGGGAGACTCCGTCTACTTCTGGCCGCTCTACACCGGCCAGGAACTCTCCATGGAGGAGTGGCGCGCCCGCATGTGGCTCGGCACCTGGATCTGACGGGTGCGTGTCACAGCCCTGCAACGTCCTCGACGCGCGCGGGGCCTCACACCCGAACGGCCGAACCGGTGCTCTAGTGTGCCTCGGAGGTCCCCGGTGGCCGCCGGGGCGGGGTGGAGGGTCTGAAGACGTATGCGAGACGGTCAGAGGATGGCGGTGATCGGCGCCGTCTGTGCCGTGGCCGTGGGAGCCGCCGGATTCGGTGCCTACGCGCTGGTGGGCGGCGCCGACGAGTCGGGGGGCGGCGAGTCCACCCTGACCACTGGCGAGGACGGGAAGTCCGAGCCCCGACCCACCGGGCCGCCGAGCGCCGACGAGGTGCGGGCCGCGGCCGAGGAGTTCCTCGCCGCCTGGGAGTCGGGCGACGCGGCGAAGGCCGCCGCCCTCACCGACGAGGAGGCCGCGGCGGAGGCGGCCCTCACGGCGTTCGCCGAGGACGCCGGGGTGACCGGCGTGGAGCTCGCCGAGCGCGCCCCGAAGGGCACGGAGGTGCCGTTCGGCGTCACCGCCGAGGTCACGCACGAGGACACGAGCGGCAGCGTCGAGTACGTCTCCGCCCTGACCGTCGTGCGGGACGACGGCAGCGGCGAGGTCGTCGTCGACTGGGAGCCGGAGGTCCTGCACCCCGACCTGGCCGACGGCGAGCGGATCGTCACCGACGCCAAGGGCGATCCGGAGGTCATCACCGTCGACCGCGACGGCGAGGAGCTGACCGGGGAGGAGTTCCCCGAGCTCAAGGCCGTGCTCGCCGACGTCTCCAAGCGCTACGCCGACCGCTCCGAGGGCACCGCGCCGGTGTCCCTGCGGATCGTCGACAAGGACGGCGAGGAGAAGAAGGTCCTCAAGAAGTTGTCCGAGGGCGAGCCGGGCAGGATCCCGACCACCATCGACGCGGACCTCCAGAAGGCGGCCCAGGCGGCGCTGGAGGGGAGGAAGAGCGGCGCGGCCGTCGCGGTCAAGCCCAGCACCGGCGAGATCCTGGCCGTCGCGGACGCGCCGGCGGGCGACTTCAACATGGCCCTCCGCGGCTCCCTCGCGCCCGGCTCGACCTGGAAGGTCGTCAGCGCCTCGATGCTCATCGAGAAGGACCTCGCCTCCGCCGACGCCGCCCACCCGTGCCCGAAGTTCTTCACCCACGGCGGCTGGAAGTTCCAGAACCTGGACAAGTTCGACATCAAGGGCGGCACGTTCCGGGACAGCTTCGCCGCCTCCTGCAACACGGCCTTCATCAGCCAGGCCCCCGAGCTGGCCGACGACGACCTCACCCAGCAGGCCCGTGACCTCTTCGGCCTCGGCCTCACCTGGCAGGTCGGCACGGGCACGTTCGACGGCACCGTCCCCGTGCAGGCCGACGCGCAGATGGCCGCGTCGCTGATCGGCCAGGGCGGGGTGCGGATGAACCCGCTGACCATGGCCTCCGTCGCGGCGACGGTGAAGGCGGGCGCCTTCAAGCAGCCCTACCTCGTCCCGCCGTCGGTGGACGGCCGCACCCTGGCCAGTGCCCCGCGCGCCATGAGCCCCGCGCTCGCCGCCGAGCTGCGATCGCTCATGAACACCACGGCGACCAGCGGAACCGCCGCCGAGGCCATGGCCTCCGTGGGCGGCGACAAGGGCGGCAAGACCGGTTCGGCCGAGGTCGACGGCCAGGACAAGCCGAACGCCTGGTTCATCGGCTACAGCGACGACCTCGCCGTCTCCGCCGTGATCCCGAACTCCGGACACGGCGGCACCAACGCCGGGCCCGTCGTCGCGGAGATCCTGAACGCCGGCTGAGCACCGCCACGCGATCGGGTGGAAAAAACCCGGCGCGTGATGTCGAGAACCCGTGCCTGGCTCCGTCCCCGGAGTGAAGGCGGCCACGATGGGCCGCTCCAGGACCGAGGAGAAGCACCATGGCCAAGTACCTGCTGCTGAAGCACTACCGGGGTGCCCCCGCCGCCGTCAACGACGTCCCCATGGAGCGCTGGACGCCGGAGGAGATCTCGGCGCACGTCCGGTACATGAACGACTTCGCGGCGCGGCTCCAGGAGACCGGGGAGTACGTCGACGGCCAGGCGCTCGCCCCCGAGGGGACGTGGGTGCGCTACGACGGCGAGGGACGCCCGCCGGTGACGGACGGCCCGTTCGCCGAGACCAAGGACCTCATCGCGGGCTGGATGGTGATCGACGTCGACAGCCACGAACGCGCCGTCGAGCTGGCCGGGGAACTCTCGGCCGCGCCCGGCGCGGGCGGCGAGCCGATCCACGAGTGGCTGGAGCTGCGCCCCTTCCTGTCCGCCCCGCCCACGATCACGGAGTGACGTCCGAGGTGCCCTCCGGAGTGGACGAGACCCTGCTCCGGAGCCTCACGCCGAGCGTGCTCGGCATCCTCGTCCGCCGCGGAGCCGACTTCGCGGCGGCCGAGGACGCCGTGCAGGAAGCGCTCCTCGAGGCGCTCCGCGTCTGGCCCGCCGACCCTCCGCGCGACCCACGGGGCTGGCTGGTCACCGTGGCCTGGCGCCGGTTCCTCGACGCGGCGCGTGCGGACGCCGCCCGCCGACGGCGCGAGGACCGCGTCGAGGAGGAGCCCGCGCCCGGGTCCGCGTCCGACGTGGACGACACCCTCCGGTTGTACTTCCTGTGCGCCCACCCGTCGCTGACGCCGTCCTCCGCCGTCGCGCTCACCCTGCGCGCCGTCGGCGGCCTCACCACCCGCCAGATCGCCCGCGCCTACCTGGTGCCCGAGGCGACCATGGCGCAGCGGATCAGCCGGGCCAAACGCACCGTCTCGGGGGTGCGGTTCGACCGCCCCGGCGACGTCACGACCGTGCTGCGCGTCCTCTACCTGGTCTTCAACGAGGGCTACTCGGGCGACGTCGACCTCGCCGCCGAGGCGATCCGGCTCACCCGGCAGCTCGCGGGCGTCATCGACCATCCCGAAGTGGCCGGGCTGCTCGCGCTCATGCTGCTCCACCACGCCCGGCGGGAGGCCCGCACCGCCCCCGACGGCGCCCTGGTGCCGCTCGCCGAGCAGGACCGCGGCCGGTGGGACACGCTGGCCGTCGCCGAGGGCGTCGAGATCCTGCAGGGCGCCCTGGCCCGCGACCGCCTGGGCGAGTTCCAGGCCCAGGCCGCCGTCGCGGCGCTCCACGCCGACGCGCCCACCGCCGAGGAGACCGACTGGGTGCAGATCGTCGAGTGGTACGACGAGTTGGTGCGCCTGACGGACAGCCCCGTCGCCCGGCTCAACCGCGCGGTGGCCGTCGGGGAGGCCGACGGGCCGCACGCCGGGCTGGCGGCCCTCGCGCGGCTGGACGCCTCCCTGCCCCGGCACACCGCCGTGGCGGCCTACCTCCACGAGCGCGCCGGGGACCTGGAGCGGGCGGCGGTGCTGTACGCGGAGGCGGCCGGGAAGGCGTCGGACCTGGCCGAGCGCGATCACCTGACGCGTCAGGCCGCCCGGCTCAACACCGGCCGGGGCGGCTGAGCGCCGTCCACGGCGGCGGCGCCCGCCCGTCCGGGCGCGGCGGCAGCCGCCCCGGCGGGCGGAGCCGGGACGGAGGGGCGGCGGGGCGGCGGCGCGGGGCGACTACGCTGGCGGGGAGCCGGATCGTCGCAAGGAGCCCCACCGCATGGCCGTCAACCTGGTCAACCTCGAAGCCGTCAGCAAGGCGTACACACTGCGCACCCTGCTCGACGGCGTCTCCCTCGGCGTCAGCGAGGGGGACCGGATCGGGGTGGTCGGGCGCAACGGCGACGGCAAGACGACCCTCGTGCGCATCCTCGCCAAGCTGGAGCGGCCCGACGACGGCCGGATCACCCACCAGGGCGGGCTGCGGCTCGGCGTGCTGACGCAGCACGACTCGCTCGACCCGGCCGCGACCGTCCGCCAGGAGGTCGTCGGCGACCTCGCCGACCACGAGTGGGCCGGGAACGCCCGCGTGCGGGACGTGCTGACGGGCCTGTTCGGCGGCCTGGAGCTGCCCGGTTTCGCGCAGGGCATGGACACCGTCATCGGACCGCTCTCCGGCGGGGAGCGCCGCCGCATCGCGCTGGCCAAGCTGCTCATCGCCGAGCAGGACCTGATCGTGCTCGACGAGCCGACCAACCACCTCGACGTGGAGGGCATCTCCTGGCTCGCCGCGCACCTGCGCGCCCGCCGCTCGGCCCTGGTCTGCGTGACGCACGACCGCTGGTTCCTGGACCAGGTGTGCACCCGCATGTGGGACGTGCAGGGCGGTGTGGTGCACGAGTACGAGGGCGGCTACAGCGACTACGTGTTCGCCCGCGCCGAGCGGGAGCGCATCGCGGCCACCGAGGAGGCCAAGCGGCAGAACCTGGTCCGCAAGGAGCTGGCGTGGCTGCGGCGCGGCGCGCCGGCGCGGACCAGCAAGCCGCGCTTCCGGGTCGAGGCCGCCAACGCGCTGATCGAGAACGAACCGCCGGTGCGGGACGGCGCGGAGCTGATGAAGTTCGCCAACTCCCGCCTGGGCAAGACGGTGTTCGACCTGGAGGGCGTCACGGTCGAGGCCGGGCCGCGGGTGCTGCTGGAGCGGGTGACGTGGCAGCTCGGGCCCGGCGACCGCGTCGGTCTCGTCGGCGTCAACGGCGCGGGCAAGACCTCGCTGCTGCGGGCGCTGGCCTCGGCGGCGCGGAGCGAGGGCGAGGAGCAGCCCGCCGCCGGGCACATCACCGTCGGCCGGACGGTGCGGCTCGCCTACCTGTCCCAGGAGGTCGCCGAACTCGACCCCACCTGGCGGGTCCTGGAGGCCGTCGAGCAGGTGCGCTCCCGCGTGGACCTCGGCAAGGGCCGGGAGATGACGGCCTCCCAGCTGTGCGAGCGGTTCGGCTTCGCGAAGGAGAAGCAGTGGACGCCGGTGGGCGACCTGTCCGGCGGCGAACGGCGCCGGTTGCAGATCCTGCGGCTGCTGATGGACGAACCGAACGTGCTCTTCCTCGACGAGCCGACCAATGACCTGGACATCGAGACCCTGACCCAGCTGGAGGACCTGCTCGACGGCTGGCCCGGCTCCCTCGTCGTCATCAGCCACGACCGCTACTTCCTGGAGCGCACGACGGACCGGGTGTTCGCCCTGCTCGGCGACCGGACGCTGCGGATGCTGCCGCGCGGCATCGACGAGTACCTGGAGCGGCGCGCGCGGGCCGTGGAGAGCGCGGCGTCCGCGCCGGCGGCCCGTCCCGCGTCCGCCCCGGCGGCCGGGAAGCCGGCCGCCGTCTCGCGCGCGGCGCAGAAGGAGCTCCAGCGCATCGAGCGGCAGCTGGACAAGATCGGTGACCGGCAGGGCACGCTGCACGCGCAGATGGCCGAGCACGCAACCGACTTCGAGAAGGTCGCCCGGCTCGACGCGGAGCTGCGGGAGCTCACCGAGCAGAAGGACGACCTGGAGCTGCGCTGGCTGGAGCTGGCCGAGGAGCAGTGACGCGGCGGGCCCGCGTGGTGCGCACCGGTCACGGACGGGTCCCGGCTCGGTACCGGCTGGGCGGACGCGTGGGAACCGCCCGCGGTCGCTCATGTGTCCGGTGGTACAAAGGGCTTCGCTCAACAACCCAGCAAGGCCGAAAATCGGCGGGCCATATGTCCGATTCGCTCGTCCCTACGGGGGAATGAGGGGCAGGGCAATCGGTCCGCATGCGCAGAAGGATCGCCATGTCGCAGCCGCCCCCACCCAGCCAGCCGCCGAACCAGCCACCCGGCGAACCGCAGGACACGCCGCCGGAGGGGCAGGCGTCCGGCGGCTTCGGGCCGCCCCCCGAGCCCACCGAGTCCGCCTCCGGGTCCGCCTCCGGGTCATCGCAGGAGCAGGGGGCCGGTGAAGCGCCCGCCGACGCACCGTCGTTGCGGAAGTCGCCGGAGCAGCCGGAGCAGCCGGAGCAGGCCGAACAGACGAACCAGGCGCCGCAGACCCCGCCCGCGCCCGGCCAGGCACCGGCCGGTTACGGCTACCCCCAGGCGCCCGGCCAGCCGCCCACGCCGCCCCCCGGTTACGGCTACCCGGGGACGCCGCCGCCGTCGCAGCCCTACGGCTACCCGGCGGCGCCCGGAGCGCCGGGGCCCTACGGCCAGCCCGGTCCCTACGGCCAGCAGCCCGGCCCGTACGGGCAGCCCGGCCCCTACGGTCAGCAGCCCACCTACCCGATGCCGGGCGTGCCGCAGTCGGGCGGTGGCGGGTTCAACAAGAAGATCATGATCATCGTCGCCGCCGTGGTGGCGGTGGCCGTGATCGCCGTCGGCGGGATCTTCCTCTTCACCGGGGGCGACGGGGAGCCGGAGGCCAAGGGCGACGACAAGGGCAACAGCCAGGGCGGCGAGGGCGACGGCGGGAAGGAGCAGGACGGCAAGGACGGCAAGGACGGCGACAAGTCCGGCCCGACCGGCCCGCAGGACGGCGAGGGCGAGCTGGCCTGGCAGGTCGAGGCGCCCACGTCCTTCAACGCCGAGATCATCATGGAGGTGCCCGGCGTCTGGTTCGTCGGGGACAACGTCGTCAAGTACGAGCACGACGCCGTCCGGGCCTACGACCTCGAGTCCGGGGAGAAGGCCTGGGAGATCAAGGCCGTCCGGGGCGAGGAGTGCGCCGCCGCGCCGACGGCGTCCGGCGACCGGACGATGATCCTGTGGGGCCGCAAGTGCGAGAAGGTCATGGGCATCGACCTGGCGGCCGGCAAGGAGCTGTGGCGCGAGGACCTGCCGGCCCCCGAGGGCGAGAGCATGGCCGACGTCAGCTTCCCGCAGGCGGCGGTGAGCGGTGACACGGCGGGCGTGGCGTGGATCGGCGGCTCGGCGGCGTACGACCTCGACAGCGGCAAGCTCCTGTGGAAGCCGACCGACGACTACACCGAGTGCCGCGACCGCGCCTACGTGGGCGGCGAGCAGTTCATCACGATGATCGAGTGCGGCTTCGGCGACGAGGTGAAGCTCCAGACGCTGAGCGCCAAGGGCGAGAAGAAGGACGAGTGGGTGGCGCCCAAGGGCGTCGAGGTGCAGCGCGTCTTCTCCACGAACCCGCTCGTCATCGGCGTGAACGCGGGCGGCTCCAGCAGCATCGCCGTCACCGACATCATGGTCCTCTCGCAGGAGCTCGAGCTCCAGGAGAAGATCAGCGTCGACGAGGACCGCTTCCAGTTCCGGACCGACGGCATCAAGCTGACGGACGTCCGCAACGTGGTCGTCGACCCGGAGGAGAACGTCATCTACCTGGAGACGAAACTCCACCAGGGCGGGGACGGCCAGACCAACGAGATCGTCTCCTACGACCTGAAGTCCGGCCGACAGAAGCAGGTCTTCGAGCTGGGCCAGGCCGGCGGCATCTCGCCGGTCGCGATGCACGACGGCAAGCTCCTCGCCTTCGCCGACGGCGGCTACGAGGTGCCCGCGAACGCGCAGCTCCTCGACCCGGGGACGGGCGAGGCCGAGCCGTTCCTGGAGCTGCCCACGGACAAGGACGAGGCGCTGCGCAAGATGACCACGGGCAGCAACACCCGTCCGATGTGGGCGGGCGGCACGCTGCTGTTCGTCACCACGCAGCTGTACACGGACACCTCGCTCAACAACGCGCTCATCATGGCGGTGCGTTAGGGAGTACGACGGGACCGCACGGTCTCGAAGGACGGTCCACGGCGGGCCGCACGCGCAAGGCCGCGTGCGGCCCGCCGCCGTGTCCGAGGGGGACTGCACAGCGGGCACGTGACGCGGTAGCTTGCGCGGTTACCGGGGCGGGGCCGGACGGCGTGGTGCGGGGGCGGCAGACGGCGAAGGGGCGGGCGGATGGGTGTGCGGGTCGTGGTCGTGGACGACCACCGGTTGCAGGCCGAGGCGCTGGCCTCCGCCCTCAGGCTGCGCGGTCACCGCGTCCTGGCCGCCTTCACCCCGGGCCAGGACGCCGTGGAGTTCGTCGTCCGCAGGCGGCCCGAGGTGTGCCTGTGGGGGACGGCGGTGCCCGAGGAGCCGGGCGTGCTCGCCCCGGTCGCGCGCATCAGGGCGCGGCTGGAGCGGACGGCCGTCCTCGTCCTGGGCCCGGTGCCGAGCCCGCGCGGGGTGGCCGCCGCCTTCGCCGCCGGTGCGTGCGGTTACGTGCCCAGCGACGGGCGGGTGGCCTGCGTCGAACGGGCCCTGGTGCGGGTGCGGGTGGGGGAGGCGGCCGTCACGCCGGAGCTGCTGCGGCTGGCCTTCGCCGAGCTGCTGGACCCGGCGCCCCGTCCGGGCGACGAGGCCGAGCGGCTGCGGGCGCTGCTGACCCCCCGGGAGGTGGAGGTGCTGACGCGGGTCGCGGAGGGCGAGGACACCCGGGCCATCGCCGCGCGGCTGGGCATCGCGACCAGCACGGCACGCACGCACGTGCAGCGCGTGCTGGCGAAGCTGGAGGTCGGCTCCCGGCTGGAGGCCGCCGCGCTCGCCGCCCGCACGGGACTGCTCAGCTGAGGGACTTGGTGAACAGGTGGTCCGTGACGCCCGGCGGGTAGTCGGGCAGCTCGGAGACGAGGGTGTACCCGACCTTCCGGTAGAACTCCGGCGCCTGGAAGTCCCACGTCTCGACGCGGGAGAAGCGGCAGCCGTGCTCGTCCCGCGCCAGCCGCTCGGCCCGGCCGACGAGTTCGCCGCCGAGCCCCGTGCCCCGGTGCCGCTCGGCCACCCACAGGTAGTCGATGTGCAGCCAGCGGGCCCAGACGTGGCCGACGAGGCCCCCGGCGAACTCCTCGCCGCCCGCCGGGTCGAGGGCGGTGACGTCGAGCGGCACCTCGGTGTCGTGGACCGTGCCGCGCAGGGCGGCCAGGACGGGGGAGCCGCTGGTGTTCGTCTCCCGCAGCCGCGCGACGAGCAGACTCCGCCGGGCGTCGCTGACCGTCGTGTCGAAGGTGTACATGCGGCCGACTGTACGGTCCGCTCGTGGCCCGGTGGAGGGCCGCTCGGCGGCCGACGGAGGAGTTCGGCCACTTTGCGCGCCGGGGCTTCCGCCGCCGGGCACCGTCCGTACCCTGGTCCGCACCGTGCTGGGGGTGGGCGTTGCGACGGATACGGGTGCTGGTGGCCGACGGGCACCGGGTGTTCGCCGAGTCGATGGTGGCCGCGCTGGCGGCCGAGCCGGACCTGGAGCCGACCGCCGTGGGCAGTGGGCCGGCGGCCCTGCGCCACCTGGAGCGCTCGGCGGGGGCCGGGCGTCCGTTCGACGTGCTCCTGGTCGACGCGGAGCTCGTCGGGGTGGGGCGGGAGGGGAGCGAGGAGGCGCCGGAGGCGAGACTCCTGACGGCGGTCCGCGAGGCCCATCCGGGGGTGCGCCCCGTGGTCCTGGCCGCCCGGGACGACCCCCGGCACGCCGCCGCCGCGCTGCGGGCCGGCGCGTGCGGCTGGGTGGCCAGGGGCACCTCCCTCTCCCGGCTCCTGCGCGTCGTGCGCGGGGTCCTGCGGGAGGAGACGCACGTGCCGCCGGTGCTGCTCACGGCCGTCCTGCGGGAGCTGACGGCCGGGGCCCGGCACCGCAGCGAGGGGGAACGGCTGCTGGCGTCGCTGACCCCGCGCGAGTTGGAGGTGCTGCGCTGCATGGTCGCGGGGCTGGGGCGGAACGCGGTCGCCGAGCGGCTGTTCCTGTCCCCCCACACGGTGCGGACCCACATGCAGAACGTCCTCGGCAAGCTCGGCGTGCACTCGACGCTGGCCGCCGTCGCGCTGGCCCGCCGGGCCGGGCTGACCCCGCCGGACCCGCTGCCCTGACGAGCGCCCGCCGGACGGCGTCGCCCGCCGGACGGCGTCAGAGGCCGGCGGGGACGTTGTCGAAGGGAGCGGTCAGCAGCCGGAGCAGACCGGCGAGGTCGGCGCGCTGCGCGGCGGACAGCTCGACGAGGATGGCCCGCTCCTGGGCGAGCAGCCCGGCCAGCGCCTGGTCGGCGCGGTCGCGGCCCTCGTCCGTCAGCCGTACGAGCACCCCGCGCCGGTCGCTCGGGTCCGGGAGCCGTTCGACGAGGCCCTTCTTGGCCAGCCGGTCGATCCGGTTCGTCATCGTGCCGGAGGTCACGAGCGTCTGGGTCAGGAGCTGCCCGGGGGAGAGCTGGTACGGGGCTCCGGCGCGCCTCAGCGAGGTGAGCACGTCGAACTCCCAGGGCTCCAGGGCGTGCTCCGCGAACGCGATCCGGCGGGCCCGGTCGAGGTGCCGGGCCAGCCGGCTGACCCGGCTGAGCACCTCCAGGGGTTCCACGTCGAGATCGGGGCGTTCGCGGCGCCATGCTGCGACCAGTCGGTCGACCTCGTCCTCCATGCCGTCAGTGTAGTAGTTGTGTCGCCATAAAGTTTCTTGATGTCGAGACACATTGGAGGGATGACGGCCCTTACGGAGTGGAAGGCTCCGAACGCCGGGACCGCCTGTCAGGCACGGCAGGTCCACGCACGCAAGGAGGCACCGCACATGTCGTCCGCACCGACCTGGGACCCCCAGACCTACCTCCACCACGCCGACCACCGAACCCGCCCGTTCCTCGACCTGCTGGACCGCATACCCGAGCTCCCCGCCGCCGGACGCCCGCCGCGCATCGCCGACCTCGGGTGCGGCCCCGGCAACGTCACGGCGCTCCTCGCCGACCGGTGGCCCGGCGCCCACATCACCGGCTACGACAGCTCACCGCACATGCTGGCCGCCGCCCGCGCCCACGCGGGCCCCACCCCCGGCGGCGGCCGGCTCGACTTCGCGACCGGCGACATCGCGGACTGGGAACCCCAGGAGACCTACGACCTCATCGTCTCCAACGCCGCACTCCAGTGGGTCGAGGGCCATGCGGAACGCTTCAAGACCTGGCTGGAGGCACTCCCGCCCGGCGGCGTCCTCGCCCTCCAGGTCCCGGCCAACTTCACCTCCCCCAGCCACGCCCTGCTCGGCGAACTCTGCGAAGCCCCCCGCTGGCGTGACAGACTCGGGGCCCAGGGCCGCCGGTACGTCCACATCCTCCAGCCGCGGGAGTACCTCCAGCGGCTCACCGACCTCGGCTGCGTGGCCGACGTGTGGGAGACCACCTACGTCCAGCTCCTCCAGGGCCCCGACGCGGTGCTGAACTGGACGCGCGGCACGGCCCTGCGGCCGGTGCTCACCACGCTCGCCGACGATCCGGACGCCGCCGCGGCGTTCGTCGCCGAGTACCGCGACCTGCTCCGCGCCGCCTACCCCGAGGGACCGCACGGCACGGTCTTCCCGTTCCGCCGCGTCTTCGCCGTCGCCCGCAGACCCGCCGACTGAACCGCCCGGCCGGAAACGGCGCCGGCCGGGCGACCGCGGTGCCCCGAAGGGGTCGCGACCGCCCGGCCGGACCGGGTGAGGCCGGGGTCAGCCGGTGTTGCGCAGGCCGGCCGCGACGCCGTTGACCGTCAGCAGCAACGCCCGCGAGACCACCTGGTCCTGCGGCTCCTCCCGCTCGGCGGCCTGCCGCTGCCGGTGCAGCAGCGCGACCTGGAGGTACGAGATCGGGTCCAGGTAGGCGTCCCGGATCTTGAGCGTCTGCCGCAGCACGGGGCTCGCCTCCAGCAGTTCCCGCTCACCGGTGACGCGCAGCACCTCGGCGACCGTGAGGGCGTGCTCCGCCTCGATGGTGTCGAACACGTGCCGCAGCTCGGTCGGGACCAGCGTCTCCACGTAGTGCCGGGCGATGCGCAGGTCCGTCTTGGCGAGCGTCATCTCGACGTTCGACAGGAAGTTGCGGAAGAAGTGCCAGCGCTCGTGCGCCTCGGCCAGGACGTCGCCCAGCCCGGCCTCGCGCGCGGCCTTCAGACCGGTGCCGACGCCGAACCAGCCCGGCACGATCTGCCGCGACTGCGTCCACCCGAACACCCAGGGAATCGCCCGCAGCCCGTCCAGGCCCGCGCCGGAGTCGGGCCGCCGGGACGGACGCGAGCCCAGGTGCAGGTCGGCGAGCTGGTCGACCGGGGTGGAGGCGAAGAAGTACGCCGGCAGGTCCGGGTCCTCCACCAGCCTGCGGTAGGCGCCGTGCGCGGCCTCCGAGACGGTCTCCATCGCGGCGTCCCAGCGGGCCAGCGCCTCGTCCGACTGGCGCGGCGCCGTGTGCAGGGCCGAGGCCTGGAGCGTGGCGGCGACCGTCAGCTCCAGGTTCTCCCGCGCGAGCGAGGGCACCAGGTACTTGTCGGAGATCACCTCGCCCTGCTCCGTCACCTTGATCTCGCCCTCCAGCGTGCCGTACGGCTGGGCGAGGATCGCGTCGTGCGTCGGACCGCCACCCCGGCCGACCGTGCCGCCCCGGCCGTGGAACAGCCGCAGCCGCACCCCGTGCCGGTGCGCGACGTCCCGCAGCCGCCGCTGCGCCCGGTGGATCTCCCACTGCGAGGTGGTGATGCCGCCGAACTTCGAGGAGTCCGAGTAGCCGAGCATGACCTCCTGGAGGTCGCCGCGCAGCGCGACCAGCTTGCGGTAGGAGGGGTCGGAGAGCATCGCGTCGAGCAGCTCGTCCGCGATCCTCAGCTCGTCGGTCGTCTCCAGCAGCGGCACGATCCCGATGCGGGCCCAGCCGCCGTGCAGGTCGATCAGCCCCGCCTCGCGGGCCAGGATGGCGGCGGCGAACACGTCGTCGGCGCCCTGGCACATCGAGATGATGTAGGACTCGATGACCTCCGGACCGAAGGTGTCCAGCGCGCGGCGCATCGTCGAGAAGACGCCGAGCGTCTTGGCGCCCGCCTCGTCCAGCGGCGCCGGGGTCGGAGCCAGCGGCCGGCGCGAGCGCAGCTCCTTGGCCAGCAGCCGCAGCCGGTAGTCGCGCGGCATGTCCTCGTACCGCCACGACTCCTCGCCCAGCCGGTCGAAGAGCTGGCCCAGGGCGTGGTGGTGGGCGTCGGCGTGCTCGCGGACGTCCAGGGTGGCGAGCTGGAGGCCGAAGGCGGCCAGCGTGCGCAGCGCCCGCTCCAGCCGGCCGTCCGCGACGAGCTGCCCGCGGTGCTGCCGCAGCGAGGACTGCACGAGCTCCAGGTCGGCCAGCAGCTCGCCGGTGCCCAGGTAGTCCCGGCCCGGGACGTGTGGCTTGTCCTCGGCCAGGCGGTCCCGGGTGTTCAGCAGCTTCTGCCGCACGCAGGTGACCTTCAGCCGGTAGGGCTCCTCGGCGTTCAGGCGCTTGTAGCGCGGGCTGATCTCCGGCAGCCGCTCCAGGTCGTCGCTGAGGGAGTCCAGCATCTCCTGCGTGGCCCCGCAGTTGCGGATGGAGCTGGACAGCGCCCCGCGCAGCTCGTCGACGTGCGCCAGCGCCTGCTCGATACCGTGCTCGTGCTGGAGCATCAGCACGTCCCACGTCACCTGCGGCGTGACGTTCGGGTTGCCGTCGCGGTCGCCGCCGATCCAGGTGCCGAAGGTCAGCGGTCGCGAACCGGCGGGCAGCGGCGCCCCGGCCCGCTCCAGCTCCGCCGCCAGGTCCTCCAGCACGTCCCCGACCGCGCCGCTGTGCAGCTCGTCCAGGTAGTAGACGGCGTTGCGCGCCTCGTCGGTCGGCTCGGGGCGGGCCACCCGCAGCTCGTCCGTCTGCCAGATCAGGTCGATGTTCTCCGCCAGCCGCAGATCGGTGCGGCGGCGCTCGGCGGAGTCGGTGACCTCCAGCAGTTCGGCCACCTTGCGCAGCTTCGTCAGCACCGAGCGCCGCGCCGCCTCGGTGGGGTGCGCCGTGAAGACCGGACGCACCCCGAGGTGGGCGGCCGTCTCCTGGAGGTGCGCCGGGTCGGCGTCCTTCAGCAGGTCGGCCGTGCGGGACAGCCGGCCCCCGTCGGCGGAGCGGGCCGCGCGCATCTCGCGCCCCCGGTGCACCTGTTCGGTGACGTTCGCCAGGTGGAAGTAGATGGAAAAGGCCCGCACCAGCTTCGCGGCGGTCTGCGGGTCGGTCTCACCCAGGAGCGCGGCGGCGGCCTCGCCGTCGCTGCGCGTCAGCGCCCGGACGCGTTCGACCAGATCCAGCAGCTCCGGGCCTTCCTGCCGGACGATGGTCTCACCCAGCAGATCGCCCAGACGGCGGATGTCGGCGCGCAGGGCGCTGGTGCCCTCCGGGGACTCCACGGCCTCCGGACGGGTGTCGGCACTGCTCATGAGGGGCGGCTCCTTGCAGCTCTTCGGCAGCTCTTGGCGGCACTGCGGTGCCCCGGCTCACGGCTGCTGCGGTTGCGTCGCCGGTCGCGCGGGCACACCTGTTGTTCAGGACATTCTCGCTCTTGGCAGGTCACGGACCGCGCTGTCCGACGCCCTAAGGATAGGAGGAGCCCCTACCCCGGGTCGGGGCCGTCCACGCACCGGGCGCTCACTCCTTCGCGCGCCGCTGCGCAACCGCACCCCTGCCCGCTCCTGTGACCGAGAGGCCAAGTGCTGCCATACTTACGAAACCGTAGGTTACGGTTCCGTAGGTAGGGCCGGGCCGCCCCCGTCGAACAAGGACGTAGATGACGACGACACCAGAACTGATCGACGGCGCCGTCGACAGCACCGCCCCAGCTCCCCGTACACCCGCCAACGATCAGCCGGCCCCCCTGGGCACCCTCGGGGGTGACGAGCGCCGCACCGTGGAGCAGATCACGCTGCTGCTCTTCATCGCCGTGCCGTTCCTGGCCCTCGTCGCCGCCGTCCCCCTCACCTGGGGGTGGGGTGTCAGCTGGCTGGACCTGGGCCTGATGGTCTTCATGTACTTCCTGGGCTGCCACGGCATCACCATCGGCTTCCACCGCTACTTCACCCACGGCTCCTTCAAGGCGAAGCGGCCGCTGCGCATCGCGCTCGCCGTCGCCGGGTCCATGGCCGTGGAGGGCCCGCTGGTCCGCTGGGTCGCCGACCACCGCAAGCACCACAAGTTCTCCGACGCCGAGGGAGACCCGCACTCCCCGTGGCGCTACGGCGAGACCGTGCCCGCCCTGATGAAGGGCCTGTGGTGGGCCCACATCGGCTGGATGTTCGACACCGAGCAGACCTCGCAGCAGAAGTACGCGCCCGACCTGATCAAGGACCCGGCGCTGCGTGCCGTCTCCCGCCAGTTCGTCCTGTGGACGACCGTCTCGCTCCTGCTGCCCGCGCTCGTCGGCGGCCTGGTCACCTGGTCCTGGCAGGGCGCGCTGACCGCGTTCTTCTGGGGCTCCCTGGTCCGCGTGGCGCTGCTGCACCACGTCACCTGGTCCATCAACTCCATCTGCCACGCCGTGGGCAAGCGCCCGTTCACGTCGCGCGACCGCTCGGGCAACGTCTGGTGGCTGGCCGTCCTGTCCTGCGGCGAGTCGTGGCACAACCTGCACCACGCCGACCCGACCAGCGCCCGGCACGGTGTGCAGCGCGGCCAGATCGACTCCAGCGCCCGCATCATCCGGTGGTTCGAGAAGCTCGGCTGGGCCTACGACGTCCGCTGGCCGCAGGAGAGCCGCCTGGCCGCGAAGCGCTCGGAGGACCCCCGGGCCTCCCGCCGCGAGCGGAGCCACGCCGACGCGGCATGATGGTCGCTGTGGCGACCGATGACCGCATCTCCCAGCACCTGCCCGACGCTCCCTCCCGGCGTGCACGACGACGCATGACCGGGAAGGAGCGCCGGGAGCAACTCCTCGACATCGGGCGCAGGCTCTTCGCCGAACGGGGGTTCGAGGGCACGTCCGTGGAGGAGATCGCGGCCAAGGCCGGCGTCTCCAAGCCGGTGGTCTACGAGCACTTCGGCGGCAAGGAGGGCCTGTACGCGGTCGTCGTCGACCGCGAGATGCGCCAGCTCCTCGACATGGTGACCAGCGCCCTCACCGGCGGGCACCCCCGCGAGCTGCTGGAACAGGCGGCCTTCGCCCTGCTGGACTACATCGACACCTACACCGACGGGTTCCGCATCCTCGTGCGCGACTCGCCCGTCGCCTCCACCACCGGCACCTTCGCCTCGCTGATCAGCGACATCGCCACCCAGGTGGAGGACATCCTCGGTCGGGAGTTCACGGGGCGCGGCTTCGACGAGAAGCTCGCCCCGCTCTACGCGCAGGCCCTCGTCGGCATGGTGGCCCTGACCGGCCAGTGGTGGCTGAACGCCCGCAAGCCCAAGAAGGCCGAGGTGGCCGCGCACCTGGTGAACCTCGCCTGGCACGGCCTGGACGGCCTGGAGCAGAACCCCCGCCTCATCGGCCACCGCAAGGCGTGACCCGTCGGGGGCGGGTGGCCCTCACTCGTCCGCCCGGGGATCGCGCAGCGCCTCCAGCACCAGCCCGTAGACGACGAACGGCGCCCCGAGGGAGAGCGCGCCGCAGACGAGCGTCAGCGCCAGCGGTATGAGCGCCGACGCCGCCTCGGTGAGCCAGGGGGCGGCGCCCCGGGCGATGATCACGTCGGGGTCGTCCACGGCGATCCGGCCGCTGGTGTCCCCGGCCACCAGCCGGACGTCGTCCAGGTCCGCCCGGGTGCAGTCGGCGGCGTGGATGCGCAGACCCGTCCGGGCGAAACCGCCGTCGTCCGGCGTGAACGTCCCGAAGCAGTGGGTGTAGCTGCTCTTGTTGCCGCTCCTGACCTCGGTGCGGGTCACCTCCGCCGAGCCCGGCACCCCGTGCTCGCCCTGGCCCGCCCGGTAGTAGTCCAGCGCCTTTCCGGCAGTGGCGCCCAGCATCTGGCCGAAGCCGATGGTGAACGGCACGCAGACGACGATGAACAGGCAGGCCAGCAGCAGCTCCCTGATGATCACCGACTGCTTGCGCGGTGTCCGCTGCTTCCCCCGTGCCATGCTGTGGCGGCCCCCCGTGCGTCGTCCCCTAGGTGTTGTACGTGTTCTGGGCGCGGGCCAGCCCGTCGAGGACCAGGCACTCGACGGCGTCGGCCGCGCGGTCCACGAAGTAGTCCAGCTCCTTGCGCTCGGTGGAGCCGAAGTCCTTGAGGACGAAGTCGGCCACCGGCATGCGGCCCGGCGGACGGCCGACGCCGAAGCGGACGCGGTGGTAGCCGGAGCCGAGCGACTTGGTGATCGACTTCAGCCCGTTGTGGCCGTTGTCCCCGCCGCCCAGCTTCACCCGCAGCGCCCCGAAGTCGATGTCCAGCTCGTCGTGGACGGCGATGATCCGCTCGACGGGCACCTTGTAGAAGTCGGCCAGCCCGGTGACGGGCCCGCCCGAAAGGTTCATGTACGTCATCGGCTTGGCCACGACGACGCGTCGACTGCCGGGGCCCGGCGGCCCGATGCGGCCCTCGACGACCTGGGCGCGCGTGCGGTGGGCCTTGAACGCCGCGCCCATGCGCCCGGCGAGCAGGTCGGCGACCATGAAGCCGACGTTGTGCCGGTTGCCCGCGTAGCCGGGGCCGGGGTTGCCGAGGCCGGCGACGAGCCAGGGGCCGGTGGTGGTCTCGCTCATGTCGTGCCTGCTGCTCCCTGCGGCTGCGGTCGGCTGCGGTGACGGGCCCGGGCGGGGGCACCGGGGCGGAACGGCCACGGGCCGGGCGGCGGCGCGTCGGCCGCACGCCCGGCCCGGCGGGTCACGCCGCCGACTCGCCCTCGGCGCCCTCGCCCTCGGTGGGCTCCTCGGCCTGGGCGGCCAGGACCTGGAGGACGGTGGTGTCGCCCTCGACGTCCAGGGTGACGCCCTTGGGGAGCTTCACGTCCTTGGCGAGGACGCTGTCACCGGCGTTCAGGCCCTCGATGGAGACGGTGACCGACTCGGGGATGTGCGTCGCCTCGGCCTCGACGGGCAGGGCGTTCAGCGAGTGCTCCAGGATGAGCTGGCCCGGGGCCAGGTCGCCCTCGGTGTGCACGGGGATCTCGACGGAGACCGTCTCACCCTTCT
Source organism: Streptomyces sp. GSL17-111 (assembly GCF_037911585.1). Classification (NCBI taxonomy): domain Bacteria; kingdom Bacillati; phylum Actinomycetota; class Actinomycetes; order Kitasatosporales; family Streptomycetaceae; genus Streptomyces; species Streptomyces sp. GSL17-111. The sequence continues at coordinate 3,896,953 of NZ_JBAJNS010000001.1, forward strand.
TCACGGTGAGGAGGTCGATGTGGACGAGGAAGCCGCGGATGGCCTCGCGCTGCACGGCCTTGGGGATGACCAGTTCCTTCTTGCCCTCGACGTCCAGGTGGATCAGGACGTTCGAGTTCTTCAGGGCCATCATCAGGTCGTAGCCGGGCAGCGTGACGTGCACCGGGTCGGCGCCGTGGCCGTAGATGACGCCGGGGACCAGCTCCTGGGCGCGCAGCCGGCGGGACGCGCCCTTGCCGAACTCGCTGCGGATCTTCGCGGAAATCTTGACGTCGGCCATGACACTCGCTCCTCGTTTCGGGGTGAACCTGTACACGTCACCCGGCCACACGAACGGCCTGCTACGAAGAGCGCGTCGATTACGGACCGCCGCACCCGTGGTGCGGCCTCCCTCGCCGAGCAACCAGGTGATGGTACCCGGCGGGGAGGCCGCACCGTGAATCGGTCAGCTCTGCTCCTCGAAGAGGCTCGTGACGGAGCCGTCCTCGAAGACCTCGCGCACCGCACGGGCGATGGTCGGGGCCATCGAGAGCACGGTGATCTTGTCCATCTCCAGCTCCTCCGGGGTGGGCAGCGTGTTCGTGAACACGAACTCGCTCACCTTGGAGTTCTTCAGCCGGTCCGGCGCGGGGTGGGAGAGGATGCCGTGCGTCGCGGTGACGATGACGTCCTCGGCGCCGTTCGCGTACAGCGCGTCGGCCGCCGCGCAGATCGTGCCGCCGGTGTCGACCATGTCGTCGACGAGGACGCAGACGCGGCCCTTCACGTCACCGACGACCTCGTGCACGGTGACCTGGTTGGCGACGTCCGGGTCGCGCCGCTTGTGCACGATGGCCAGCGGCGCGCCGAGCCGGTCGGCCCAGCGGTCGGCGACGCGGACCCGCCCGGCGTCGGGGGAGACGACCGTGAGCTTGTCGCGGTCCACCCGGCGGCCGATGTAGTCGGTCAGGATGGGCAGCGCGAAGAGGTGGTCGACGGGGCCGTCGAAGTAGCCCTGCACCTGGTCGGCGTGGAGGTCGACGCTCAGGACGCGGTCGGCTCCGGCGGCCTGGAGCAGGTCGGCCATCAGCCGTGCGGAGATCGGCTCGCGGCCGCGGTGCTTCTTGTCCTGACGGGCGTAGCCGTAGAACGGGATCACCACGGAGATGCTGCGGGCGGAGGCCCGCTTCAGCGCGTCGATCATGATGAGCTGTTCCATGATCCACTTGTTGATCGGAGCCGTGTGGCTCTGGATCAGGAAGCAGTCGGCGCCGCGCACGGACTCCTGGAAACGGACGTAGATCTCGCCGTTCGCGAAGTCGATGGCCTTCGTCGGGACCAGGTCGACACCGAGCTCGCTGGCCACCTCCTCGGCCAGCCTGGGGTGCGCGCGGCCGGAGAAGAGCATCAGCTTCTTCTCGCTGGTCGTCTTGATCCCGGTCACTGCGGTGTCTCCTTGAGCTGCGGTGGTGGTGCGCCTATCACGGTACGCCCCGGCCTGGACCGTTCGTTTTCGGCCGTTCTGCGGGTGTTCCTGAGGGTTCTGCGGAGTCTGCACGTCCTGTCCTGCGGGGGCGGGGTCATGCGCCGCCGTCACCGTCACCGGCGCCGGAGCCGTCCGCCGGCTCGGCCGCCGAGCGGGCCGCCTGCGCCGCCGCGCTGCCCGGCCGCTTGCGGGCCACCCAGCCCTCGATGTTGCGCTGCTGCCCCCGTGCGACGGCCAGCGAACCCGGCGGCACGTCCTTGGTGATCACCGAACCGGCCGCCGTGTAGGCGCCGTCCCCGACGGTCACCGGCGCGACGAACATGTTGTCCGAGCCCGTCTTGCAGTGCGAGCCGATCGTCGTGTGGTGCTTGGCCTCGCCGTCGTAGTTCACGAAGACACTGGCCGCCCCGATGTTCGTGTGATCGCCGATCGTGGCGTCCCCCACGTAGGACAGGTGCGGCACCTTCGAACCCTCGCCGATCCGCGCGTTCTTCATCTCCACGTACGTGCCGGCCTTCGCCTTCGGTCCCAGCTCCGTCCCCGGCCGCAGGTAGGCGTAGGGCCCCACCGAGGCCTGCGCCCCGATCCGCGCCCCGACCGCGACGGTGTTGCCGACCGTCGCCCCCGGCCCCACGGAGGTGTCCGTCAGCCGCGCCTGCGGGCCCACCTCGCACCCCTCCGCCAGGTGCGTCGTGCCCAGCAACTGCGTCCCCGGGTGCACCAGCGCGTCCGGCTCGAACGTCACCGTGACGTCCACCCACGTCGTCGCCGGGTCCACCACCGTCACGCCCGCGAGCATCGCCCGCTCCAGGAGCCGGTCGTTGAGCATGCGGCGCGCCTGCGCCAGCTGCACCCGGTTGTTGATGCCGACGATCTCCCGGTGGTCGGCCGCCACGGCCGCGCCCACCCGGTGCCCGTCGGCCCGCAGGATGCCGAGGACGTCGGTGAGATACTCCTCACCCTGGCTGTTGTCGGTGCGCACCCGGCCGAGCGCCTCCGTCAGCAGGGCCGCGTCGAAGGCGAACACACCGGAGTTGATCTCCCGGATCGCCCGCTGCTCCTCGGTGGCGTCCTTGTGCTCGACGATCCCCGTGACCTCGCCGTCCGCGCCGCGCACGATGCGGCCGTAGCCCGTGGCGTCCGGCACCCGCGCGGACAGCACCGTCACCGCGTGCGCCCCGGCCTCGTGCGCCGCCGCCAGCTCCGCCAGCGTCTCCCCGGTGAGGAGCGGCGTGTCGCCGCAGGTGACGAGCACGGTCCCGGACAGGGCGACGCCCTCGGCCGTCAGCTCCTCCAGCGCCATCCGCACCGCGTGCCCCGTGCCGTTCTGCTCGTGCTGCACCGCCGTGCGCACCGCGCCGTCCAGGTCGGCCAGGTGTGCGGAGACCCGCTCACGTGCGTGCCCCACCACCACGACGAGGTGCTCGGGGTCCAGTTCCTTGGCGGAGGCGACGACGTGGCCCACGAGCGACCGCCCGCAGATGTCGTGCAGAACCTTCGGCGTCGACGACTTCATGCGGGTGCCCTCACCCGCTGCGAGAACGACGACGGCTGCCGGGCGGTTGGCGCTCACGGTATGCCCTTCGGCTTCGGGTGAATGTCACCCGAAGGATACCGCCGCAGGTCCGCGCCCCCGGTGAACCCCCTCGTCAGCCCGGTGCGTGGCCTCGGCCCGTGAGGGTGGCCAGCGAGGAACGCACCTGCGCGAGGTGGTCGCGGAGGTCGTCCGCCGCGCCGTCCTGCTCGCGCAGGATCCGCGCCGTCTCCGCCTCGACGCGCTCCTCCTCGGCCCGCGCCCGCGCGACGGTCTCCGCCGCGGCCGTCCGCGCCGCGTCCTCCGTCTCACCGGCGGCCCGCTCGGTCTCCGTCTGCTCCCGGCGCGCCGCGTCCAGCACGGTCCGGCCGCGCTCCTCCAGCTCCGCCACTCGGGCATCCACCTCGGCCGCCTCGGCGGCCAGCGCGGCCTCCGCCGCCTCCCGCCGCTGCCGGTGCTCCCGGTCCTGGCCGCCCAGCAGGGCCTGGCAGTGCTCGGTGACCTCGCGCAGCCGCGCCGCCGCCTCCTCCCGGCGTCCGGCCGCCTCCGCGCGGGCCGCGTCCCGCAGTCCGTCCGCCTCGGTACCGGCCCGGACCAGCACCGCGTCGGCCGCCTCCACACCGGCGGCGCGCACCCGGGCCGCCTCGGCTCCCGCCTCCGCGCGCAGTGTCCGGGCGGCCGCCTCCGCGTCCTCCCGCAGCCGGGCCGCGTCGCTCTCCCCGGCGTCCCGCACCGCCTCGCCCTCGGACTCCACCTCGGCCAGCAGCGCCTGGGCCCGCGGTCCGAGCGACGCGTACGTCGGCGGCGGCAGCGCCGCCACCACGGCCCGTAGCCGGTCCGCCTCCTCGCCCAGCTCCCGGGCGAGGACCTCCAGCCTGTCGAGCCGCTCCCGGGCCTCCGCGATCTCCCGGCGGAGGCCGGAGGTCCGCTCGTCCACCTGCGCGGGCCGGTAGCCCCGGCCCCGTACGACGTCGAAGCCGTGCGGTGACTCCGTCGAAGCCATCCTTGTAGACCTCTCCCACTCGAGCGCGTCCGTCCCCCCAGGATGCGGCATGGAGCGGCATTCCGGGACGAAGGGCGTCAGGTGTGTGCGCGTCGGACTACAGCAGGCCGTCCCACAGCTGCTCCAGCAGCACCGCCCACCAGTTCTCCGGGTGGCTGAGCGCCGCCGGGTCCAGCGCGGCCAGCTGCTGCTGGAAGTCGACCGTCCAGCGGCCCGCCTGGTCCGGCGTCAGGCCGTACCGCAGCCGCCACATCCGCCCCGCCATCGCCAGGCAGCGGACCAGCTCCGGCAGCCCGGTGTTGACGAACTGCGGCGCCGCCGGCTGCCCGTCGGCACGGCCCTCCAACGGGACGGCGACGATGTGCGCGGTGCCGTACTGCACGCACAGCTGACGTCCGAAGTCGTTGCCCATCACGAGGTACGAACCGGCGTCCGGGCCCGGCCGCACGCCCCGCTCCTGGGCCAGCTCCGCCAACGTCGGCACCGGGCGGCCCGGCTGGGCCTGCGCCCAGAAGAACGGGCCGAACTCCGTGGGCAGTCCGGCCACGACCAGCGTCCGCGCGACGACGTCGGGCACCCCCTGCCGGGAGACCGCCCGCTGGTCGAAGCGGAACACGCCCTGCGGGCCGAACGCCTGCTGCAGCTCGTGCCCGACGCCCTCCGGCGGGACGGGCGGCGCCTGCGGGACCGGCTGCACCGGGGCCCGTACCGGTGCCGGGCGCGCCGGACCGTCCGCCACCTGGTGCAACTCGCCCTGATGGGTGAGCAGATGACGCATGCCCTGCTGCCGCGATCCGTGGTCGGCGCCGTAGGGAGCCGTGTGGCTCACCCGCACCTGCGGCCACGTCTCGCGGACCATCCGGGCACAGTAACCACCCGGCAGGTCACACGACTCCAGCTCCGTGTGCAGCTCCAGCACCTGCTGCGGCGGCACGTTCATCGCCCGCAGCTCGTAGAGGATCTGCCACTCCGGGTGCGGCATCCCCGGCGCGGACCGCCGGATGAGCTGCTGCTCGGAACCGTCCGGCGCGCGGTAGCGCAGCACCGCCATGTACCCCGGGCCGACCGTCGGCACCGTCGGTTGCTGCGGATAGCCGTAGGGCTGCTGCCCGCCGGGGCCGCCGTGCGGGCCGCCGGGCTGCGCGCCCTGCGGTCCGTGCGGTCCGCCGGAGGGGCTCGGCGGCGGCTGCGGCGGGGGCGGAGCGCCCGGTCCGGCGGGCCCGGGGCCGGACGGACCGGCCAGCATCGTCGCGGCATGGTGCATGCCGTCACCCGGAGCACCCGGAGCACCCGGAGCACCCGGAGCACCCGGAGCACCGGGCGCGCCCGGCCCGTTCGGCGGGGCCGGGGGCGCGGGGGGCCGGCCCCCGTCCTGGCTCGGGGGGCCGGAGGGCCCGGCCAGCATCGTCGCCGCGTGGTGGACGCCGCCGCCCGGGGCGCCGGGCCCCGAGGCGTCCGCGCCGGACGGGGGCGGTGGCGTACCCGGATCACCGGCCTGCGCGACGTCGTCCGCCGACACCAACTGCGTCGGCACATAGCCTCCGGCCACTCCGCCCGACGTGCCGCCCGTTCCCGACGTGCCGCCCTGCGGCCTGCGGGCGGCGCCCGGCACACCCGGCTCACCGGGGGGCGGCGGAACCGTCGGACCCCGGCCGCGGGAGGGACGCGCCGGCGGCCGCACCTTGCTCGTGGCCGCGTAGGCGATGGCCTCGCCCTGCCCGGCCGGCGGTCCCTCCGCCCCACCGGGTGCGGGAACCCCGGGCGGCGGCGTACCGGGCGGTGCCGTGGCGGGCGGGGGCGCGTCCGGTGCCGACCCGTCGTCGAGCGCCGGGGACACCTGCGTGCGGGGCAGCGCGCTGCCCTCGGGCAGCAGCTCCGTGCGCGCCTCACCGGCGGGCGCGGTGGGCGGTGGCGCGTCGCCGTCCGCGTCGTCGCTGCCGCTCAGTGGCGGCGCCAGGACCGTCGCCGGGGGGGCGATCGACTCCCCGGCACCGGAGTCGGAGGTGTCGGCCCAGCCGCCGACCACCGGACGCCGCTCCGGACGCTCGCCCTCCGGTTCCGGGCGCTCCGCCGCCGGGGCCGCCGGGGTGGCCCCCGACTGCGACGACCTCCGGTCCGGGATGCCCATCCGGTCCGCCGCCTCCTGCAGCCACTCCGGCGGCGTCAGCAGGAACGACGTCGCCTCCAGGTCCACCCGCTGCGGCGGCACCGGGGCGGGCTGCGCGTCCACCGCCCGGGCGCCGTACTCCTCCTCGTACCGGCGGATCACCTCACCCACCGGAAGCCCCGGCCACAGCGTGGACTCCCCGCTGTCCCGGGCGATCACCAGCCGCGTCCGGCCGCCGTCGGCCCGGGGGCCGTCCGCCCGGTCCTCCGCCCAGGCCACGAAACCCAGGTCGAACTCCCGTACCCGCACCTCCCGGTGCTGGTACGCCGGGACACCGCCGTTGATCCAGCGCTCCGCCCGTTCCTGCGCCTGCGCGAACGTCACCACCGCGCTCACCCCTCCACCGCGACGGCGCGCGCGAAGCCACCGTCGACCATCAGGTTCGCCACCGTCTCCAACTCGGGCGGGTTCCCCGCCAGCCGCAGCACGAACGCGTCGAAGTCCTCACCGCACGGGAACAGCAGCTCGCTCACGCGCTCCCGCACGTCCAGGCCGTCCCGGTCCCGCGCGTCGTCGTAGGCGCAGAACCACACCGAACCCGTGCCCTCGCCCCGCACCTTCACGGCCAGCAGGCCGCCGTGCACGAACGCGATCCCGAGGAAGTCCTTCGTCAGGTGGTCCCGCAGGCACTTGTTGACGTAGACGAGGTCGTTGACCGCCGCCTCGTCCCGCACCGTGAAGAACGGCTGGTCCAGCAGGAGGCCCAACTCCGCGTCGAGAGCGACCCCCACCGGCGCGCAGCCGCCCGCCGCCTTGAGGAACGACCGGTACGCGCCCGGCAGCCGGTACCCCAGCAACTCCTCGACCTGGACGACCTGCTCCTCCGGCACCGCCACCGGGTGCGGCACCTCGAAGTGCGCCGGACGCGTCTCCTGCAACGGGCGCGTACCGCGCTTGCCGTGGTCCACCGCCGCCGTCGCGAGACCGCCGTGGTGCCGCAGCAGCGCCTTCACCTCCACCGGCACGAGCTCCAGCCGCCGCGACCCCGGGACGTGGTGCCACGTCCAGCCGTGCGGCGTCGCCACCGGCGGCAGCTCCGCCCACAGCTCGTGCCCGGCCGCGTGCTGCGCCGCGTTCGCCGAGACGTAGTCCGTCAGCCGCAACTCGTCCACACCGAAGCCCTCCGGCGGCTCGGCGACCTCCGCCGCCGCCCGCGCGTAGGGCGCGAACACCGGGAACCCGGAGGCGTCCATCCGCACGCCCTGCGGGAAGCGCGCCGCTCGCACCGGGTCCGGAAAGTGCACGACCTGCCCCGCGTACGCCGCGTTCGGCGGCGCGGCCTCCTGCCCGAGCCGACCTGTCGTCATTGGCGGTGCTCCCTGCTGCGTCCGACTGCTCGGCCCCCAGCGTATGCGCTCCCCCCGGCGCCCACCCCGACCTGGTCCTGTCACGGATCCGGGACACACCGGACACGGAACCCGACTTCCGCTACCGCGAGAACATTTGGCAAAGTCTGGATCACCCGAGGGGGACGTGATGCGGAGGAACCACCATGTACGCGACACACCACACATCGGACCCCCGCATCGGCTGGGGCGGCACGAACGGCACCGGAGCGGCCCCACCGGTACCGAGGCACCGCCGTGACGGCATCATGCCCACCACGGCCGCCGCCCTCTCCGTGCGCGGCACCACGCTCACCTGCGCCGCCGCCAAGGCCGGTCACCGGCCCGGCCACCACCCCCTCGTCCAGGACTTCCTGGACACCCTCACCACCGAGCGTCGCGAACGTCACACGGGACACTGCCCCGAGGCCGTCCTGCTGTCCCGCTACCTCACGGGCGCCGAGAGCGCGCGCTCCAAACGCGCGGCCCGGAAACCCTTCACGGCCGGGGACGCCCGCCGCGCACTCAAACACGCCAAGATCACCACGCGCCGCATCCGCGAAGAGGGCGACCCGCAGCACGGCACGTACGCACCGCCCTGCCGCTCCTGCGCCGCGCTGCTCGCCCACTTCGGCGTCCACGCCGTCGAACCCGCCCCCACCGTCCGAGCCGAGACCGCCACCTCCCGCTGATGACCACACGATTCCCCGTCGCCGTCGACGCCGCCCTGCGCGACGCCGGCTGGCGTCCCGGCCGCTGGGACATGCGCCAGGCCGAGATCTGGGCCGACACCCTGCGCGCCCACACCTCCCCGGCCGGCCACCGCCACACGCTGTTCCCCGCCGCCGTCGAGGCCTGGGCCGAGTTCGGCGGCCTCCGGGTCGCGGGCACCGCGCCCGGCCGCCACATCGCCCCCACCCCCGCCGTCATCGACCCCGTCGGCGGCCTGCACTGGGCCCGCACGCTGGCCGACCTCGGCCGCGCCCTCGACACCCAGGTCGCCCCGCTCGGCAGCGAGGAGGGCCACCACGGCGAACCCACCGCACTCCTGGCCATCGACGAGGCGGGCCGCGTCTACAGCCTCGACCACAGCGCCGACTGGTACCTCGGCCCGAACGTCGACTCCGCGCTCGCCACGCTCGTCACCGGAACCCGGCCGCAGCGCCTGGAGTACCCCCCGAACTGACCCCGCGCCCCGACGCCCGTGGCCCGACGCCCCGTGCTCCGGTCGCGCGGGTACGGCACACGCTCAGCGCGGCCGCTCCGGAATCACCGCCGAGACCCGGAAACCACCCGCCGCCGTCGGGCCCGACACGAAGCCGCCGCCCAGCGCCGTCACCCGCTCCCGCATCCCGACCAGGCCGTTCCCCCCGCTCGGCAGCCCGGCGTCCGCCACCCCCGCCGCCGGAGCCGCGTTCTCCACCTGGACCGCCACCTCGGCCCCCCGGTGCGCCAGCCGCACCCGCGTCCGTGCCCCCGCCGCGTGCTTGTGGACGTTCGTCAGCGCCTCCTGCACCACCCGGAACGCCGTGCGCTCCACCACCGCCGCGTACGCGCGCACCTCCCCCTCGACCGACAGCTCCACCGCCATCCCCGCCGCCCGGGACTGCCCCACCAACTGCTCCAGTTCGCCGAGCCGGGGCCCGTCCGGCTCCTCGTCCCGCAGCCGGGCGTCCCGCTCCGCCGCAGCCGCCGCGAACTGCGCCACCCGCTCCAGCGGACGCTCACCGGCCGCGCGCGCCGCACCGCCCTGCGGGCCGCCGTCCTCCTCGTGCGCCCGCAGCACGCCCAGCATCGTCCGCAGCTCCGACAGCGCCTGCCGCCCCATGTCCCCCACCAGGGCCGCGTTCTTCGACGCCTTCGCCGGATCCTTCAGCGCCACCGCCTGCAACGCCGCCGCGTGCACCACCATCAGGCTCACCCGGTGGGCCACCACGTCGTGCATCTCCCGGGCGATCCGGGTGCGCTCCTCGCCCCGCGCCCACTCCGCGCGCTCCTCCGCGCGTTCCGCCAGCAGCGACAACTCCCGCTGCAGGCCGTCCGCCCGCTCCCGCAACGCGTCCACCAGCCGTCGCCGCGCGCCCACGTACAGGCCGAGCAGCACCGGCGGCAGCGTCAGCACCACCGCGAGCAGCGCCGCCAGCAGCAGGAGGAACCACCACGGCCCCGGCACGTCGTCCTCCGAGCCGCCGGGCAGGAAGCTCAGGTACGAGACGACGAAACCGCCGACGATCATCATTCCGGCCAGCAGGGCGATGATCCGCCGCGGCACGTCCGTGGCCGCGAGGGTGTACAGCCCCACCGTCCCCAGAACGAACCCCATCTGCGCGGGCATCACCGCGACGGCCACCAGCACCACGGCGATCGGGTACCGGCGACGGAGGACGAGCGAACCGCCCGCCACCACCCCCAGCAGCATCGCCAGCACGACCGGGACACCGGTCTCCGCCGCGAACGGCACGCCCTCCGCCGCGCACTCCACGGCCGAGACGACACCCAGCGTGACGTCCAGCACGGCGCTCCGCGGGCGCCCCCACCACAACGGCCCGGTCCGTCGCCCCCGCGACGCCTCAGCCCCCGACTCGGTCATACCGCCCACCCTAAGACCCACCGCCACCCATTTCCCGACGGCGCCCGAGGCGGGTCACCTGCGCGTTCGCGCCCCCGCACGCCGAGTCGAAGCGGAGTGCTTCATTCCTCGCTCGATCCGGTGAGGTGGCCGGCTTTTCGACGCGTGGCCGTGCCGCGTCCGTCACGCTGTGTACATGAGCCCGGAACCCGAACACCCGTCCACCGAACCGCCCGGCGAGCCACCTGTCGAGCCGTCGGGGGCGCCGACCTCCCCACCCCCGGCCGGCCCGCCCGTGCGCCGTCATCCGAACGCGAAGGCGCACCTGTGGGAGGAGGCGCGCCGACTGCGCCGCGCAGGCCGCCGCTACGCGGAGATCGCCGCCGAGCTGGGCGTCTCCAGGAGCTCGGTCTCCCTGTGGGTCCGCGACCTCCCGAAGCCCCCGCCGGACCTGGACCGGCTGCACCGGATGCGGGAGGCCCGCTGGGCTCCCCACCGCGAGCGGACGGCCGCCCTGCGCCGGGCCACGCGGGCGGCGGCGGCCGGTGAGATCGGCGAGCTCACGGACCGGGAGCTGCTGCTCCTCGGCGTGGGGCTGTACTGGGCCGAGGGTGAGAAGAGCAAGCCCTGGGCCGTTCGTGAGCGTGTTGTGTTCGTCAACAGTGACCCGGGTGTGATCCGCGTCTTCCTGGCCTGGTTGGCGCTCCTCGGCGTCCGGGGCGACCAGCTTCGGCTCCGGGTGATGATTCACGAGAGCGCGGATGTGGCGGAGGCCGAGCGGTACTGGGCCGAGGTGGCGCAGGTGGACGTCACGGCGCTGAGCAAGACGACGCTCAAGAAGCACAACCCCAAGACCGTGCGCAAGAACACGACGGGCGATTACCGCGGCTGCTTCGTGGTCGGCGTCGTGCAAGGAGTCGATCTTTACCGTCGCATCGAGGGCTGGTGGTACGGCATAGTGGAGGGCGTCAGTTCGGCCACTCCTGGCGAATGTCCGAATTGAGAATTATGTAGTCCCCCGTGGTGTAATAGGCAGCACTGCATACTTTGGATATGTAAGTTCAGGTTCGAGTCCTGGCGGGGGAGCGTTTCGCGCAGGGCCCCGGTCGTCGACCGGGGCCCTTTTCGCGTTCCGCGTGTTCCCAGGCCCGGGGCCGGGGTTGCACCTGACGTAGGGGGAGGGGCGACGGTTCCCCTAAGGGGCGGGGTGGGGTCCGACCGGGGAGGGGCTCGTCCTTCCGCACGAAGAGGGCGGAGACGGTCCGTTCCTACCGTGGGCGGTATGCGGGGGGTGGGGTGTTCCCCCGGTCGACAGACCGACTGCCACCATCGCGGCGCGCCCCGCCCTGTACGAGGCTCGACACGGCCCGATGAGCGGGCCGTTCACGTGCACCACCTGACACGAGGAGAACACCGTGACCACGGCTGTAGCGAATCCCAGGGCGGGAGACGCCGGAGGGGGAACGGCCGTCGCGGCACAGGCGCGACAGGTCGTCAAGGCATACGGCTCGGGGGAGACGCGGGTCGTCGCGCTGGACCGGGTGGACGTGGACATCGCACGTGGCGCCTTCACCGCGATCATGGGCCCCTCCGGCTCCGGCAAGTCGACGCTGATGCACTGTCTGGCCGGTCTGGACACCGTCACGTCGGGGCAGATCCGGGTGGGGGACACCGAGATCACAGGGCTGAAGGAGAAGCGGCTGACGCGGCTGCGCCGCGACCACATCGGCTTCGTCTTCCAGTCGTTCAACCTGCTGCCGACGCTCAGCGCGCTGGAGAACATCACGCTGCCCATGGACATCGCGGGTCGCAGACCCGACCGGGCGTGGCTGGACCGGGTGGTGGAGACGGTGGGGCTGCGGCAGCGGCTGCGGCACCGTCCGAGCGAGCTGTCGGGCGGTCAGCAGCAGCGGGTCGCGGTGGCCCGGGCCCTGGCGGCGCGCCCGGACATCATCTTCGGCGACGAGCCGACGGGCAATCTCGACTCCCGGGCGGGGGCGGAGATCCTCGGGTTCCTGCGCCGCTCGGTGGACGAGCTGGGGCAGACGATGGTGATGGTCACGCACGACCCGGTGGCGGCGGCCTACGCGGACCGTGTGCTGTACCTGGCGGACGGCCGGCTGGTGGACGAGATGCTGCGGCCCACGGCCGAGACGGTGCTGGACCGGATGAAGGCCTTCGACACCCTCGGGCGGGTGTCATGACGATCGTCCGGACGTCGTTGCGCAACTTCTTCGCGCACAAGGGCCGGATGATGCTGTCCGGTCTCGCGGTGGTGCTGTCGGTCGCGTTCGTCTGCGGCACGCTGGTCTTCACCGACACCATGAACAGCACGTTCGACAAGCTCTTCGGGGACACGGCGGCCGACGTGACCATCGAGCCGGGCGGCGACGGCGGGTCGGGCGGTGGGGAACTGCCCTCGACGGGCCGCCCCGAGACGCTGCCGGCCTCGCTCGTGGAGCGGGCCGGTGCGGTGGAGGGGGCCGGGGAGGCGTTCGGCGTCGCGGGCACCATGGCCGTGACGGTCGTCGACGCCGAGGACGAGAACATCGGTCCGACGACGGGCGCGCCGACGATCGCGGCCAACTGGACGGAGCTGGACCGGCGCGCGATGAAGGTGACCGCCGGTCACCCGCCGCGCGGACCGGACGAGGTGATGGTCGACTCCGACACGGCGGAGAAGCACGGCATCGGGCTGGGCGACGAGCTGCGCACCGTCTCGGCCTTCGGCGAGTTCACCTCCCGGGTGGTGGGGATCGCGACGTGGCAGGTGACGAACCCCGGTGCGGCGGCCCTGTACTACGAGACCGGTGTCGTGCAGGAGCGGCTGCTCGGCGGCGGCGAGGTGTTCACGTCGGTGGCCGTGCTGGCGGCCGACGGCGTGACGGACGAGCTGCTGAAGAGGAACGTGCGGGCCGCCGTCGGCGAGGAGCTGTCGGTGCTCACGGCGGCGGAGTCCGCCGAGCGGAACACGGAGGACATCGGCTCCTTCCTGGACGTCATGAAGTACGCGTTGCTGGGCTTCGCGGGGATCGCCCTGCTGGTGGGCGTGTTCCTCATCGTCAACACGTTCTCGATGCTCGTGGCGCAGCGTACGCGTGAGCTGGGGCTGATGCGGGCGATCGGCGCGGACCGTCGGCAGGTGGGGCGTTCGGTGGTGATCGAGGCGCTGCTCCTCGGCGTCGTGGGGTCCGTGCTGGGTGTCGCGGCGGGCGTGGGGGTCGCCGTGGGGCTGATGCGACTGATGGGCCTGCTGGGGATGACCCTGAGCACGGACGACCTGACGATCGGCTGGACGACGCCGGTGGTCGGCGTGGTGCTGGGCGTGGTCGTGACGCTGCTGGCGGCGTGGCTGCCGGCCCGGCGTGCGGGGCGGGTGTCGCCGATGGCGGCGCTGCGGGACGCGGGGGTGTCCGCGGACGGCCGCTCGGGACGGCTGCGCGCGGTGGCCGGTGTGGCGCTGACGGGCGCGGGTGCGGCGGCTCTGGTGGGCGCGGCGGGGGCCGAGGAGGCCGGTCCGGGGGCGTTGTACCTGTCGGTCGGGGTGCTGTTGACGCTGCTGGGGTTCGTGCTGGTGGGCCCGCTGCTGGCGCGGGTCGTGGTGCGGGCGCTGTCGGTCGTGGTGCTGCGGGTGTGGGGTCCGGTGGGGCGGCTGGCGGAGCGCAACGCGTTGCGCAACCCCCGGCGCACGGGCGCGACGGCGGCGGCGCTGATGATCGGGCTGGCGCTGGTGGCGGGGCTGTCGGTGGTGGGTTCGTCGATGGTCGCCTCGGGCCGGGCGGAGGTGGACCGCACGGTCGGCGCGGACTTCATCGTCAGCAGCATGGCCGGTCAGCCGCTCACGCCGCAGGTCGCGGAGTCGCTGAAGGACGTGCCGGAGCTGGCGCACGTCACGGAGTACCGCTCCCTGGACGAGCTGACGCTCACGCTGCCGGACGGCGGCACGGCGCGCGGCTCCGTCTCCGCCGCCTCGCCGACGTACGCGCGGGACGTGCGGGCGGAGACGGTCGCGGGCGAGCTGGCGGGCGCCTTCGAGCCGGGCGGCATGTCGGTGGGCGAGGAGTTCGCCGACGCGCACGGGCTCGCGGTGGGCGATCGGCTGGGGGTGGCGTTCCCCGGCGGCCGGAGCGGTGAGCTGGAGATCCGCGCGGTGACGTCGGCCGAGGCGATGATCGACCAGGGCGTGATGTACGTCGGGCTGCGCACCGCCGAGGAGTTCGTGCCGGCCGAGCGGATGCCCCTGAACACGCTGATGCTCGGGACGGCCGTCGAGGGGCAGGAGAGCGCGGCGTACGCGGCGCTGAAGGCGGAGCTGGAGCGCTATCCGCAGTACGAGGTGCGGGACCAGGCGGCCTACAAGCAGCTGCTGGAGGACCAGGTCGGCCAGTTGCTCAACATGGTCTACGGGCTGCTGGCGCTGGCGATCATCGTGGCGGTGCTGGGCGTGGTGAACACGCTGGCGCTGTCGGTGGTGGAGCGGACGCGGGAGATCGGCCTGCTGCGGGCCGTGGGGCTCTCGCGGCGGCAGTTGCGCCGGATGGTGCGGCTGGAGTCGGTGGTGATCGCTCTGTTCGGCGCGTTGCTGGGGCTGGGCCTGGGGCTGGCCTGGGGGGTGGCCGGTCAGCGGCTGCTGGCGCTGGAGGGCCTGCGGACGCTGGAGATCCCCTGGGTGACGATCGGCGGGGTCTTCCTGGGGGCGGCGGTCGTCGGGCTGGTGGCCGCGCTGCTGCCGGCGTTCCGGGCGGGCCGGATGAACGTCCTGAAGGCGATCGCGACGGAGTGACGCCGGGTGCCGGGGGCGCGTGCGGCCCCGGCACCGTCACGGTCCCGTCGACGGGGGCGTCCGCGACCTGCGGGCGCTCCCGTCGACGGCGTCCGTCCGGCGGTGTGCGGGGGCCGGTGTCAGCCCGAGCGCGTACGCTGGGCAGCCCCGGCCCGCTTGCGTGTCGGGCCCTTCGTGTTGTCCGAGGACGGAAGTACCCACCCCATGAGCCTGTCCGGTCTGCTTGATGCCGTCGTTGCCGACGCGGGGCTGCGCGAGGCGGTCGAGGCCGCCGGGGCCGCCTCCCGCCGCGAGGTGGACCTGGTGGGTCCGCCCGCCGCGCGCCCGCTCGCGGTGGCGGCGCTGGCGCGCCGTGCGAAGGGTCCGCTGCTGGCGGTGACGGCCACGGGGCGGGAGGCGGAGGACCTGGCGGCGGCCCTGCGGTCGCTGCTGCCGCCGGACGGCGTGGCGGAGTTCCCGGCGTGGGAGACGCTGCCGCACGAGCGGCTGTCGCCGCGCAGCGACACGGTGGGCCGACGGCTGGCGGTGCTGCGGCGGCTCGCCCACCCGGACCCGCGCGAGCCGGGCACGGGCCCGGTCCAGGTGGTGGTGGCACCGATCCGCTCGGTGCTCCAGCCGCAGGTCAAGGGCTTGGGGGAGCTGGTCCCGGTCAGTCTGCGCACGGGCGAGTCGGCGGATCTGCAGGGAATCGTGGACGGGCTGGCCGCCGCCGCGTACGCGCGCGTGGAGCTGGTGGAGAAGCGGGGCGAGTTCGCGGTGCGCGGCGGCATCCTCGACGTCTTCCCGCCCACCGAGGAGCATCCGCTGCGGGTCGAGTTCTGGGGCGACGACGTCGAGGAGATCCGGTACTTCAAGGTGGCCGACCAGCGGTCGCTGGAGGTGGCGGAGCACGGGCTGTGGGCGCCGCCGTGCCGGGAGCTGCTGCTGACCGAGGACGTCCGGGAGCGGGCGGCGGAGTTGGCGCGGGCCCACCCGGAGCTGGGCGAGCTGCTGGACAAGGTGGCCGAGGGCATCGCCGTGGAGGGTATGGAGTCGCTCGCCCCGGTCCTGGTGGACGAGATGGAGCTGCTGCTGGACGTGTTGCCGGAGGGCAGCATGGCGGTGGTGTGCGACCCGGAGCGGGTGCGGACGCGGGCGGCGGACCTGGTGGCGACGAGCCGGGAGTTCCTGGAGGCGTCGTGGGCGGCGAGCGCCGGGGGCGGGCAGGCGCCGGTGGACGTCGGCGCGGCGTCCCTGTGGTCCATCGCCGACGTCCGGGAGCGGGCGCGTGAGCTGGGCATGCTGTGGTGGTCGGTGTCGCCGTTCTCGGCGGGCGCGGGGCTGGAGGAGTTCGAGGAGGACTCGATCCGGTTGGGGCTGCGGGCGGCGGAGTCCTACCGGGGGGACACGGCGCGGGCGCTGGCGGACACCAAGGGCTGGCTGGCGGAGGGCTGGCGGTGCGTGTACCTGACGGAGGGGCACGGCCCGGCGGCCCGCACGGTGGAGGTGCTGGGCGGCGAGGGTGTCGCGGCGCGCCTCGACGAGGAGCTCGCGGAGCTGGTGCCGTCCCTGGTGCAGGTCTCGTGCGGCTCGCTGGAGCACGGTTTTCTCGCGCCGGAGCTGAAGCTCGCGGTGCTGACGGAGACGGACCTGACCGGTCAGAAGGCGGCCGGGCGGGAGGCGTCGCGGATGCCGGCGCGCCGCCGCAAGACGATCGACCCGCTGACGCTGAGTCCGGGCGACTACATCGTGCACGAGCAGCACGGTGTGGGCCGGTACGTGGAGATGGTGCAGCGCACGGTGCAGGGCGCCACGCGCGAGTACCTGCTGGTCGAGTACGCGCCCGCCAAGCGCGGGCAGCCGGGGGACCGGCTGTTCGTGCCGACGGACCAGCTGGAGCAGGTCACCAAGTACGTCGGCGGTGAGGCGCCGTCGCTGCACCGGCTGGGCGGCGCGGACTGGACGAAGACGAAGGCGCGGGCGAAGAAGGCGGTCAAGGAGATCGCGGCCGACCTGATCAAGCTGTACTCGGCGCGCATGTCGGCGCCGGGGCACGCCTTCGGGGCGGACACGCCGTGGCAGCGGGAGCTGGAGGACGCCTTCCCGTACGCCGAGACGCCCGACCAGCTCACCACGATCGGTGAGGTGAAGGCCGACATGGAGAAGCCGTCCCCGATGGACCGGCTGATCTGCGGCGACGTCGGCTACGGCAAGACGGAGATCGCGGTGCGGGCGGCGTTCAAGGCGGTGCAGGACGGCAAGCAGGTCGCCGTCCTCGTCCCGACGACGCTGCTGGTGCAGCAGCACCTCGGGACCTTCACCGAGCGGTACGGTCAGTTCCCGGTCTCGGTGAAGGCGCTGTCCCGGTTCCAGACGGAGACGGAGGCGAAGGCCGTCCTGGAGGGGCTGCGGGACGGCTCGGTGGACCTCGTCATCGGCACGCACCGGCTGTTCTCCTCGGAGACGAAGTTCAAGGACCTGGGGCTCGTCATCGTCGACGAGGAGCAGCGCTTCGGCGTCGAGCACAAGGAGCAGCTGAAGAAGCTGCGGGCGAACGTGGACGTCCTGACGATGTCGGCGACGCCGATCCCGCGCACGCTGGAGATGGCGGTGACGGGCATCCGGGAGATGTCGACGATCACCACGCCGCCGGAGGAGCGGCATCCGGTGCTGACGTTCGTGGGCCCGTACGAGGAGCGGCAGATCGGTGCGGCGGTCCGTCGGGAGCTGCTGCGCGAGGGGCAGGTCTTCTACATCCACAACCGGGTGGAGTCGATCGACCGGGCGGCGGCGCGGCTGCGGGCGGCGGTGCCGGAGGCGCGGATCGCGACGGCGCACGGGCAGATGTCGGAGGCGGCGCTGGAGCAGGTGGTCGTCGACTTCTGGGAGAAGAAGTTCGACGTGCTCGTCTCGACGACGATCGTGGAGTCGGGCATCGACATCTCCAACGCGAACACGCTGATCGTGGAGCGGGGCGACACGTTCGGTCTGTCGCAGCTGCACCAGCTGCGCGGCCGGGTGGGCCGGGGGCGGGAGCGGGGGTACGCGTACTTCCTGTACCCGCCGGAGAAGCCGCTGACGGAGACGGCGCACGAGCGGTTGGCGACGATCGCCCAGCACACCGAGATGGGCGCGGGCATGTACGTGGCGATGAAGGACCTGGAGATCCGCGGCGCGGGCAATCTGCTGGGCGGTGAGCAGTCCGGGCACATCGCCGGGGTGGGCTTCGACCTGTACGTGCGGATGGTGGGCGAGGCCGTCGCGGACTTCCGGGCGTCGATGGAGGGCGGCGGCGAGCAGGAGGCCCCGCCGCTGGAGGTGAAGATCGAGCTGCCGGTGGACGCGCACGTGCCGCACGACTACGCGCCGGGCGAGCGGCTGCGGCTCCAGGCCTACCGGTCGATCGCGGCGGCGAACTCCGAGGAGGACGTCGCGGCGGTGCGGGAGGAGCTGACTGACCGCTACGGTCCGCTGCCGGAGCCGGTGGAGAACCTGCTGCTGGTGGCGGGGCTGCGGATGCTGGCCCGCTCGTGCGGCGTCACGGACGTCACCTTGCAGGGCAACAGGATCCGCTTCGCGCCGGTGGAGCTGCGGGAGTCGCAGGAGCTGCGGCTGAAGCGGCTCTACCCGGGTTCGGTGGTGAAGGCGTCGGCCGGGCAGGTGCTGGTGCCGCGTCCGAAGCCGGCCGGTATCGGCGGCAAGCCCGTGGTGGGCCGGGAACTGCTGGCCTGGACGGGCGAGTTCCTGGTGGCGGTGCTCGGCTCCTGACGGCCGCGCGCCCCCGGGCGGGTATGTCCGGGGGCGCGCGGCGGAGGGCGCCTGCGGGGGTTTCAGACGCCCTCCGGCCGGGGGAGGGGCGGGTGCCGGGCCTCAGAGCTCCAGGCTCCACTGGGCGGGGGCGGTGGTGAAGTCGATCAGTTCGACCTCCAGGTCGAGCACGTCGGCGTCGGCCGGGGCGTCGAACGCGTACTGGGCGGTGGCCTTCTTGCCGGGCAGCAGCTCGCCGGTGAAGCCGCCGCCGACGGTGTCGTCGTAGATCTCCTCGGCGGCCGTGCCGTCCTCGCCGGCGCGGGCGCTGACCATGATGAGGTCGGCGGAGACGTTCTCCTCACCGGTGTTCTCCAGGGTGATGGTGACCTGGTGGGCCGTGTTGCCCTCGGTGTGGCCGACGGCGTACTCGTCCGGCTGGTAGGTCTCGGCCCCGGAGACGGTGATCTTGAGCCCGCTGTCGTAGACGGCGGTGTCCCCGGCGGCGTAGGCCCCGCCGCCGTCCTCCTTGTCCGTGTCCTGGCCCGCGTCCCCGCCCTCGTCCCCGGCGTTGTCCCCGGCGTCGGCCTGCGCGTCCTGGCCGGCGGACGTCTCCTTGGTGGGCTCCTCCGGGCCGCAGGCGGTCAGGCCGCCGACGGCGAGGACGGCGGTGGTCACGGCGGCGACGAGCGTACGGGTGCGGATGCTGTTCACGGACATGGCTGTACCCCTCGAAATCGGTGACGGTCTGTGTCAGCGCGGTGCGCTGTGAACCGGTGGGTCAATAACAACAGAGACTGTGAATCGAGTCAACACGGTTCACATGCATGGTGATGTTCACCGAGTGAACCGTTCCATGGAGCCGTCGGCCGGGTATGCTCGACCGACCGCAGCCAGGACGTGAGAGAGGCCGCTGACGTGTCGCAGAGCCCGCCGGACGTGCCCGAGGTGACGGCGGCCGGGATCGCCCGGCTGGCCGGGGTGGGACGTGCCGCCGTCAGCAACTGGCGCCGCCGCTACCCGCACTTCCCCCGGCCCGTGGGCGGCACCGAGACGAGCCCGACCTTCGCGCTGGCCGAGGTCGAGGCGTGGCTGCGGGCCCAGGGCAAGCTGGCCGAGGTGCCCCTGCGGGAGCGTGTGTGGCAGCGCGTCGAGGCCGATCCGGACGGCGCGGCGGGCGCCCTGGCCCGCGCCGGGGAGCACCTCCTGCGGCACGCCGGGCCGGCCGGCGACCGAGCACGCGGCGCGGCGAAGGGCGGCGCCACGGCCGAGGAGGCCGACGCGACGCGCGAACTGGACGCCCTCGCCGAGGAGTCCGGCGCCGCCGACGCCTTCGCCTTCCTGCTCGCCCGCTACTTCGACGCCAACCCCCGCGCCTACACCCTCACCCCGCCGCCCGCCGCCGACCTCATGGCCGCGCTCGCCGGCCCCGCGACCACCGTCCTCGACCCCGCCTGCGGCTCCGGCGAGCTCCTGGCCGCCGCCCTGCGCGCGACCCCCGGGGCCGACGCCGCCGTCGAGCTGTACGGGCAGGAGAGCGACCCCGCGCTCGCCCGGCTGGCCGCCCTGCGCCTGACGCTGTGCGGCACCCCGCCGCCGTCCGCCGTGCACATCCGGGACGAGGACGCGCTGCGCACGCCGCTGGGCGAACAGCCGGGCGTGGACGCCGTCCTGTGCCACCCGCCGTTCAACGAGCGCAACTGGGGCCACGACGAGCTGGTCTACGACCCGCGCTGGGAGTACGGCCTGCCCGCCCGCACCGAGTCCGAACTCGCCTGGGTGCAGCACGCCCTGGCCCGGCTGCGGCCCGGCGGCACGGCGGTGCTGCTGATGCCGCCCGCCGCCGCCTCGCGCCGCACCGGCCGGCGCGTGCGGGCCACGCTGCTGCGCCGGGGCGCGCTGCGCGCCGTCGTCGCGCTGCCCGCCGGGGCCGCGCCGCCGCACAGCCTGCCGCTGCACCTGTGGGTGCTGCGGGCCCCCGGCGGGTCCGGCGCGGCGGACCCCCGGCTGCTCCTGGTCGACGCCGGGACCCACCACCGGGCCACCGGCCGCGAACCGCTGCCGTGGGACGAGCTGCACGCGACCGTCCGCACGGCCTGGCGGGCCTTCGACGCGGGCCGCCCGGTGCCGGAGGAGCCCGGCGTGTGCGGAACGCGCTCCGTCATCGACCTGCTCGACGACGACGTCGACCTGGCCCCCGCCCGGCACCTGCCGCCCGTCGGGGGCACCGCCGACGCCCAGGGCCTCGCCGACGTCGGCGGGGAACTGGAGCGCACGCTGCGCCGCACCCTCGACCTCGCACCCGCCCCCGGGCCCGTGGTGGACGGCGGGGCGCGCTGGACCCTCACCACCGTGGGCGAGTTGGTGCGCGGCGGCGCCGTGGAGGTCCGGGCGGGCGGCGCGGAGGGGGAGCCCGTCGTGACGCGCGAGGGCGACGTCGTCATTCCCGTCCAGGGCCGGGGCGCCGCGTTCGTCGTCGAGCCGGACCGGGCCGGGGAGACGCTGGCCAAGCCGCTGTACCTGCTGCGCCCCGAGCCCGCCGCGCTGGACCCGTGGTTCCTCGCCGGCTTCCTGCGCTCGACCGCCAACACCCGGCAGGCCAGCAGCTACGCCTCGACGGCCTCCCGCCTCGACGTGCGGCGGCTGCGCGTCCCCCGGCTCCCCCTGGAGGCGCAGCGCCCCTACGGCGAGCACTTCCGCCGCCTCGCCGCCTTCGAGGCGGCGCTGCGGCTCGCCGGGGAGTTGGGCGAGCGGCTGGTGCAGGGTCTGTACGACGCGCTCGCCGAGGGCACCGCCCGGCCGCCCGGCTGACGGCGGCGGCCGGGCCCGTGGACCGATCCGCGGACCCCGGTCCGCAGCACCCTGTCCCACGGATACCCTCAGCTCCTACCCTTAGCCAGGCACGCGAAGGACGGGAGCATCGAGATGTACGGCCCGGTCGCACCACCGACTCCACCGCCGTACCGCCGGGGCCCCGGCGGCGTGGCGATCGTGGTGCGGCTGCTGTTCGCCTCCTTCCCCGTCTGGTCGCTGGGGATGCTGGCGTGGGTGCCGTCCCTGCGGTTCGCCGTGCTGCGCCGCCGTCCGCTGGACTGGGCCGTGTTCGCGCTGTTCCTCGCGCTGAGCGTCCTGGAGATCGTGCTGGCCCTCGCCACCCCCGACGACCCCGACTCCGATCTCGGCGCCGCGATGGGCGGGTTCGCCATCGCGCTCATCATCGGCGCGACGACGCACGCGGTCCTCGCCGACCGGTTCCCCCGGCCGCCCGCTCCGTACGCCGGGTACGCCCCCTACCCGGCGACGCCCGCCGCCGGCGGTCACCCCGGCGCGCCGCAGCCCCCCGCCTCCGCCGGGTACGGCTACCCCGGCCCGGTACCGCCGCCCGGCCCGGTGGCGCCGCACCAGCAGCCGACCGTGTACGCGCCCCCGCCGGGACCGGCCCGGGCCCCCTCGGCCCCCACCCCGCCGCCCGCGTCCACCCCGCCGTCCGCCGCCACGCCACCGCCGGGGCAGCCCGCCCCGCCCGCCCGGATGCGGCAGGTGGCGTCCGAACTCGATGAGCTGGACGCCCTGCTGCGCAAGCGGGACGGCCGGTGATCGGCCGCGTCATCGCGGGCCGCTACGAGCTGACCGAGCCCCTCGGCAAGGGCGCGATGGGCCAGGTGTGGGGCGGCCACGACCGGGGGCTCGGCGGGCGCCGCGTGGCGGTCAAGCTCATGCACTCCGGACAGCTGGCCTCGCTCTCCGGCAGCGCCGACCCGGAGGAGCTGCGCGAGCGGTTCGAGCGCGAGTGCCGCGTCACGGCGCAGATCGACCACCCCCACCTCGTCACCGTCTTCGACGCCGGGCGGGACGACGACGAGTTGTTCCTCGTCATGCAGCGCCTTGAGGGCAGCGACCTGGCCGACCACCTCGCCGAGAACGCGCCCTACCCGTGGCAGTGGGCCGTGGCCGTCGCCGCGCAGCTGTGCTCGGCCCTCGTGGCCGTGCACGCCGTGCGGATCGTGCACCGGGACCTGAAGCCGGGCAACGTCATCGTGCGCCCCGAGGGCCGGGTGGTCGTCCTCGACCTGGGCATCGCCGCCGTCGGCTCCGCCGCCGACACCCGGCTCACCCGCACCGGCGCGCTCATCGGCACCCCGGTCTACATGGCGCCCGAACAGGCCATCGGCACCGCGCCCGTGGGCCCGGCCGCCGACCTCTACGCCCTCGGCGGCATGCTCTACGAGCTGCTCACCGGCCGGGTGCCCTTCCAGGCTCCCGAGGCGGCCGGGCTGCTGTACAAGAAGCTGCACGAACAGCCCGTACCGGTCAGGGAGTTGCGCCCCGAGACGCCTCCGGCGCTGGCGGACCTCGTGCACCGGCTGCTGCACAAGGACCCGCACGGGCGCCCGCGCGACGCCCACGAGGTCTACGAGGAGCTGGCCCCGCTCCTGCCCGGCCCCGGCACCCCCGGCCCTGCCATGCCGCTGGACCCGACCGGTCCCTTCCGCCGTCCCGTCGCACCCTGGCCACCGCGCCCGGCCCCGCCGTCCGGCGGCGCGGTACCCGGCTTCGGACCGCCGCCGCCCACGGGGCTGGCGGCCACCCTGGAGGAGGTCCGCCGGCTGCTCTCCTTCGGCGAGTACGCGCGCGTGGCGGACCTGCTGGGCAGCGCGCTGCCCGCCGCCGTCGCCGAGCACGGCGCCTCCTCGCCCATCGTGCGGAGCCTGCGCAAGCAGTACGCGGTGACGCTGATGGAGGCCGGTCACCACGCCCGCGCGCTGCCGGAGATCTCCCGGCTGATCGCGGAGTACGCGGCCGAACGCGGGCCGCACGACCCCGTGGTCACCCAGCTCCTCCAGGACGAGGCCCTCTGCCGCCGCCACCTGACCCACGGCTGACCCCTGCCGCGCCGCCCGGTCGGGTCGGCGGACGGCGCGCGGGGACGGCGCGCGGGGGCGGGGCTTCGCACGTCGTACGCACGAAGTTCACCCGGAAGCCGCCCGGCGGGCACGCCGGGGCCGTCAGGCGGGCCTACCGTGCGGCGCGGAAGGCGTGCGCAGACCGCCTCCCGCCCTGACCGCTCCACCGGGAAGCCACGTGCCCAAGCTCTCAGTGATCGTCCCCTGCCACGACGTGCGGGACTTCGTTCCGGACACCCTCCGCAGCCTCGCCCGCAACGCGGGCCCGGACACGGAGTTCCTCCTGGTCGACGACGGCTCGCAGGACGCCACCGGCGACCTGCTGGAGCGCGCCGCACCGGACATCCCCCGGGCCAGAGTGCTGCGGCACGAGACCAACCAGGGCATCTCCCAGGCGCGCAACACCGGGATCGACGCGGCGCGCGGCGACTACCTCACCTTCCTGGACGGCGACGACTGGTACGCGCCCGGCTACCTGGACGCGCTCCTGGCCGTCGCCCGGCGCCTGGACTGCGACTTCGTCCGCACCGACCACGTCCAGGTGACCGGCCGGACGCGCGTCGTCCACCGGGCGCCCGCGCCGCGCCGCGACGTCGCCCTCTCCCCGCGCGACGCGATCGCCCCGCCGTCGATGAAGACGATGGTGGACTACCCGTTCGTGTGGGCCGGGATCTACCGCCGTGCCCTCTTCGACGACGGGCTGCGGTTCGTGCCCAGCCTGCGCACGGCCGAGGACCGCGTGTTCACCTGGCAACTGCACCTGCGGGCCGCCACGTTCGCCGCCGTCGGGCTGCACGGGGTGTTCTACCGGCGCGGGGTGGCGACGTCGCTGACCCAGATCGGGGACGAGCGGCAGCTCGACTTCCTCCCCGCCCACGACCGCATCCTCGCGGAGGTCGCCGCCCACGCCGAGGCCGACCGCTTCCTGCCCAAGATCGTGCGCACCTACTGCGCCATGATCGCCTTCCACGTCGGCGGCGCCGCCCGTTACGACGCGCACACGACGAGAAGGCTGCGCACGGAGGCCGGGGCGGCGCTGCGCGCCATGCCCGCCGACGTGCTGGAGGACGTGCTCGCCGTCCTGGACGTCAAGCGGGCCACCCTGCTGAGGCGTCTGCTGGGACGCGGCGTCGGAAAGGCGGCCTGACCGTGGCACCCACGACGCAGACGGGCACGCCGCGCCCGCAGATCTTCGAGGTCTCCACCCTCTACGGCGCCGCGACCCTGGCCGCCGCCCTGGACGCCGGGCTCTTCGGCCCGGCCGCCGCCGCCCGGCGCGTGCTCGTGGTGTCCCACAACGCCCCCGTGCCCGAGACGGCCAACCGGCTGCAGGACATGGCCGGCTGGGACGGCATCGCCGCCCGGTTCGACCTCGTCGTCGACTGGAACGACACCATCCGCCCGCTGCACCCCGCCGACTGGTCACCCGCCGACCAGGACAACCCGCTGTGGCAGCGGATGTTCCGCCGGGCGTGGGACCTGGGCGACGGCGTGGCCGATCTCGTCGTGGAGTCGGTACACGTGAACCCGGCCGCCGCGCTCGCCGGGATCTTCGCCGACGCCGACGTGCACGTCTACGCCGACGGGCTGATGAGCTACGGACCGACCCGCGAGCCGCTGCCCGCCGCGACGGCCGCCCGCATCCGGCGGCTGCTGCACCTGGACCTCGTGCCGGGCCTGCGCCCGCTGCTGCTGTCCGAGTACGGCGTTCCGGCCGAGCCCGTCCCGGACGCGGCCTTCCGCGCCGTGCTCGACGCGCTGACGGCGAGCGCCGCGCCGGACGCGGGCGTGCCCGAGGACGAGGGCCGTCGGCCGGGCGCGGTGCTGCTCGGCCAGTACCTCGCCGCCCTCGGCATCCTCACCACCGACGAGGAGGAGGAGCTGCACGCCCGCATGCTGCGGGCGGCGGCCGCCGCCGGGCACACGACCGTGCTGTTCAAGCCGCACCCCACGGCGCCCGCCCGCTACTCCCGCGCCCTGGAGAAGGCCGCCGCCGACTGCGGGGTGGAGCTGCTGGTCCCGACGGCGCCGCTGCTGGCCGAGGCCGTCTTCGGACGCTGCCGGCCCCGGCTCGTCGTCGGCTGCTTCTCCACGGCGCTGCTGACCGCCTCGACGTACTACGGCATCCCCGTCGCCCGGATCGGTACGGCGCCCCTGCTGGACCGGCTGACGCCCTACCAGAACAGCAACCGGGTGCCGCTGACCCTCGTCGACGCCCTCCTCCCGGACCTGGAGACGGAGGCCGCCCCGCGCGCGGACGACCCCGGCCCGGCGGCCCGGCCCGTCGCGGACGTCGGGGCGCTGGTGCGCACCGTCGGGTACTGCATGCAGCCCCGGCAGTACCCGGGGCTGCGCGCCGAGGCGGAGGCGTGGCTGGCCGAGCACTTCGGCCCCGGCACGCTGCGCTACTTCAAGCGGCGCAGGCTGACGAGCCTGGAGCTGCCGGGCAGCCTGGCCCCGGCGGGGGGCCGTTTCCCCGGCACCGGCCCGGCGCTGCGTGTGGCCCGGCGGGTGAAGCGCGCGGCGACGCGCCGGGCGGGGCGTTCAAGGGGTTAGGTATGACGCGGAGTTGAACGTCGGATGACGGCCGGGTGCGTTCGTCGGCGGGTCGGTCGTCGTTCATCACCGGTACACCCGTGCTCCGTACGGTGCTTGCGTAACGCCCGGTGAAGCCGGGCGTATCGAGTCTTGGAGCATCATGAAACGGGTCCGTACCGGATGGCCGGCTCGCCGCTTGGACCGGCGATCCGCTCCGGCGTCGCACAGTGAGGTCCCCATCCGGCCGACGACTCTCGACCAGAGCATCGAGTCGTGCGCGGCGCACAGCGGGAAACTGGTCGCCAACCGCGACCGCCGACGCGGCGAACTGGCGGAGGCGCTGCGGCAACTCCTCGTCGTCCACGCCCGGTCCTCGACCGCGCCCGCGCCCCGGGGCGGCCGGGGGTCGGGCTGGTCCAAGGAGTTCCCCGAGCTGCTGGACGCCCTGCTGGAGGCCGGGAACAAGGCGCTGTCCTGCTGGTCGGCGGCCGAGCTGCACCTCGCGCTGTCCATCACCGACGCCGTCCTGACCGAGCGGCCGGGCTCGCGGGCGGGCTGGCGGCTGCGCGCGCGGGTGCTGGAGGAGCTCGGGGAGGACGCCGGGGCGATCGAGGCGCACGAGCGCTACGTCGCGCTGTGCCGGGACGACGACCTGGGCATCACCGCCCGCGTCGCCGGGCTGCGGGAGAGCGCCGCCCGGCTGGAGGCGCTGCTGCGGCTGCTGGCCGAGGAGTTCCCGCCGGACGCGCGGTGGCGCGGCGTCGCGCCGACCGAGCTGTGGGCCGAGGGCCTGGCCCTGGACGAGCGGGGTGACCGGGCGGGCGCCGCCGCCCGCTGGGTGGCCGCGCTGCGGACGATGGTCGCGGAGCGCTGGCCGTCCACCGAGGTGAGCGAGTCGCTCGACGCGCTCATGGACCACTACACGGCCGCTGCGGCCTGCCGCCCGGGTGGTCTCGCCGGGGCCGGCGCCGTGCTCGCCCTGTACGCCGACCACGCGCGGCTGCGTACCCAGGGCCCGGTGCCGGACCCGGACACCGCCACCGAGCTGATCACCGTCGGCGACTTCCGCAACCTCGTCGCGGGCAAGAGCGTCTGCCTGGTCGCCAACTCGCAGAAGGTCGGCCGGAGCTCGCTCGGCGCCGAGATCGACTCCTACGACCTCGTCGTGCGGTTCAACTCCTTCCGCATCGACCCTGCCGCCACCGGCAGCCGCACCGACATCCACGCCACCATCCACAAACACGGCTTCAACTGGGACCGCAAGGTCGAGACCCGGCTCGTCTTCGGCGGCCTCCAGGAGCCGTGGAAGCAGTCCGTGCGGCAGCGCCTGGTGCCCGGTGCCCAGCGCTACCTGGGCGACGCCTCGCTGCGCTGGCCGCTGCGCAACCTCGGGAAGGTGCCCGAGAGCGTGTGGCCGACGATCCCCACCAGCGGTTTCAACATGCTGTGGCTGCTGGACTTCCTCGACGTCAGCCCGACGCTCGACCTGATCGGTTTCGACTTCTACGCCACCGGTGCCTACCGGCTCGACGGCGCCATGAAGCTCCCCATCACCTCCGTGCACGGATACCTCAGCGAGAAGGAATGGGTCATGGACCGGGCCACCAGCCGTACCGAAACGAGGATCTCGCTCAGATGACCGCGTCCACCCCCGCGTCCCGCGCGGCCGGCGCCGCCCCCCGCCCCCTGACCGCAGGGCGCCGCAACCCGACCGGCAAGCGCCGTATCGCCTTCGCCTCCTACGTCGACGAGAACTACCTGCCCGGGTTCCTCGCCCTGCTGCGCAGCCTGGCCCTGTCCAACCCGGGCGTGTGCGAGGACTTCGTCGTCCTCTACGACGACCTGCGGCCGTCCTCCGTCGCGGCGATCCGCCGCCTCCACCCGCGCGTCGTCCTACGCCGCGTGGACGACGCCCACTACGACGACTTCGTCAAGGGCGACCCGGAGAACTACCTGATCCGCAAGGCGTACTTCATCCTCGACGTCTTCCGCATCCGTGACTACGACACCGTCATCACCCTCGACACCGACATGGTGGTCCTCGGCGACATCGGTGAACTCCTCACGCTGCGCGAGGGACTGGCCGCCGTGCCGCAGTTCTTCCACGGGCAGCACAAGCTCAACAGCGGCCTGCTGGTCATCCAGCGCGAGTACCTCACCGACGCCTTCTGCGCCCGCCTCGACGAGGTCGGCCGCAGCGGCTCCTACGAGCTGGACAAGCACGACCAGGGCATCCTGAACGCCGTCCTCGACGGCGACTTCGTCCGCCTCGACCCGCGCTACAACTTCGTCAAGCGCCGGCTGACCGGCGACCAGCCCGTCCCCGACGACGTGGCCGTCCTGCACTTCACCGGCCGCCACAAGCCGTGGAACGGCGGCGAGAGCGGCTACACGCTCGCCGAGGAGGTCTGGCAGCGCCACGCCCTCAGCGACGCGGCCCTGGCCGCCCAGTACCTGGCCCTGCCCGGCGCCAAGCACCCCGACCTGCTGCTGCACTTCGGCCGCCGCGTCGTGGAGCGCACCGGCGACCCCGCCGTCGCGCGCCAGGTCGCCTCGGCCTGCCTGGCCACCGGCCGCTACCAGGAGGCCGTCGACGTCCTCACCTCCGTGACGCTGCCCGCCCGCAGCGCCTGGGCGCACGAGGTGCTGGGCACCGCGCTCATGGCCCTCTCCCGGTACGAGGAGGCGGAGGCCCACCTCCTGCTGGCCACCGCCGACCCCAAAGGCGCGGCCAAGGCCTACGGCCGCCTCGCCCAGCTCGCCTGGACGCTGAACGACGACGCCGCCGCCCACCGGCACGCCGCCGCGGGCCTCGCCGTCGAGCCGGTCAACCGCATGTGCCGCATCCTGCACCGGCGCACCCGGCCCGACGTCCGGCCCGGTTCGGACGTCGCCCCGGCCGGGCAGCTCACGCACGTCGCGTTCTACATGGACCGGCAGGGCAACGCGGGCGACAAGCTGCTCCCCGAGTCCGTGCGGCTGTGCTTCGGCGCCGACACCGGCGAGGAGCGCTGGCACTCCCAGCACGCCCACCGGCTCTTCGACGAGTCGGCCCTGGAGCGGGCCAACGCGAGCCGGGGCGTGGTCGTCGGCGGCGGCGGGCTCTTCATCCCCGACACCGCTCCGAACGGCAACAGCGCCTGGCAGTGGAACGTCCCCGACGCGCACCTGGAACGCCTCACGGTGCCGCTCGCCGTCTTCGCCGTGGGCTACAACGCGTTCGACGGGCAGTCCTACAGCCGCACCCGGTTCACCGAGTCCCTGCGGCTGCTGGTCTCCCGGGCCGACTTCTTCGGGCTGCGCAACAGCGGTTCGGTGGAGAAGGTCCGCGACCTGCTCCCCGCCGAGCTGCGTGACCGCGTCGGGTACCAGCCGTGCCCGACGACGGTCACCCGCCACCTCGTACCCGGCTGGCAGGACCCGGCCGAGCGCGCGGACACCGTCCTCCTCAACGCCGCCTACGACCGCGCCGGGCTGCGCTTCGGGCACGACTACGAGCACTTCCTCGCCGAGACGGCGAAGGCCGTCCGCGCGATCGGGGAGCACGCGGAGGTGCGGTGCGTGGCCCACGCGCTGGAGGACGAGCGCATCGCGTTCGACCTGCGGCGCGCCCACGGCATCTCGCTCCCCGTCGTCCCGATGTACGACTGGGACTGCGACGCGATCCGCGCCGAGTACGCCCGCACCAAGCTCGTCATCGGCATGCGCGGACACGCGGGCATGATCCCGTTCGGCTGCGGCACGCCCGTCATCAGCCTCATCTCGCACCCGAAGATGGCCTACTTCCTGGCCGACATCGAGCGCCCGGAGTGGGGCGTGTCCGTGCACGAGCGGGACCTCGGCGCCCTGCTGACCGAACGGGCCGTCGGCATCCTCGACGACCACGCGGCCGTCGTCGCCGACGTCCACGGGCGCCAGGAGCTCCTGTGGCGCACCACGCAGGACAACATGGCGGCCGTCCGCAAGGCGTTCGGGGAGACGGCCGCATAGCCGACACGACGGGAGCCGGCACGACGCGCCACGACCGGCTGCGGGCGGACCACAGGGGGGTCCACCCGCAGCCGGTCGGCCGTTCAGGTCCGGTCGGCCGTTCCCGCCCGGTCGGCCCTCAGCCCAGCAGCCGCCGCAGGCCCAGCCGTCCCCACAGCAGGCTGGCGCCGTAGGACAGGGCGATCACCGCACCCAGCAGCCCCAGCAGCGTGCCGACGGCGACCGCGCCGCCCAGGTCCGCAGACACCAGCGGACGCACCAGCTCCTCCACGAACAGCACGTGCACCATGTACGCCCCCATCGCCGCGTCCGCCAGCCGCCGCAGCGGCACCCGCAGCCGCTCCGGCACCGGCCTGCGGCTGACGAGCAGCAGCACGCACGCCGTCATCAGCCCGACGAAGAGGTGCGCGTTGGGGATCACGTAGTGGATCTGCGTGTGGTACCAGAGGCAGCCCGCCATCGTCAGCGGCAGCAGCACCGCGAAGGGCCACCGCCTGCCGCGCAGGACGGATCCGGGGAGCGCGATCAGCAGACCGCCCGCGACGGCGTACACCAGCGAGTACGTGCCGAACCCCCAGCCGACGCGCGGCACCGCCCAGCCGGTGACCTCCCCGACCGTGGACAGCGTGCTCGGCCCCACCGCCACCGCCAGCAGCGCGACCCCGAGCCCCCAGGGCCGCTGCCCGTCCTTGAGCAGCACGGCGAAGGCCAGCACGGCGACGACCGGCAGGTAGGCGTAGAGGAACCACAGGTGGTAGGCGGGCTGCACGGAGGCGAAGAGCGAGTCCACCGCCAGATCGACCACCGGGTCGTCGTTGCGGTCCCGCGCCCACGCCCACACCAGGTAGACGCCCGTCCAGACGAACAACGGCACGCCGGTGCGGACGATGCGCGTCCACATCCGCCCCTCGCTCCGGGGCGTCGCGCCGACCAGGACGCCCCATCCCGCGATGGCGAAGAACACCGGGACGGCGAAGGAGTTGACGGCCTCGAAGAAGTGGCCCGTCCAGTAGGCGCCCGCGCCGTTCGCCCGGTCGTTGTCCACCACGTGGATGAAGGTCGCGGCGACGTGCCCCAGCATCACCGTGCACGACGCCAGCAGCCGCAGCACGTCCACGTCGAACCGGTGCTCGCGTGCCGTCGTCGGCGCGGCGGGAGGGGCGTGTTCGACCTCGCTTGCTTCGGCCGCCGGGGCGGCGTCGTCCGGGCGGGCGGTGAGGGATCTGGAAGCCATGGGCGTGAGCCGGTCCTGGGGGAGTGGGCGAGTGGGGAAACAACTCCCCGAAGGAGTAGCCGCCCGGCCGGAACGCCGTGGACCCTGCGCGTGACCCCCGGGTGAACGAGGGGTGTGCGCGGAGTTCCCCCCGCCGTCTCCCCGGCGAACGCCGGGTGGTGGCCCCCGGGCGCACCCGCCCCTCGGACCACCGGACGTGTACCCGCCGTTCACCCTCCGGCCGGACGTACGCCATGTGCCGCGCCTCGACGCGCGGCAGAGTGCACCGGCCGGTCCGGACGGCCGGTGGAGTCCTCCGCCCCGGTGTGCCTGGAGCCCGCAGCCCGCATGAGCGTCACTCCCCATCCCCGGTCGCCGTCGCCACCCGCTTCCGCCACCGCGCGGGACCCCTGGTGGGACAACGTCCGCTTCGTCGCCGCCACGCTGATCGTCGTCCTGCACACGGTCGGCAGCATCATGGCGCGCCACGAGACGCTGCACGCGTTCAGCGTGGGCACCTGGGCGCTGCGCGTCCCCGTCTTCGTCGTGCTGGCCGGGGTGTTCAGCAGCGCCGGGCCGCTCGGTGGACGACGGCTGCGCGGGCTGACGCAGTCGGTGGCCGTCCCGGCCGCGCTGTTCAGCCTCCTGTACTCCCTGGAGGTCCTGGCCCTGGGCGGCGAGTTCCGGCTGCACGTGACGCAACTGCCGTGGACGCTGTGGTTCCTCATGTCCCTGTTCTGCTGGCGGCTGCTGCTCCCGCTGGTCGTGCAGCTCCGCCACCCCCTGATCATGACCTCGGTGGCCGCGCTCGCCGCCGGGTACGTGGAGACGCTGGGGATGGCCTACTCGGCGAGCCGGACCGTCGTCTACCTCCCGCTGTTCTACCTCGGCTGGCGCCTCGGACAGGGCGCGCTGCGCGGCTGGTTCACCGCCCGCTGGAGCCTGCCCGTCGCCGCCGCCGGGCTGCTGGCCTCCGGCCTGGCCGGGCTGGCCTGGCACCGCGACGTGTCGGGGTCGTGGCTGTCGATGCGCCACCCGTACGCGGCCGAACCGCTCGGTCTGGAGTGGGCGTGGCTGATCCGGCTCGCCGTCCTGGCGGTCGCGGCGGCGCTGGTGCTGTGCCTGCTGCGGGTGACGCCGCGCCGCAGGCTGCCGTTCGTCTCCGCGCTGGGCAGCGCCGGGTTCACCATCTACCTGCTGCACCCGCTGGTCATCCTCCCGTTCCGGGAGACGGGCTGGATCGCGCGCGTCAACACACCGGGGGAACAGGTCGGCCTGGTGCTGTGCGCGGTCGCCCTGGCCGCCGTCCTGGGGTCGCCCCCGGTGCGGTGGCTCGCCCGCCCCCTCGTCCGCCCCCCTGTCACCCGCCTCTTCGCACCCCCCGAGCCGGCCCCGCCGCCCCCCACCCCGCCGCCGCACCCCGCCCCGGACGCGCAGCCCCTCCCGACCCCCGACTCCCCGACCCCGGTGGCCCACCGCTGAGCCGGGCGCCCACGGGGAGGGAGCGTCCGTGTATGTGGCCCTGTTCCTCCGACGGCGGGCGAGATCGTCGGTCCCAGGGTCGGGCGGTATGGCTCTCCTGTGAGCGGCACGCGATTCTGGTGCTGCCCCGACAACCGCGAAGGAGACGCGATGTCCAGCGACAAGGACGACGAAGACGCCCGCCGCCGGAAAGAGGAGGAGGAGAGGGAGGAGCGTGAACGGCGGGAGGAAGAGGAGGCGAGGGCCGCTCAGCAGTTGAACCAGTCCCTGTGGGACTGAGCGGCGTCGGCCGGCTGAGGTAGCGCGCCCCGAACGCGTCGCCGTGGCCGACGTGCCGGGCGGTGGAGTCGGACCTTCTCCATCGCCCGATCCGCCCCGGCATGGGCGAAACCGGCTCCCTGCCCGAACGGTCCCGACGCCCGGCCGCGATCCGGGGCCACTGCGTGTGCATCGTGGGCCGCGACGGCCGTCCGCCGGGGGGAAATGTCGGGTTCATTCGGAGGTCGTCACGCGTTCACGCGCGGCGCGCACCGGGTTCGGGCGGGATATCCCATCGCATGGTGTTCCCTCAGGTCAGCGCGTGGGACGTCCCACGTCGGCGTCACGTGCCCGGCAGGGGTTGCGGCCTCTTCCGGCGGCTCCGCAGGCTCATGACGGGGCTCGGCGATCCGGCGGAGCCCTGCGCACACCTGCCTGAACCGACAGGAGCACCATGAACCTCCGCGCCAAGTCCGTGTCCGTCCTCGGGGCGGCGGCCGTCGCCGCCACGACCCTCGTGGCGCTGCCCGCAGGCACCGCCCACGCCGCCTACCCGAAGTGCAACAGCAGCAAGGCCATCGACACCAGCCACGGCCTCGTCCGCCAGCCCTACTACACGGGCACGGGTTCCCGGAACTGCGTCATGGGCGTCGGGGCCGACAACGGCGCCGTGCGTCGGCTCCAGTACGTCCTCGTCCACTGCTACAACCGCGACATCGGCATCGACGGGGTCTACGGGGCGAACACCAAGAACGCCGTGCGGTACGTCCAGCAGTTCGAGGGTCTCGCGAGCCAGGACATCGACGGCGTCTACGGGCCGCTGACCCGCAAGGCGATGAAGTGGCGCACCAACACGGGCATCTGCTTCCGCCCGGCGGTCTGAGACACGACGGCCGCACGGCGCCTGACGCCTCTGGTCGACGGGTTGTTCACCGGCCCGTCGACCCGGTCAGGCCACGCGGGATTCTGACCGACGTCGTCACCGATCCGCACGGTCAAGGGGTGTGGCCCTTGCGCGGCGACCCACGGGACGCCGCTCCTGTCGAGGCGGCATCACGACGTCCGATGGGACACGCGAGCCGTCGCGGACGCCTGCTGTCGCCAGCCGCCTCGGCAGACTGACGCTTCCGCAGGCCCTCCGGGCTCACCGCGACTCCGCGCCCCAGGTGATGAAAGCCGACCAGGTGGCCGGGGCGAGGGCGAGGGCGGGGCCTGCGGGGTTCTTGGAGTCGCGGACGTGGACTGTGGCCGGGGTGGCGGCGACTTCGACGCAGTCGGGGCCGTCGTTGCTGCTGTGGCTGCTCTTGGTCCACGCCAGGGTGGAGCCGTTCGCGGGTGAGAGCTTGAGCGTCATGTGTCTCCCAGCGCCTGCTCGATCAGTTCCAGCGACTCCCGGGGCGGGAGGGCCTGCGACCGCAGCATCCCATACCGCATGTCGAGCGTCTGCACGTCTTTTGGACGGGAGAAGTACCGACTGGCCAGATGGGTCTCGGCGAAGCCCACGGTTGTTCCGCGCCGCAGCTTCAGCACTCGGAAGTCCCCACTCATCCCGGCGTGTTCCTCGCACGCCGTCGGCATGACCTGGATCGTGACGTGGCGGAGCCGGGCGAGGTCCAGGAGGCGGCTGAGCTGTTGGCGCAGGACGGCGGTGCCGCCGATGGGGCGTCGCAGCGTCACCTCCTCCTGGACGAAGGTGAGCAGCGGCGGATGTTGGGCCTCCAGCAGGTGTTGGCGGGCCATGCGGGCCGCGACGTGGCGTTCGATGCCCGCCTCGTCGAACGCGGGGCAGCGCATGCGGTACAGGGCACGGGCGTACTCCTCGGTCTGGAGGAGTCCTTGCATGTTCTGGCTGCCCTAGGCGCCGATCTCCACGGCCTCGCGCTCGACCTTGGCGAGGTCGCGGACCTTCTTGGGGTACCGCGCCTCGGCGACGTCGTCCTTCATCGCCGCGATCTTCCCGCCCGCGTTCAGGACGCGGTCCGCGGACTCCAGGAGGACCGGCTGGGCGAGGCGGCGTCCGCGTTCGACGGCCGAGATCATCTCCAGGCTGTAGCCCAACTCCGCGCCCAGCTCGGCCTGGGTGAGTCCGGCAGCTTCGCGCCAGAGCTTGATCTGTCGCCCGACCGCCTTCATCAGCGCTGTGGACTCGTCGTCCAGCCCGAGGTCCCAACCGGAGTCGCCGTCCCCGTCCGCAGGGTGCTCGGCGTCCATGCCACCCGCCTTCCGTCGTCCCACCGGTGCAACGTCCGTGCGGGCGGCGGCGTCACGTCGGTCCGGCCGGACAACGGGCGGCGTGTCCGGGACGGGTGGCGGTGACCGGGTCGTGGTGGGTCGCGATCCGGTGGGCGGGGTCGTGGTGGGGCGCGAGGTCAACCCACCCAAGGACGTTGCGGAAAGGACTCACCCCGACCCAACCCCACCCTTGTGACCCGAACGGGTGATGCGGTGCGAACGGGCTGGACAGGCGCGGCGGGGGCGGGCATAGGCTCCGGGCATACACCTCCACACATGCGACGGCCCCCGGCCGGGACGGCAATCCCGATCGAGGGCCTGACCACCGAGGAAGAGGAAGCTTCCCGATGGCTGAGCAGCAGCTTAACGCGCCCCCGTGCGCGGATTCCGGCGTTCCACGCCGAGGAGTGACGCACGAACGGGTCCGGCACACCGAGTGCTTCACCGTCGTCGGCAATCACCTGGCCCAGCACGGGCGGTTGAGCCTGAAGGCCATCGGCCTCGCGGTGCACATCCAGTCGCTGCCCGAGGGGGCCCGGGTGGACATCCGGACGCTCGCCGGCCGTTTTCCGGAGGGCGAGGTCAGCGTCGCGGCGGCGCTCCGGGAGCTGGAGGAGCACGGCTACCTCACGCGGCGGCGTCGACGGCTGCCCAGCGGGCGGATCGTCACGCTCACGACGTGCCACCACCGGCCGGGTCACGTCGGGGCGCCGGGCGTGCGGCGGGCGCGGCCGGGGCGCGGTGGGCCGGGCCCGAGGGCGATGGCGCGGCCCGAAGCTGACGTCCGGCCGCCGGACGTCAGCCACCCGCCGTCCGGCTCCGCGCCGTCCGGCCCCGAGGCCGCGCCCCGGCCGTCCCCGCCCGCGCGGGCGCCCCGGCCCGCCGCACCGCCGCTGCCGGAGCCGAGGCGGCCGGAGCTGGCGCCCTACCGGGCGGCGCGGGCCTTCCTCGTCACGCTGCGGCGGCGGGACACGCGGCTGCTGCTGTCCGAGGCGGACGTGGGGCGGCTGACCCCGGCCGTGGCGGCCTGGTTCGAGCGCGGCGCCAGCCCGGAGGCCCTGCGGACCACCCTGACCGCGAACCTGCCGGATCCGCTGACGCGCCCGGCCGGGCTCTTGCGCTACCGGTTGACGGCGCTGCTGCCGCCCGTGCTGCGGGCCGTGGACGATCCGCCGTCCGCCCGTCCCGATCCGCTGCGGAACTGCGACGGCTGCGACCGGGCCTTCCGCGCGCCCCGCCCCGGCCGCTGCGCCGACTGCCGCCACGGCGCCGCCTGAGCCGGTCCCGTCGATCAGCCGCGCCGCCGATCCGCCGCGCCGCCATGCCCTGCCCGCTCAACGTCCGTGTACGCGGGGGCCGTTACTGTATGCCTGGCGCCCTCGGGGCGCCGCCGTGTGCCGGGTCCGGCGCCCGGCACCAGTTGTGACGTGAAGGGGGCACCCCGGGTGGCCAGCATCGAAGAAGCCAGGGCGTCGTTCGACCGGTTCGACGCCGACAAGGACGGCCTGGTGACGGCGGAGGAGTTCAAGCGGGCCATGGCCGAGATGGGTGACCCCTACGTCACCATCCCCGTCGCCGAGACGCTCATCGCCCAGCGGGACACCAACGAGGACGGCATGCTGTCGTTCGAGGAGTTCTGGAACGCGCTGCGCAAGGAGTGACCCCGACCGGCGCGGGTCTTCGAACGGTGTGGCGAAACAGTGGTGAAGCGGGGGCCGCACTCCTTACGATCACCTTGCAGGACGAAACGCCGTCGTTTCCGGCCCAGCCAGCCCAGCCAGGAGGCCCCCATGCACCGCCGTCGGTCCGCATTCTCCCTCTCCGCCGCAGCCCTGCTGCTGGGCGGTGTGCCCTTGCTGGCGGGCTGCGGCAGTGAGGCGCATCCGGGGGCCGCGGCCCTGGTGGACGGTGACCGGATCGAGGTCTCCTCGGTGCAGGCGCGGGCCGAGGCCGTCCGGGACGCGCAGCGGGCGGACCCGAACGGCGGGCAGCTCCTGGAGCAGACGGGCCCGCTGTCCCGGTACACGCTGAACTACATGCTGCGCGAGCGCGTCGTCGAGGAGACCGCCGCCAGGCTGGGGGTGGACGACCTCACCCGGCGCGAGGTGCAGCAGTTCCGCGCCGAGCAGGAGGACGCGCGCGGTGGCCCGGAGGCGTACGAGGCGTTCATGCTCCAGCAGACGGTCGCGCCGGACCAGATCGACAAGGTCCTGCGGATGCAGCTGCTGATCGACCGGATCGCGCAGGAGCTGGGCGTCGGGCCGCAGACGCCGAACGCGGACGAGGTGC
Source organism: Streptomyces sp. GSL17-111 (assembly GCF_037911585.1). Classification (NCBI taxonomy): domain Bacteria; kingdom Bacillati; phylum Actinomycetota; class Actinomycetes; order Kitasatosporales; family Streptomycetaceae; genus Streptomyces; species Streptomyces sp. GSL17-111. The sequence goes on from NZ_JBAJNS010000001.1 coordinate 3,934,431, forward strand.
TGAACGCCGAGTTCGTCGAGACGGCGGAGGCGCTCGACATCGACGTCAACCCGCGCTACGGCGAGTGGAACGTCGAGCTGGTGTCCCTGACGGGGGGCACGGAGCCGTGGATCAAGCCCGCGCGGGTGCCGCAGGAACCGGCCTGACCGGCGGCGTCGGCCGCGCGTTAGATTCGACGGGTGACGTCCTCACCCGAACAGCCCACATCCGCTTCCGGCACCCCCGCGCCCGGCTCCGACGGCACCGGGCGCGTCGTGCTGCTCACCACGAGCCACCGGGTGGCGCCCGGACTGCTGTCCTGGCCCGCCTGGCAGGCGCTGCGCGACGCCGACCGCGTGCTGTGCGCGGACGCCGGGCACCCGCAGCTGCCCTACCTGCGGGAGGCGGGCGTGGCCGTCGAGGTGGCCGCGCCCTCCGCGCGTGAGCTGGTCACCTGGTGTGCGGGGGGACGCTCCGTGGTGGTGGTCGCCGGTGCCGAGGGTGAGCCGGAGCTCACGGACGGGCTGGCCCGGCTGGCGGGCGGCGGCGGGGAGCTGATGCCGGACCTGGAGCTGCTACCGGGGTCCTACGACCTGCCGGGCGCGCGGCTGCTGGACGTCGTGGAGGTCATGGACCGCATCCGCCGGGTCTGCCCGTGGACGGGCCCGCGCACCCACGAGGACCTGGTCAAGTACGGCCTGGAGGAGGCGTACGAGCTGGTCGAGGCGATCGAGGCGGGGGACCGCGCGGAGCTGCGCGAGGAGCTGGGCGACGTCCTGCTCCAGGTGGTCTTCCACGCCCGCATCGCCGAGGAGGACCCGGACGAGCCGTTCTCCGTGGACGACGTGGCCGCCGGGATCGTCGCCAAGCTCGTGCACCGGCACCCGCACGTCTTCGGTGAGGAGACGGCCGAGACGGCGGAGGACGTCAAGGCGCACTGGCTGCGCACGAAGGCCGTCGAGAAGCGGCGGACGTCGGTGACGGAGGGGGTGCCGGTGGGGCAGCCCGCGCTGGCGCTGGCGGCGAAGCTGGCGGGCCGGGCCCGGACGGCGGGGCTGGAGGTCCGGGCCGAGGGCGAGGGCGTCGGGTACGAGCTGTTGGCGCTGGCCACCCGGGCCGAGGCGGAGGGCGTGGACCCGGAGACGGCGCTGCGGGTGGCGGCGCGCGCCTACCGGGACGCCGTGCTGGCCGAGGAGCGCCGCCGTGCGGGAGAGGGTGCGGGGCAGGACACGGGGGACGCGGGGGCGTGACCCCGTCGGCCGGGTGGACACCGCCCGCGTAAGCCCGGCCCCGGTGGGTACCCGGCGCGCATGAACGAGACGTTTGCGACGCGCCTGGGCGAGACGTTGGCGGCGGACGACCACCTGGTGGGGCTGGCTCCGCTGGGTTTCGGAATCATCATCGTGGTGCTGCTGATCCTCACCGTGACGTTGGGCGTCCGAAAGGTCCGGCGCAGCGTCGGACGCTCCCAGCCGCCGATCCAGCATCCGGGGCACCGGGACGTCACGGGGCACGGCGCCGAGGTCACCGGGTCCTCGGGGCACGAGCGGGAGCTGCGGGAGCCGGACGAGCTGCCGCGCGACGGTCGGCGCCGAATGCCCTACGAGATCGGGAACTACGGCACCCACCGGGGCAAGACGGACGGCAGGCGGCGCTGGGACTTCGGCAGCCGGGGCGGCGGCACTCCGAAGTGACGTGCGCAGGTCACCAGTGGGCTGCGCCCGCGAACGAGGTGGGGCCGGGGTCGAAGCCGAGCGCCCGCCGCGCCGCGCCGAGGTCGAGGGTGCGTTCGACGGCGAGGTGGCTGAGGGCGTAGCGGGTCAGGCGGGGCGGGTGCGGGCGGCGCAGCAGCCGCCAGGCGGTCTCGGCGGTGGTCGCGGCGGGCCCGGCCACGGCGAGCGGCACGGGCAGCACCCGGACGGCGCGGCCCCGCTCGGCGAGGAGCGCGGCCAGCGCCTCGCCGACGGGGACGGGCGCGGCGTCGGCGACGTTGTAGGTGCCGGGCGGGGCGGCGGGGTCGCAGGCGAGCAGGACGGCCGCCGTGAGGTGGTCGATGTGGGTGAGGGACTGGGCGGCCCGCCCGTCGCCGGGCAGCATGAGCACGCCGCCCCGGACGGCGCTGAGCACGCGGGGCAGCAACGTGCGGTCGCCCGGCCCGTAGACGGCGTGCGGGCGCAGGACGACGGTGTCGGGCCGGTCGGCCAGCGCGCGTTCGGCGGCGGCCTTGGAGGCCGCGTAGGGCGTCAGGTAGCGGCGTACGGGTGCCTGCTCCTCGCGCCCGTGGACGGTCGGCCGGAAGGGGTCGTAGACGCTGGCGGTCGAGACGTGCACCAGCCGGACACCGGGGAAGGCCTCGGCGACGTGGCGGGTCGCGTCGAGGTTCGCCCGCCAGACGGGCTCGGGCGGCCCCCAGTCGGCCACCGCCGCCGCCGCGTGCACGACGGCGTCCACGGCGGGCAGGCCCGGCGGCGCGGGCCGCGTCAGGTCCCAGTCGGCGCGGGTGAGCGGGTGGACGGACCAGCCCGCCGCCCGCGCGGCGCGGCAGACGGCCGCGCCGACGAAGCCCCGGGCCCCGGTCACCGCGATCCTCATGCGGTCTCCTGTTCTTCGACGCGTTCCCCGACGCGTTCCTCGACACGTTCCTCGGCCAGGTGGGCGCGCAGGGCGCCGCGGTCGGGCTTGCGGCCGCGTCCGGCGACGGGGACGCGGTCGAGCACGCGCACGTCGTCGGGCAGGGCGGCGGCGTCCATGACACCGGGCAGGGCCGCGCGCACGGCGGCCCGCAGCACCGCCGGGCCGCCGGGGGGTGTCGTGGGGCCGGGGGTGACCACCAGGACGACGCGCTCGTCGCCGTCTCCGTCGGGCACCCCGACGAGGACGGCCTCCCGCACGCCGGGCAGCGCCGCGAGCGCCGGTTCGTACAGGCCGGGGTAGATGTTGGTCCGGCCCCGGATGATCATGTCCTTCTTGCGGCCCTCCAGGACGAGTCGGCCGTCCTCCTCCAGTCGGGCGAGGTCGCCGGTGGGCACCTCCGTCAGCGGCGGCTCGCCCAGGTAGCCGTGGCAGAGGTTCGGGCCGGCCAGGTGCAGCTCGCCGTCCTCGGCGACGCGGGCGCGCACGCCGGGTACGGGCTTGCCGAGGAGGTCGCCGCTGCCGGTGTGGGCGAGCTTCTGCGTGCCGGTGGCGACGGCGGCCGGCACGATCTCCGTCATGCCGTAGACGACGAGCGCCTCGACGTCGGGCAGTACCTCGGCGGCCCGGCGCAGCAGGCCGGGCGGCACGGGTGCGCCGCCGAGGACGAGGTGCCGCAGCGAGGAGGGCATCCGCACGCTGCCGTCGGCGACCGCCGCGAGCACCCGGGGCAGGTCGGCGGGGACGCAGAAGGCGTGCGTGGCCCCGGCCAGCCCGGCGGCGAAGTGGGCCGGGTCGGCGGCCGGGGCGAGGCCGTGGGGCGGCATGGTCCAGTGCGCGCCCGCCACCAGCGCCGGGACGCCGATCATCAGCTGGTCGGTGTGGACGGTGGCGCGCTCGCCGAGGCGCAGCAGGTGGGTGCACCCGGCGAGCCCGGCGCCCAGCGAACCCCGGGTGTGGAGGACGGCCTTGGGGGCGGCCGTCGTGCCGGAGGTGAAGACGACCAGCGCTTCCCGCTCCGGGCGCGGCGCGGGTTCCCGTCCGGGGGCCGATCCGGCGGCCAGGGTCCGCGCGGACAGGGCGCCGCGCGGGACGCCCGGCAGCCGGCGCCCGGCGCGGATGTGCCGCAGCCCGAGGCTGCCGTAGTCGGGCAGGAGCAGACCGCGCCGCCGGGCGAGCGGCCGTCCGAGCCGGGAGGAGGCCGCGTACAGCAGGGACTCGGCGGCGGCCCAGCGCGGCGCCGCGAGGGTGAAGCGGGCAGCGAACACCTCGGGGGCGACGCCCGGATCGGCGAAGACGACGGTGCCGCCGGCGGCGATGATGCCGAGGGCCAGCACGACGGCGCTCGGGCCGGGCCGGACGGAGAACAGCACCCGGTCGCCGTCGGCGAACCCGGCCGACCGCAGGCCGGTGGCGGTCGCCAGCACGGCCCGGCGCAGCTCGGCGTAGGTGAGGGTGCGGCCGTCGGGGCCGGTGAGGGCGGGCTGGGAGCCGCGCTCCCGCGCCGCGTCGAGCAGGGCGGTCAGCAGATCGGTCCGCCCGGGGTCGCCGGGGCGGTCGCCGGGGTGGGCGTCGGCCGGGGGGCTCACGCGGACCTCCGCAGGGTCAGCCGGGCGTAGCCGGGTATGAGGACGCGCCGGGCGATACGGCGGTCGGTCACCCGGACCGGTCCGGCCGCCAGGACGGCCGCCAGCACCGAGCGGATCTGCTCCATGGCGAGCGGCATGCCCAGACAGAAGTGCGGCCCGGCGCCGAACCACAGCCGTCTCAGCTCCGGCGGCATCGGGCGATCGGGGTCGAACGGGCCGTGGGCGCGGGCGCACCGGAGGGTGAAGACGACGACGCGGTCGCCGGGGGAGACGGGCGTCCCGCCGACCGTCGCGGGGGCGGCGACGCTGCGCAGCATCACCGGCGAGGGGACGGTCACGCGCAGGGCCTCCTCCACGACGGCGTCGGTGCCGGAGGGGTCGGCGCGCAGCCGGTCCAGCCGGCCGGTGTCGTGGCACAGGGCGACCAGCCGGGGCAGGAAGGAGACGAGGGTCTCGGTGCCGGTGAGGAGGAAGGCGCCGACCGCGCCGCGCGTCTCCTCCTCGCTGAGGCCGAGCGCCCGCATGCGCCCGGGCACGGTGGTCTCGTCCCCAAAGCGGTAGGCGTCGGTGGCGGCGGCCGTCAGCCGTCCGAGGACGGCGCGGGCGGTCCCCACCTGGCGCGGGGTCAGCGACGAGCGCCACAGCCGGACCATGGAGGTGACGGCCGAGGCCTCGGCGAAGGCGGTGGTGAAACGTTTCGGGTCCGGCGGCAGTCCGACCAGTTCGCAGATGGCCGCACCCGCGCACCGCTGCACGGCGGCGACGAGGTCGACGTCCTCCCCGGCCGCGAGGGCGGACGTCAGCTCCGTGAGCGGCTCGCGCAGGACCCGCTCGCACAGCGCGGCGACGTAGCCGGGCGTGAACAGCCCGCCCAACCGGCGGCGCAGCGCGGCGTGTTCGGAGCCCTCCATGTTGAGCAGCACCGACGGCCCGAGGATCGGCGTCCAGAGGTCGGACGGCGAGCCGGGGCCGGTCTTGGTGAAGCGCTCGGTGTCGGTGAGGACGGCGCGGGCGAGCCCGGCGTCGGAGACGACCACGCCCACCCGGGGCACCCGGACGACGGGCCCGCGCGCGCTGACGGCGCGCAGCATCCGGTAGGCGACGGGGTGGGCGGTGGTCTGGACGCGCTCCTCCCAGCGGTCGGCGTCGCTGCGGGAACGGGCACGGGTCCGGTGGCCCGGGTGCGCTGTGCTCATCGGATGTCCACCACCTCGGGACGGTACCGGTGGTCGGCGTACCAGCCGAGGGTGCGGCGCAGCCCCCAGGCCCGCACCCGGCGGGCCGAGCCGGCGACGCGCACGTCGCGGCGCAGGCCGTAGGCCGTGGTGAGCGTGCGCACGGAGTTGACCAGCGCGCGGTCCTCGTGGACGTCCTCGATGGCCGTGCGGGGGAAGCCGCCGGCGCGCTGGTACAGGTCGGCCTCGACGGCCATGTTGCAGCCCGGCGTCATCACGTAGGGGCCCAGGTAGCGGGGGTCGCGGTTGCCGGGACGCAGCTTCCCGAAGAACGAGGCCACCTCCGTCGCCCCGACGAGGGCCGCCCGGCGCCACCACGCCAGCGGGAACTCGTCGGTGCGCGGGCGCAGTCGCCCGGCCACCAGGAGCAGCCCGGCGTCGAAGGCGGCGCGGACGCGGGCCGTCCAGTCGGGCGCGGGGAGGCAGTCGGCGTCGGTCCTGGCCAGGTGGGTGGCGCCGTGGCCGATGGCGTACCGCATGCCGGTGTCGGCTGCCGCGCCGGTGCCCTTCCGCGGCTCCCGGACGACGTGCAGGTCGCCGGGGAAGCCGAAGCCCCGCACGACGTCGGCGGTCCCGTCCGTCGAGGCGTTGTCGACGACGACCAGGGAGAAGTCGGTGTCGGTCTGCGCGGCCAGGGCCCGCAGCGTCGGTGTGATGCCGGCCGCCTCGTTGTAGGCGGGCACGACGACCCAGAGCCTCACAGCCGCACGACCCCCATCCCCAGGCTTATGCCGCCGGCGAGCCCGACGAGTCCGACGAGGTCGCCGGGGCCGCAGCGGCCGCTGTCCAGCGCCGTGCGCAGCTGCAACGGCAGGCTGGCGGCGGCCGTGTTGCCGTGCTCGGCGACGGTGACGACGAGCCGGTCGGCCGGCAGCCCGAGCCGCTCCCGGAAGGACTCCAGGTACGGCAGGGAGACCTGGTGGACGCAGATGACGGCCAGGTCGTCCCAGGTGAGGGCGAGCCGCGTCAGCGTGTCGTGGAGCACCTGGAGGCCCAGCGTCTCGAAGGCGCGGCGCAACCCGGTGCCGTCGAGGCGGAAGTAGGTGTGCTCGTCCCCGCGCGGATGCGCGGAACCGCCCGCCGGCAGCGTGCCCACGTGCCAGGCCGAGGAGTCTGCGGTGCCGCCGAAGCCCAGCAGACCGGGGCGCGGGGAGCGTTCGACCAGCAGCGCCGCGCCCGCGTCGGAGAGCGTGTAGCCGGGGATCGCGGCGAGGAAGGAGCGCAGGTCGGGCACGGACCAGCGGGCGGCCCGCGAGGGGGACTCGCCGCAGCTGATGAGGACGCGCCGGTAGCCGCCGGCCGCGACGAGCGCGCCGGCCACCTCCAGCGCGTTGAGGACGCTGTTGCAGGCGTTCTTGACGTCGAAGGAGGGGCAGCGCAGGTCGAGCCGGTCCGCGACCATGTGCGCCGTGGCCGGTTCCACCATGTCCTGGCTGGCGGCGGCGAAGAGGTGCAGGTCCACGTCGCGGGGATCGGTGCCGGTGTCGGCGAGCAGCTTGCGCGCGGCGGCGGCCGCCAGGTCGGACGCCTGCCAGTCGTCGGGCATGACGTGGAGGCGTTCGACACCGGTCAGCCGCTCGACGATGCCGGGCGGAGGGCGGAACCCGGTGCTGCGGTCCGCGACGCGGAGTTCGGCGTCACGGGTGCTGAGCCGGCTCTCCGGCAGGTGGACGGCCACCCCGGCGAGCCGGGCGGAATGATGTGCCACGGTTTCGCTCCTTTTCGGCCCAGCGCCACGGTCGGTCGTGCGGAGGACGGGATGACGACGCGGCGGCTGTAGCGACGCTCAATGATCCGCCACGGCCGTCCCGTCGCGACGGGCACCTCCGGGAACCGCTGGTTCCGCGCCCGAGCGGTGTGGGCTCCGTGCCGTGAGCGCGTGCGGGGGAGGGGCGGGTGCGGGGTCAACGCGTCGACGCCCGCCCACCTCCCCGGGGCGGACGTCCCCGGCGCACGCGGCGGGATAGCGTCCTCGGGTGGACGTGAACGACCGCCCCCCGATGCCCGACCTCTTCACCTGGGAGTTCGCCGCCGACCCCTACCCGGCCTACGCCTGGCTGCGCGAGCACGCGCCGGTGTACCGCGCGGAGCTGCCCAGCGGAGTCTCCGCCTGGCTGGTGACGCGCTACGACGACGCCCGCCAGGCCCTCGCCGACACCCGGCTCAGCAAGAACCCGAGTGCCCACAGCGAGCAGGCGCACGGCAAGGGGAAGGTGGGCATTCCCGGCGAGCGCGGCGCCAACCTCATGACCCACCTGCTCAACATCGACCCGCCCGACCACACCCGGCTGCGCCGGCTCGTCGCCCGCGCCTTCACCCCGCGCCGCGTGGCCGCCTTCGCCCCGCGCGTGCAGGAGCTGACGGACGGCCTCATCGACGGCTTCGCGGCGCGGGGCAGCGCCGACCTCATCCACGAGTTCGCCTTCCCGCTGCCCATCTACGCCATCTGCGACCTCCTCGGCGTTCCCGCCGAGGACCAGGACGACTTCCGCGACTGGGCGGGCATGATGCTGCGCCACGGCGGCGGCCCGCGCGGCGGGGTGGGACGTGCGGTCAAGAAGATGCGCGGCTACCTGGCCGACCTGATCCACCGCAAGCGGGACGACCTCGGGGACGACCTCATCTCCGGGCTCATCCGGGCGAGCGACCACGGTGAGCACCTGACCGAGAACGAGGCCGCCGCCATGGCGTTCATCCTCCTCTTCGCGGGCTTCGAGACGACCGTGAACCTCATCGGCAACGGCACCTACACGCTGCTGCGCCGCCCGGAGGAGCGCCACCGTCTCCAGGCGGCGCTGGCGGCGGGCGACACCGCGCTGCTGGAGACGGGCGTCGAGGAACTCCTGCGCTACGACGGGCCGGTGGAGCTGGCCACCTGGCGCTTCGCCACCGAGCCGCTGACCCTGGGCGGGCAGCGCGTCGCGGCGGGCGACCCGGTGCTCGTCGTCCTCGCGGCGGCTGACCGCGACCCGGCGAAGTTCGAGCGGCCCGACGTCCTCGACCTCTCCCGCCGCGACAACAACCATCTCGGCTACGGGCACGGCATCCACTACTGTCTGGGTGCGCCGCTCGCCCGGCTGGAGGGGCGCACGGCGCTCGCCACGCTGCTGCGTCGCCTGCCGGACCTGCGACTTGACGCCGATCCGGCCGAACTGCGCTGGCGCGGCGGGCTCATCATGCGCGGGCTGCGCACGCTCCCCGTCGCGTTCACGCCCGACGCCGCGTCAGAGAGTGAGGCGCCGTGACCGTCGCGTGATATCCGCGACACTGACTTGTGACGGACGGGCGTTCGACGCTACGTTCTGCCGTCAGCCGGCCCCCTTCGGGGTCGTGCCCGCTGTCACTGGGGAGATCACCGCATGCGTTCCGGGACCGGGCGGCACCGCCGCCCCCGTCAGGCTCCTGCCGTCGTCGTCGCCGCGGGGGTGACCGGGGCGGGGATCGCCCTGCCGTTCCTGGCCGCCTCCGGGGCCCAGGCCGCCGACGGCGCGGTGTGGGACCGCGTGGCCGAGTGTGAGAGCGGCGGCGCCTGGAGCGCGAACAACGGCAGCGGCTACTACGGCGGCTTCCAGTTGACGCTGGACACCTGGGCGGATTACGGCGGCACGGAGCACGCCGACCGCCCCGACCTCGCCAGTCGGGGCCAGCAGATCGCCGTCGCCGAGGCGATCCTCGCCGCCGAGGGCCCCGACGCCTGGCCCGCCTGTGCCGTGACGAGCGGTCTGACCGCGTCCGTCAACGGGGTCGTGGAGGCACCGGGCGTCCCCGAGGTCGGGCGGCCGGGCGCCGCCGACGGCGGGAACGGCTCCGGCGGCCGGGACGGCTCCGGCACCCCCGACGGCTCAAACGGCGCGGGCCGCTCGGGCGGCTCGGACCGTGCGGAGCCGCAGGAGGCGACGCCGTCCCCGGACGCGACCGACCCCTCCGCCACGCAGAGCCCCGACCCCTCCGATGCCCCGGACGTCGACGAGGCCCGCTCCACCGATCGCCCCGCCCCCGGCCCCACCGGGGCGGACGGCTCCGCCACGGACGGCTCCGAGGACCGGGCTGATCCGGAGGTGTCGCCCTCCGAGGAGACCGCCGTCCCGGACGACGCCCGGTCCGGTGGCGCGGCCGGGGACGGTGCCGGACGGCACCGGGGTGCCCCCGACCCGCGCGAGGCGGACCCCGACGGCACCGACCGTCCGGACCGGGGTGCCGCGCGGCACGCGGCCCCCGCCGATCGCACGGACCCGGCCGGTGCCGCCGAGGAGCACCGCGTCACCCGGGGCGACTCCCTGTCCGGCATCGCCGCCGAGCACGGGGTGGAGGGCGGCTGGCCCGCGCTGTACGAGGCCAACGCCTCCCTCGTCGGTGCCGACCCGGATCTGATCCTTCCCGGTCAGAGCCTGGAACTCCCGGTCGCACAGCGCTAGTTGCCCGTGCGTCGGACGCGGAGGGTCACCCGGACGGACGCAATGTGACGATCGTCACATTCCCGTTCGGCGTGTTCCGGGTTGCGGCGCCCGTCCGTCAGTGCCTAGACCTGGGCAGATTCTTCGGGCGTAGCGTCAAATCGGGATATATGGCCCGTTTCCGAGGTGTTTGATCGGATTATTGCGGTGTGCTTACCGTCACATCGCCCGCTACCGCGGGGCCGTTGACCGTCACGCCGAATCCTGCCGACGGGCAACGGGAACATCGTCGCGTCCGCGAACCGCCGGCAGGAGCGGGGGAACCAGGCACGTGCCGTGCGAGCGGCTAGGGGTGAAGCCCGGAGCGGGTGGACCGCACCGGGCCGGGCGGCTCACGCGCCCGAACCCGACAGCTCACCCCGTAGGCGTCCGGTGAGGAAGACCGTCCATGCTGTTCACCGAGAAGGGCTCCGAACGGAGTCGCAACCGTCAGCCCGTCGTCGTCCGCCTCGCCGCCTCGCTCGCCGGTTTCGCCGGCGCCGCCGTCGGCGGTCCCGTCGTCATGGCGGGCAGCGCGCAGGCCGCTTCCGTCGAGACCTGGGAGAAGGTCGCCGAGTGCGAGTCGAGCGGTAACTGGCGCATCAACACCGGAAACGGGTACTACGGCGGACTCCAGTTCGCCCAGTCCAGCTGGGAGGCGGCCGGCGGCCTCCGCTACGCGCCGCGCGCCGACCTGGCCACCAAGGAGCAGCAGATCGCCGTCGCCGAGCGGCTGCTCGACATGCAGGGCCCGGGCGCCTGGGCCTGCGCGGAGGAGGGCGGCCTCACCGCCGGCGCCCCGCCCGCGAACGTCGACCCCGAGGGCTCCTCCACGGGCGCGGACCGGCCCCCGCGCCCGCAACCGCAGCAGCAGGCGCCCGAGCAGGCGCCCCAGGCCGCTCCCCAGACGGAGCACCAGCACCAGACCCAGCAGCAGGAGCGGCCGCAGCAGTCGGGCGAGGGCGGCACCTACGTCGTGCGGGCCGGCGACACGCTGGCCGACATCGCCCAGCGGCACGGCACCACCTGGCAGGAGCTGTACGACCGCAACCGCTCCGTCGTCGGCGGCGACCCGAACCTCATCTTCCCCGGCCAGCGTCTGGTGGTGTGACGGGCCGGACGCGCATCCCCGAGCCGTCCGGTGGGTACACGCCTCGCGAGCCCCGGTGCGCATCCCCCCGCGCACCGGGGCGTCGGCCGCCGGGGCCGAACCCGTCCGTACGGCGAGACGTCGGCTTCCCCCACCCTTATCTTCAGTTGTTGAACAAACTGGTGCCACGCCGCTGAGCTGCGCTTTCACCGCAGCACCGCACGCCGGACGCGGGCCGAAGGCCCACGGCCGCCCCGGGGACCGTTAGGCTCCTGCCTCAGGAAGACCGACCCACACGAAGGAGACCCTCGTGCCGTCCATCGACGTCGTCGTAGCCCGCGAGATCCTCGACTCGCGAGGCAACCCCACGGTCGAGGTAGAGGTCGGCCTCGACGACAGCAGCACCGGCCGAGCGGCCGTGCCCTCCGGCGCGTCCACCGGCGCCTTCGAGGCCCTGGAGCTCCGCGACGGCGACAAGGCCCGCTACGGCGGCAAGGGTGTCGAGAAGGCGGTCCTCGCCGTCATCGAGCAGATCGGTCCGGAGCTCGTGGGCTACGACGCCACCGAGCAGCGCCTCATCGACCAGGCCATGCTCGACCTGGACGCCACCGCCGACAAGTCCTCGCTCGGCGCCAACGCCATCCTCGGTGTCTCCCTCGCCGTCGCGCACGCCGCCTCCGAGGCGTCCGACCTGCCGCTCTTCCGCTACCTCGGCGGCCCGAACGCGCACCTGCTGCCCGTGCCGATGATGAACATCCTCAACGGCGGCTCGCACGCGGACTCCAACGTGGACATCCAGGAGTTCATGATCGCCCCCATCGGCGCGGAGTCCTTCTCCGAGGCACTGCGCTGGGGCACCGAGGTCTACCACGCCCTCAAGGCGGTCCTGAAGGAGCGCGGCCTGTCCACCGGCCTCGGCGACGAGGGCGGCTTCGCCCCGAACCTCGGCTCCAACCGCGAGGCCCTGGATCTCATCCTGGAGGCCGTCAAGGCCGCCGGCTACACCCCCGGCCGCGACATCGCGCTCGCCCTGGACGTCGCCGCCTCCGAGTTCTACAAGGACGGCGCCTACCAGTTCGAGGGCAAGTCCCGCAGCGCCGCCGACATGACCGCCTACTACGGCGAGCTCGTCGACGCCTACCCGCTGGTCTCCATCGAGGACCCGCTGTTCGAGGACGACTGGGAGGGCTGGCAGACCATCACCGCCCAGCTCGGTGAGAAGGTCCAGCTCGTCGGCGACGACCTGTTCGTCACCAACCCCGAGCGTCTCCAGCGCGGCATCGACGACAAGGCCGGCAACGCCCTCTTGGTGAAGGTCAACCAGATCGGCTCGCTCACCGAGACCCTCGACGCCGTCGAGCTCGCCCAGCGCAGCGGCTTCAAGTGCATGATGTCGCACCGCTCCGGCGAGACCGAGGACGTCACCATCGCCGACCTGGCCGTCGCCACCAACTGCGGCCAGATCAAGACCGGCGCCCCGGCCCGCTCCGAGCGCGTCGCCAAGTACAACCAGCTCCTGCGCATCGAGGAGATCCTCGACGACGCCGCCGTCTACGCCGGCCGCAGCGCCTTCCCGCGCTTCAAGGGCTGACCCGCTACCGGGCCAGGCCCGCTGCCGCGTCCCGTCCCACGGCAACCGCCGGCGGGACGGGACGCAGCCGCTCGCACGCACCATTTCGACGCGACCCCCGGGAGGCGACGTGGCCGCGGAACGGGAACGGTTCTCCACCGCCACCCGGCTCAGGGCCCTGGGTGAGCAGGCCGCCGCGCAGGTCTACCGCGCGCAGAACCGGCGGCTGCGGCACGGTCCGCGCCGCAACCGGCTCACCGGGCGCGCCGCGCTGCTCGCGCTCGTCCTGTGCTCGCTGGTCGTCGCGCTCGCCTACCCCACGCGCACCTACGTCTCCCAGCGCTCCGACATCGCCGAGGAGCGCCACAAGCTGGCCGAGACCGAGGAACGCGTCGCGGAGCTGCGCGAGCTGAAGGCCCGCCTCCAGGACCCCGCCTACGTCGAGCAGCTCGCGCGCAAGCACCTGCACTACGTCCGCGCCGGGGAGACCGGCTACATCGTCCAGGGGGACACCGACGCCGAAGACGAGGCCGACCGCCGCGCCCGGGAGGAAGCGGACCACGACGCGGCCGACCGCGCCTGGTACCGCACCTTCTTCGACGGCCTCGACCGCGCCGACCGCTCCTGACCCCAGCCGCCCCTTCCGACCCGCCGCCCCCCGCTCCGCCGCCCCACCCGACCACCCGACCGCCCACGCCGGAAAGACGCGCCGCCCGCCATGGACACTCCGCCGCCCCCGACCGAACCCACGCCGCCCACCGAGGCGGACGTCGCCGCCTTCAAGGCGCAGCTCGGCCGGCCGCCGCGCGGCCTGCGGGCCATCGCCCACCGCTGCCCCTGCGGACAGCCCGACGTCGTCGAGACGGCCCCCCGGCTGGAGGACGGCACCCCCTTCCCGACGACGTACTACCTGACCTGCCCCCGCGCGGCCTCCGCGATCGGCACGCTGGAGGCGGAGGGCGTCATGAAGGAGATGACGGCGCGCCTCGCCACCGACCCCGAGCTGGCCGCCGCCTACCGCGCCGCGCACGAGGACTACCTCGCCCGCCGTGACGCCATCGAGGTCCTGGAGGGCTTCCCCAGCGCGGGCGGCATGCCGGACCGGGTCAAGTGCCTGCACGTCCTCGTCGGCCACTCCCTCGCCGCCGGCCCCGGCGTCAACCCGCTCGGCGACGAGGCCCTGGCCATGCTGCCGGAGTGGTGGCGCAAGGGCTCCTGCGTCCCCACCGCCCCGGCCGCCGACTCCGCCCCGGCCGCCGACTCCGACTCCGACTCCGAGGAGAGCGACCGATGACCCGCGTCGCCGCCGTCGACTGCGGCACGAACTCCATCCGCCTGCTCGTCGCCGACCTCGACGCGGCCACCGGCGGCTTCACCGAGCTGGACCGCCGCATGCAGGTCGTCCGGCTCGGCCAGGACGTCGACCGCACCGGCCGGCTCGCCCCCGAGGCGCTGGAGCGCACGTTCGCCGCCTGCCGCGAGTACGCCGAGGTCATCCGCTCCCTGGACGCCTCCCGGGTCCGCTTCGTCGCCACCTCGGCCTCCCGCGACGCGGAGAACCGGGACGCCTTCGTGCGCGGCGTCGTCGACATCCTCGGCGTCGAGCCCGAGGTCGTCACGGGCGACCAGGAGGCCGCGTTCTCCTTCACCGGCGCCACGAAGGAGCTCACCGGCGCGGGCCTGGACACGCCTTACCTCGTCACCGACATCGGCGGCGGCTCCACCGAACTCGTCGTCGGCACCGACGGGGTGAGCGCGGCCCGCAGCGTCGACATCGGCTGCGTCCGCATGACCGAGCGTCACCTCGTCCGCGACGGCGCCGTCACCGACCCGCCCACCGCCGAGCAGATCGCCGCCATACGGGCCGACGTGGACACGGCGCTCGACGCCGCCGAGAAGACCGTCCCGCTGACCTCCGCCCGCACCCTGGTGGGCCTGGCCGGGTCCGTCACCACCGTCGCAGCCATCGCGCTCGACCTCCCCGCCTACGACCCGGCCGCCACCCACCACGCCCGCGTCTCCCTGGACCGGGTGCGCGAGATCACCGACCGGCTCGTCCACTCCACCCACGCCGAGCGCGCCGCCATCCCCGTCATGCACCCCGGCCGCGTCGACGTCATCGCGGCCGGTGCCGTCATCCTCCAGGCGGTCATGGAGCGCTCCGGTGCCGAGGAGGTCGTCGTCTCCGAACACGACATCCTCGACGGCATCGCCTGGACCCTCGCCTGACCGACCGGTCGTCACGTACGCCGGTAGACCTCCCGCCGGTTGCCCACCGTGACGACCAGCACGACGAGTGCGCCGTCGTCTACCCGGTAGGCGACGCGGAAGGAACCGACCCGAAGCCGGTAGAGATCCGAGGTGCCGACGAGCTTCTTCACGTCGTGGCCCTCGGCGTACGGGTCATCGCCGAGAGCTGTCAGCGCGGTCAGGATTCGCATGGCATCGGTTCGGCGGATGCCGCGGAGTTGCCGCCTGGCTGTGGTGGTGAACCGGAACGCGTACTTCACGCCGCATCGTCGGTCTGCTCGGTGAACAGGTCCGCCAGCAGCTCGGCCATGGTCACGGTGGGACCGCCTTCGGCCAGCACCGCTTCCGCCTCTCGGGCCAGCATGACGTCGGCTGCCTCCTCCAGCGCCTCGAAGTCCGCGATCGGCACCACGGCCGCCACGGGCGTGCCGTTGCGCGTGATCACCGTCGGCGTACCGTCGGCGGCCTGGTTGATGTGTTCTGCGAGGTGCGCGCGTGCTTCCCTGACGGTCGCGCTGTTCTCGGTCATGGGCGAAAGTGTACGCACTGTCGTGTACACAATGCAATGCGCACGCGTTGAGCCCGTGGTCTGTCGCGTACGACAGTGGACGTCCCGCCGGTTGCCCGGTGTGACGGCCAGGACGACGCGTGCGCCTCACCCTGAGCCGTGAACGTGCTCGCGGCCCCAGGCACCGAGGGGTTCGAGGGCCGTGTTGAGGGAATGCCCGAGCGGTGTCAGGGAGTACTCGACGCGGGGCGGTCCGCGCACTTCGAAGTGCGTACTTGATCAACTTCTCGTCGCCGCGAAGGCCGAACCGCTCGCCGGGGCGGGCGCGTACGTGGCCGCCGACGCCGCCGAGGCCGTCGCCGCGAGCCGGCTCGTCGTCGCCGTCTTCCTGGACGACGCCTCGGTCGGTGACGTGCTGGCCGGCACCGACCTGTCCGGCAGGGACCTGGTCAATCTCACCACCGGAACCCCCGCCGACGGCCGCGCCCGCGCCGAGTGGGCCCGCGAGCGGGGGGCGCGCTTCGTGGACGGCGGCATCATGGCCGTCCCCCCGATGATCGGCGTCCCCGAGTCCGGGGCGTCCGTCTTCTACAGCGGCTCCAAGGAGCTGATGGACGCCCACCGGGACACACTCGGCGTTCCGGCCGACGTCCAGTACGTGGGCGAGGACCCCGGCTTCGCCCCCCCTGCTCACCGGCTGGCTCACGGCCATGGCCACCATGACGGACCAGACGGCCGAGCAACTGGAGAGCGGTGACTACGCGAAGGGCGTCGTGTCCACCCTCGCCATGCAGGTCGCCGGGAACGCGACGCTGCTGCGCACGGCTCGCGAACAGGGCGTCAGCACCGAGCTCCTGACGCCGTACACGGACGCCATGGCCCGGCTCGTCGCGGACGGCCGGGGCGCGGAGGACACCACCGGCATCGTCGACCTCCTCCTCGCCACCCGCCCCTGACGGCCGGACCCGGCAGCCGGGGTCGCGCCCCGGGACGGCACGCCTAGCGTGTCAGCGGGAAGGCGCCGCGCACGGCGTCGAGCATCCTCCGGTGTGTGGTGATCCAGTCCTCTTCCGTCCTGACGGGGACGGTGGTGCAGATCATGGAATCGACGACGTCGTAGACGCTGATCTCCGTGCAGCCGCTTTCCCCTTCGAGGTCGACCCTGAGGCGGGGGGAGCGTCCACTCTGCAGCCAGGTGACGTCGTCGCCTGACGCGAGGGAGTCCAGCGCGGCGCTCCAGTCATCGAGGTCGTACGAGGTGACAAACAGGTCCAGGTGCCCGTTGACGAAAGCGCTCGACACGGTGGTCTCGCATCTGAGGACGTCAAATCCTTCGTGCTCCTCGAAACGCTCCCCGCTCACCACCTTGACCACGACGCCCTGCTCTTCGTCGGTCAGATTGATCAGGTACATGTCCCTCGTTCCCCCGGGTCGACCGCGCTCCTCGTGGTTGACCCGACGGGCGGCCGGGGACGCCAGGAGGTGCGGGGGGCAGTCGGGGCGGTGGGACGCCCGCGAGGACGAGGAGGGCGTATGGGTGACGGGGTGACGGGGGAGTTCCGGGCGGCGCGGGACTTCCTGCTGCGGCACCGGGAGGACTACGCGGCGGCGTACGCGGGGTTCCGGTGGCCGCGTCCCGAGCGGTTCAACTGGGCGCTGGACTGGTTCGACGTCATCGCGGAGGGCAACGGGGCGACGGCGCTGCACGTCGTCGAGGAGGACGGGAGCGAGGTCAGGGTCTCGTTCGCGGAGCTGTCCCGCCGCTCGGCGCGGGTGGCGAACTGGCTGCGCGGCGTGGGGGTGCAGGCCGGGGACCGGGTGCTGGTCATGCTGGGCAACCAGGTGGAGCTGTGGGAGACGGCGCTGGCGGCGATGAAGCTGCGCGCGGTCGTCATCCCGGCGACCCCGCAGCTCGGTCCCGCCGACCTGCGGGACCGGGTCGCGCGCGGCGGGGTGCGGCACGTGGTCGCGCGGTCGGAGGACGCGGGGAAGTTCGACGCCGTGCCGGGCGCGTACACGCGGGTCGCGACGGGGACGCCCGTCGCGGGGTGGCGGGCGTACGCGGAGGCGGAGGCCGCGCCGGACGCCTTCGAGCCGGACGGCGTCACCCACGCGCACGATCCCCTGCTGCTCTACTTCACCTCGGGGACGACGTCCCGACCGAAACTGGTGGAGCACACCCACGTCTCCTACCCGGTGGGCCACTTGTCCACGATGTACTGGATCGGGCTGCGTCCCGGGGACGTGCACCTCAACATCTCCTCGCCCGGGTGGGCGAAGCACGCGTGGTCGAACCTGTTCGCGCCGTGGAACGCCGAGGCGACCGTCTTCATCCACCACTACGGCCGGTTCGACCCCGTCCGGCTGATGGCGGAGATGGACCGGGTCGGGGTGACGTCCTTCTGCGCGCCGCCCACCGTGTGGCGCATGCTCATCCAGGCGGACCTGGGGCTGCTGCGGACGCCTCCGCGCGAGGTGGTGGCGGCCGGGGAGCCGCTCAACCCGGAGGTCATCGAGGCGGTGCGGCGGGGGTGGGGCGTCGTCATCCGGGACGGTTTCGGGCAGACGGAGACCTCGGTGCAGGTCGCCAACACCCCGGGCCAGCGGCTCAAGCCGGGATCGATGGGGCGGCCCTGCCCCGGCTACGCGGTGGAGTTGCTCGACCCGGTGACGGGGGAGCCGGGAGCGGCGGAGGGCGAGATCGCCCTGGACCTCGCGCGGCGGCCGGTGGGGCTCATGACGGGCTACCACGGGGACGCGGAGCGCACGGCCTCGGCCATGGCGGACGGCTACTACCGCACGGGCGACATCGGTGCCCGGGACGCCGACGGGTACGTGACGTACGTGGGCCGGGCGGACGACGTGTTCAAGGCCTCCGACTACAAGATCAGCCCGTTCGAGCTGGAGAGCGCGCTGCTGGAGCACGAGGCGGTGGCGGAGGCGGCCGTCGTGCCCGCGCCGGATCCGGTACGGCTGGCGGTGCCGAAGGCGTACGTCGTCCTGGCGGCGGGCTGGGAGCCCGGCCCGGAGACGGCGCGGGCCCTGTTCGCGCACTCCCGCGCGGTGCTCGCGCCGTACCAGCGGGTCCGGCGCATCGAGTTCGCGGAGCTGCCGAAGACGGTCTCGGGGAAGATCCGCCGGGTGGAGCTGCGGGAGGCCACGGCGCGGGGTTCGGACGCCGAGTACCGCGAGGGTGAGGTCTGACCGGCGGGGTCCACGGCCGGGTCCGAGGCGGGGTTCCGGAGGGGCCGGAGGTGCCCCGTCAGGCGCTCGCGGCCGCCGCCACGCCCGTCCGCGCGGGAAAGTTCGTGAAGTTCTTCACAAGGAAAAGTGCCCTGCGGGGCCGGAATCGTCGATTTCGGGGAGCGCGGAGCGCTGTTGTGGAGGTCGGGCACCGTGATCGGCTGCGTTTCGCAGGCGTGGAAGTCCGATTCCGTTGGCCGGGGTTAAGCTTCCCCTGACCGTAACCTCGCAGCTCACGGCGTGGGTGCAACGTGCGGTGAGGTAGGTGGGTTCCCGGGTTCGGATGTGGCTCCGGTCACGGGGCGGCGGAGTGTAGCAGAACGGGCGGAAGTGCTTGTGAAGGGGCTCACGAGCGTGGCCCGATCAGGTGCTGGATACTCGATGGCATGAGCACCACGGAGCGTCCTCGAATCCTCGTCGTAGGTGGTGGGTACGTCGGTCTGTATGCAGCGCGCCGCATATTGAAGAAGATGCGGTACGGCGAGGCGACGGTGACCGTCGTCGACCCGCGCTCCTACATGACGTACCAGCCCTTCCTCCCCGAAGCCGCCGCCGGCTCCATCTCCCCCCGCCACGTCGTGGTGCCGCTGCGCCGCGTGCTGCCCAAGGCGGAGGTTCTCACCGGCCGGGTGACGGAGATCGACCAGGACCGGAAGGTGGCCACCGTCACCCCGCTGGTCGGCGAGGCCTACGAGCTGCCCTTCGACTACCTCGTCGTCGCGCTCGGCGCCGTCTCCCGCACCTTCCCGATCCCCGGCCTGGCCGAGCAGGGCATCGGCATGAAGGGCGTGGAGGAGGCCATCGGGCTGCGCAACCACGTCCTGGAGCAGCTCGACAAGGCCGACTCCACGCAGGACGAGGAGATCCGCCGGAAGGCGCTGACCTTCGTCTTCGTCGGCGGCGGGTTCGCCGGTGCCGAGACGGTCGGTGAGGTCGAGGACCTGGCGCGGGACGCCGCGAAGTACTACCCGAGCATCAAGCGCGAGGACATGCGGTTCATCCTCGTCGACGTGGCCGACAAGATCCTCCCCGAGGTCGGCCCGGAGCTTGGCACGTGGGGCCTGGAACACCTCCAGAAGCGCGGTGTCGAGGTCTACCTCAAGACCGGTATGGACTCCTGCGTGGACGGCCACGTGGTCCTGAACAACGGTCTGGAGGCGGACTCCAACACCATCGTGTGGACCGCCGGCGTCAAGCCCAACCCGGTGCTCTCCCGCTACGGCCTGCCGCTCGGCCCGCGCGGCCACGTCGACACGCAGCCGACCCTCCAGGTCACCGGCACCGACTACATCTGGGCCGCCGGCGACAACGCGCAGATCCCCGACCTCGCCGCGCGCGCGGCGGGCGTCGAGAACGCCTGGTGCCCGCCGAACGCCCAGCACGCGCTGCGCCAGGCCAAGGTGCTCGGCGACAACGTGATCTCCGGCATGCGGGGCTTCCCGCAGGGCGACTACAAGCACGCCAACAAGGGTGCGGTGGCCGGTCTCGGCCTGCACAAGGGCGTCGCGATGATCGTCGTCGGCAAGTCCAAGATCCGGCTCAAGGGCCGCCTCGCCTGGTACATGCACCGCGCGTACCACGGCATGGCCGTCCCGACGTGGAACCGCAAGATCCGCGTCTTCGCCGACTGGACGCTCGGCATGTTCCTCAAGCGCGAGGTCGTCTCGCTCGGCGCGATGGAGAACCCGCGCGAGGAGTTCTACGAGGCCGCCCGACCGGTCCCGGCCGCGGCATCCGCCGGAGCGAAGGACGCCGACCGCACCAAGGCCCGCGCCTCGTAACGCCGCGCGGCCGAAGAGCCGAGGAGCCGGAGCCGCACGGCCCGGCAGCACGCCCGCAGGGGCCGCCCTCCATCCGTGGGGAGGGCGGCCCCTGCGGCGTGTCCCGTGCGCTCAGCGCTTCACCAGGCGGTTCCACACCGAGGGGTCGTAGGCGGTGATCACGGGTGCGGGGGTGCCCTTCGGCCAGGTGAAGGTGACGCCGGGGTTGTGGACGTCCGAGCCGTCGGGCAGGAAGAGGTGCGGGCTGCCCTGCACGGCCGGTCCCCGGGCCTCCTCCCACTGGGCGAAGACGTCGGCCCGGTGGGTGCCCCGGCGCAGCGCGGTCTCGAGGCGTTCGGCGTCCACGAGCGGGCACCGCGCCGCGACGGCGACGACCTCGGTGTGCACGCTGACGCAGCGGGACTCGGCGTAGAGGGCGTGCCGCAGCGCGGCGTCGAGCTGGTCGCTCGCGGCGTACCCGTCGAGGTGCTTGGCGGCCTGCACGGCCTCCATGGCAAGCAGTGTGGTCACCGGGTACTCGGCGTCCGGGCGGCTCCAGGGCCGCCAGCCGAGGGCGGGCTCGACCTCCGCGACGACGGCGATCTCCGGGTCGAGGATGTGCTTGGGGGTGGGGCGGGCGTTGAACAGCTCCAGCGGAAACGCGCGGTGGTCGACGGCCGGTTCGACGCCCTCCTCGCGGGCGGCCCGCCGCAGGTGGTGCAGGGCCAGGGAGGCCCAGGGGCAGCCGAGGTCCGAGTAGACGGTGATGCGGTGGGCGTCGGTGCTCATCGGTGCTCCCGTTCTTCGGATCTTCGGGCTTCCGGATCGTCGGGCGTGCGCGCGTCGTCGGGCGTGCGCGCGTCGCGTCGTGGTGGGTGACGTGCCGCGCGCGCCGTCACGGCGGAACGGGGTCCGCCGTGACGGCGCGCGGCCCGGCCGGGGAGGGTGACCGGGCGGGTGGGCGTCAGAGCGTGACGCGGTCGGGGTCCGCCGCCTGCTCCGCCGCACGCGGCTGGGCCGGGGGCGGCGGCGGGACGGCCGTGGCGTGCTCGGAGGGCACCGGGTCCGGGAGGACGGGACGCTCGGCGTCCAGCCAGATCCCGGTCGGCGTGCCGAAGCGCGGCGTCTCCTCGCGGCCGTCGTAGACGATCTCGCCGCGCCGGACGGTCAGCTCGGGGCGTCCGGTGAAGGTCCAGCCCTCGTACGCCGACCAGCCGACCTTCGCCTGGGCGTGCTCGGCGGACATGATCCACGTCGTGTCCGGGTCGAAGACCGAGAAGTCGGCGTCCAGGCCGACGGCGATGCGGCCCTTGCGCGCCGTCAGTCCGAACAGCTCGGCGGGACGCTCGGCGGCGATCCGGGCGATGCGGACCATGACCTCGTCCTGCGGCATCTCCGGGTAGCGGCGCCGCATCCCGGTGTGCAGGGCGAGGAGCATCTCCTGGGTGCCGGGCAGCCCGGGCGGGGCGTCCGCGACGGCGAGGACCTTCTCCTCCTTGGTGTGCGGCGCGTGGTCGCTGCCGATGGTGGCGACGCCGCCGTCCATGACGGCCTCCCACAGCCGTCCCTGGTCCTTCAGGCAGCGGATCGCGGGGCGCAGCCGGATGCGGGCCCCCAGCCGCTGCGTGTCGGGCGCGGAGAAGGACAGGTGGTGCGGGGTGACCTCGTAGGTGATCGGCAGGCCGATCCGGTTCGCGGCCTTCAGCATGTCCGACTCCTCGGAGGAGGAGACGTGCAGGATGTGCGCCGCGGTGCCGTACTTGCGGACCAGGTCGATGACGCGGGAGGAGGCGACGATGCCGCCGCTGCGCGGGTGCGCGGACTCGTAGGCGTCGTAGCCGGCCGGGGGCTCCTGGGACTCGTCGATCAGCGAGAAGACGCCGTCGTCCTCGGCGTGCAGCACGAGCCGGATGCCGTGCTCGGCGGCGATGGCGAAGATGCGGTCCAGGACCACCGGGTCGCGGATGATGTTGGGCGCGGTGTGGTGGCCGGTCATGAAGACCTTCACCGAGGTGGCCTGCCGGGGTTCGAGCCGGCGCAGGTTCTCCACGCTGTCGACGGTGACGCCCATGTGGAACCGGTAGTCGACGAGCGAGTGGCCCGCGACCAGGGCCGACTTGTCCGCCGCCGCCTCCGGCTCGACGAGCGGCGGCTCGGTGTTGGGCATGTCGATGACGGTCGTCACGCCGCCCGCCGCGGCGGCCCGGCTGCCGTGCGCCCAGTCCTCCTTGTGGGTGAGACCGGGGGTGCGGAAGTGGACGTGCGAGTCGATCAGTCCGGGCAGCAGGTACCTGCCGCCCGCGTCGATCGTCCGCTCGCCCTGCGGGGCCGCGCCGGCGGCGAAGATCGTGGCGATCCGCTCCCCCGACACCGCCACTCCACCGTCGTGCACCCCGTCGGGCGTCACCACCCGTGCACCGGTGATGACGAGATCGTGGTTAGTGCTCACCGCTCCTCCTGTCGTGTAAGGCGCCGCCGGTCCGTTGACCGGCGGGCCCGCCGTTCGGCGTTCCGTGTCGTGGTGCGGGTCTCGTGCGGGTCGTGCGGGTGGTGCGGGTCGTGCGGGTTCCTCGTGCGGGTCGTGCGGGTGGTGCGGGTCGTGCAGGGCTGCCGGGCGTGGACGTCAGGACGTCAGGACGTCCAGGGGGCGCTCACCAGCTCCCGGCAGAGGTCGTTGATCGGGCCCATCAGGCCCACCGCCCGGGCGTCCCGGGCCAGCTTGTTCAGCGGGTGGTCGCGCAGGAACCCGGCGCTGCCCAGCAGCCGCAGCGCCTCGGCGGTGACCTCTTCGGAGACCTGGGAGGCGTGCAGCTTGCTGTGCAGGGTGGTGACCCCGGGGTCGGCGGTGTCCCGGCGGCCGGAGCTGTCCACCAGCGCGCGGGCGGCGCAGACCTTGGCCTCCAGGTCCACCAGCCGGTAGCGAACGGCCTGCGCGCCGTCGAGGCCGCGCCGGACGGCGTGCGTGTACGCGAGTCGGTACGCCGCTTCGGCGATGCCCAGGGAGACCGCGCCGAGCGTGGCCCCGGACTCGCGGACGCCGGCGATGATGCGCACCGCGTCGCCCACCGGGCCCAGGACGGCGGAGTCGGCCACCCGGCAGCCCGCCAGCTCGACGAAGCCGGTGGCGGAGGCCCGCATGCCCACGAGGTCCATGCCCGTGTTGGCGACGAGCCCGGGGTTGTCGGCCTCGATCAGGTAGAACGTCTGCCCGTCGCTGCCGTAGGTGGAGATCGTCCGCGTCGGCTCCGAGGACTGGGCGAGCACGAGGTAGACCTGGGCGAGTCCGGCGCCGGTGGTGAAGGTCTTGGCGCCGTCGAGCACCCAGGCGCCGTCCACCCGGCGGGCCTTGGTGGCCAGGTTGCGCTTGTCGGCGCCGGCGCCCGACTCGCTCCAGGCGGACGCCGCGATCCAGGAGCCGTCCGCCAGCTTCGGCAGGTACCTGTCCCGCTGCGCGGGCGTGCCCCACTCGCTGATCCGGGCACTCACGGCGTAGTGCTGGAACAGGATGATGGCGACCGACGGGTCGGCGGTGGCGACCAGTTCGATGAGCCGGTTGGTCAGTTCGGCGTCCCCGCCGTGGCCGCCGTACTCCGTGCCGATCGCGGCGCCGAGGACGCCCGAGGAGCGCAGTGCCTCGAACACCGCCTCCGGCAGGGCGTCGTCGGTGTCCGCCTGCGGCGCGCAGCGCCGCAGGGTCTCGCACAGCTCCGCGTAACGCCCGGCGAGTTCCGTCCGCGTGGGGACGGCCGGCCGGGTCAGACCGTCAGCGGTTGCCATGCCGTTTCCTCCTTGTAGTCGTAGTTCTTCAGCGAGCCGATGCAGTGCGGCTCGTCGAGCTGGGCCAGCTTGCGGCTGACGCTGACCCAGTGCAGGGTGTCGGCGCCGTCGCCCCGGCCCGCGACGGACGCGGCGGCGGCGGTGGACCCGCCCGGGGTGTCGATCTCGATGACGCCGCGCTGGAGCCCCGCCTCGCGGGCCAGCCGCTCGGGCACGGTGCCGGGGATGCTGGCGGCGCCGGCCAGGCAGGTGGTGCCGGTCAGCGCGATGCTGGGGTGCCATTTGGGCACCGAGATCGCCCGCACGGCCAGCCGTCCGGGGGTGTATCCGCCGACGGCGGCGATCTTCGGGAAGACGCCGTCGGTGGGCCACTGGAGCAGTTCGGCGGCGGCGACGCGGATCTCCAGCATCTGGGCGAACGTTTCGTCGCCGGCCCCGAAGAGCTTCTCCTCGGTGTCCAGGCCCAACTCCGTGGCGTCGACGAAGACGTAGGGGTTGCCCATGGAGACCAGGGACGCCGCCTGCACGCCGCTCGGCGTCAGCAGCTGGTCGACGGGGTTGCCGGTGAGCAGCAGGTCGTCCAGCCGGGCCCCGGCGTCCTGGAGGAAGTGCACGGTGAAGCTGCCGCTGCGCCGCCGCGCCTCGTCGACCTCGACGACGACCTGGTCGCCGTTGTTCAGCACCCGCACCCGCACCCGCCCGCCGGGGGCGAGCCGGGGGAGCCACGCCTGGCCGTCGGCCGCGACGACCGACGCCAGGATCGAGTGGCCGCAGTTCCCGTTGAAGTCGAACCGGTCGACGCCGGTGGGCAGCCCCTGCACGAACCGGTAGTCCAGGTCGTACAGGGGGTGTTCGGACGGTTCGACCAGGGCGAACTTCAGGATGTCCTCGCGTCCGTGCTCCTCCAGCCACTCGCGCACGCGGGTGAGCACCGGGCGCAGCTCCCCGTGGTCCTTGGGCAGTTGCCGCTGGTCCAGCACGAGCGTGGGAGTGGGTGCTCCCACGGCACGCGCGATGTATCCGATCACACCGCCACCTCCGGGACTCGGTCGTCGAGAACGCGCTGTGCGGGGATGGCCGAGCAGAACTGCTCCAGCCACAGTTCGTGAACCATCAGGGACCAGATCGCCATCGAGGCCCGGTCGTTCGGGGCCGTCGCCTGGGCCTGGAAGAGGGCCTCCACCTGCTGCGGGTCCAGCTGGCCCCGCCGGCGCAGCCGGCTCGGGGCGAGCAGGTCGCGCGCGTACTCCATGAGCGCCTGGCCCGGCTGGAGCATCGCGGTGACGGGCAGCGTGAAGGGCTGCTTGGGCCGGTTGATGACGGAGGCGGGCAGTCGCCCGTCCGCGGCCGCGTACAGGACGCGCTTGCGCTTGCCGTCGGCCACCTTGAGGCCGGCCCGCAGGGTGCGGGCGTAGCGCACGACGCTGGGCTGGCAGAACGGCAGCCGCACCTCGACGGAGGCGGACATGCTCAGGTGGTCGACGCGGCGCAGGTGGTAGGACGGCAGCCGCCGGCCGATCTCGAACTCGGTGAGCGTCGACATCGTGTCCGGCTCGGTGCTCGCCCGCAGCTCCTCGGCGATCTCCTCCGAGACCGAGCCGTGGTCCGCGACGAAGGACCGGTAGTCGGAGGTGTAGAGCCGCTCCCGCAGCGTGGACGGCACCGCCGCGAGCGCCTCGACGTAGGCGGGCACCCAGTCCGTGCCGAAGGGGGCGTGGACGGCCTTGTAGATGCGGTCGTATCCGCCGAACAGCTCGTCGGCCGCGTCGCCGGTGATGGCGACCTTGAACCCGGCGTCGCGCACGGCGGCGAACAGCGCGTGGGTGCTCAGGGTGATCGGGTCGGCGTTGGGCTGGCCGAGGTGCCAGACGACGTCGGAGAGCAGGGACGGGAAGGTGGCCGGGTCGATCTCCACCTGGTGGTGCCGGGTGCCGGCGTACTCGGCCACCTCACGGGCGAACGCCCGCTCGTCGGACGGCCAGGTGCCGGTGTAGGCGATGTTGAAGGAGTGCAGGTCGCGCACCTTCTCGGCGGCCAGCACAGTGACGAAGCTGGAGTCCAGGCCGCCGCTGGTGATGGCGGAGACGGGCACGTCGGCCTCGGTGAGCCGGTGCGTCTCGGTGCGCAGCAGGTCGAGGACGTGGGCGGCGGCCTCCGGCTCCGAGCAGTGCGGGGAGCGGGCCGCACCGGTGACCGCCCGGGTGGTCGTGCGCAGGCCGCCTTCACGCGTCACCTTCACCGTCACGGCGGGCGGCAGCACCCGGACGCCCTCGAACATGGTCTGCTCGCCGAACGGCGTCTTCGTGGCGAGGTAGGCGTCCAGCCCGCCCTCCCACGGCGTCGCGCGCACGTTGCGGAAGGACAGCAGCGCCGGGAGTTCGGAGGCGAAGTACAGGTGCCGCCGGGCGGCGTCCCAGTGGTAGTACAGCGGCTTCATGCCGACCTCGTCGGTCACCAGCCACAGCGTGGGCTCGTCGCGCAGGTCCACCAGCGCGATCGAGTACATGCCGTCCAGGTGCTCGGCGAAGTCCGGTCCGTACTCGGCGTACAGGGCGGGGATGACGGAGCCGTCGCAGGTGTCGGTGAAGTGGTGGCCCCGGGCCCGCAGCTTCTCGCGCAGCTCGTTGTGGTTGTAGATCTCGCCGTTGAACACGGCGATGATGTCCCGGCCCAGGGTGTAGGGCTGGTCACCGCCGTCGAGGTCCATGATGGCCAGGCGGTTGTTGCCCAGCGCCCAGCCCGGTCCGCAGCGGTGGGTCTGGGCGTCCGGCCCGCCGTGCCGCTGGGCGGCGGCGACGGCGCGCAGTTCGTTGGGCGTGGCCTGGGCGTCGAAGTGGCCGAAGATCCTGCACATCTGTCAATCACCGAACCTTTGTCGATACACCGGCACGCTCGTAGAGGACCGGGTCGAAGGGAGTGGGGCCGCCGCAGGTGGCGAAGCGCGGGGCCGAGGGATCGTCGACGGGGTGCCGGGTGCCGTGCGGCACGCCGGGCGGCGCGTACAGCACGTCGCCGGGCCGGGCGTCGTACCACGCGCCGTCCAGGTGGAGCTGCCCCTCGCCCTCGAAGGCGAAGAAGGCCTCCTCGCTCTCCGGGTGGACGTGCACGTTGAAGTACTCGCCGGGCTGCATGAAGCCGCAGTGCAGGCACAGTTGGGGCGAGCCCGTGCCGGGCCAGAAGAGGAAGTTCATCGTGGCGGTCCTGTCGGACGCCTCGTCGTTCCCGACGCCGGTGAAGCCCTTCAGCTGCGTCTCCTCGTTCCACAGCCGGGAGAAGCGGCGCGGCGCGGTGCCGGGGGAGCGGTCCGCGCGCAGGGTGGTGTGCCACACGTAGGCGGTCAGACCCGCGTCCTCGGCCGTCAGCCCGTAGGCGTCCCCGGTCGGTGCGTAGACGGTGTCGGCCCGCTCGACGCGCTGCTCCGCCGCTCCGGATGCGGCGGTGCCGGAGCCGGCGAAGACGACGACGACGTTCTCCTCGGCGACCGACTCCTTCGGCCGCCAGGCACCGCCCGGCGGTATGCGCACGACGTCCAGGCGGACGATCCGCGCGCCCAGGTGCGGGCCGACCGCCGTGGCGACGGCGCAGCCCTCACGCGGCTGGAACTCCAGCGCGCTCGCGGAGATCACGGCACCCCGTGCCGTTGCGGTACTGGTGGGCGTCATGGCGAGGTCCTCTCGTTCTTCGGGTGCCGGAGGCCGGGCCGGGAGGGTTCCGGCGGGCGCGGTGGTCTCGACGGGGCCGCGCGAGGGTCGGCGCGGTCGGCGGTGCGCGGTGGTGACGCCTCGCGTCTCGGGCCGCTCATGCCGCCGCCCGCTCCGCGAGCAGGAGGGTGTCGACGACGTCCTCGAAGGTGTCGTGCACGGCCCCGCCCACCGGCGCCGCGAGCGCGGTCAACTCCGCGCGCCCGCCGATGCCGTAGGTCACGCCGACGGGCAGCATCCCCGCGGCCCGCGCCATGCGCAGGTCGACCGTGGTGTCGCCGACGTAGGCGCACCGGTCGGCCGGGACGCCCAGTGCCGTCGCCGCCGCGAGCCCCATCTCCGGGTCCGGCTTGCCCCGGCTGACCATGTCGTGGCCGATGACGACGGGGAAGTGCGCGGAGATCTCCATGGCGTCCAGGAGCGCGTGCGCACTCCCGGCGATCTTGGACGTGGCGACGGCCAGCGGCAGGCCCGCCTCGTGGAGCCGCTCCAGCCCTTCCCGCACCCCGGCGTGCACGAGCCAGCGGCCCGAGTCAAGGACGTCCTCCTCGAAGAGGGCTCGGTAGCGGCGCACGGCCCGGCAGATCTCGGGGTCGGTGGCGGGCAGGGCGAGCAGCTCGGCGAAGGCGGCCTCCAGCGGGGTGCCGATGGTCGACCGGGCCTGCTCCGGGGTGAGCCGTCGGCCGTGCTCCGTGCAGACGCGGACCAGTAGTCGGCCGATCGCGCACGGGGTGTCGGCGAGCGTTCCGTCGAGGTCGAACAGGGCGGCCCGGACCGCGCGTTCCGTAGCGGTCACGGCTGGCTCCTCGTCGGCGGGCGGGAGAGGGCGACGGCCAGGTCCCCGGCGGTGCGGGCGGTGCTCACGAGGACGGCGCGGTGGGCCTCGTCACCGGCGCCGCCGGTGGCCCGGGAGACCGCCGTCAGCAGGTACGGGGTGATCCCGGGGCCGGTGATCCCGGCCCGGTCGGCGTCGGCCAGCGCGCGGCGCAGCACGCTCGCCACCTCGTCGCGGTCCAGCGCGTGCGCCTCGTCGACCGGGGTGGTCACGAGGGCTCCGCCGGGCAGGCCCAGGTCCCAGTGGGTGCGCAGGGCGCGGGCTATGTCGGCCAGATCATCCATGCGCTGAGGGTTGCGCAGGCCACTCGACCGGCAGTAGAAGGCCGGGAAGTCCGCGCAGCGGTAGCCGATGACGGGCACGCCGAGGGTCTCCAGGTACTCCAGCGTCGGCCGCACGCACAGGACGCTCTTGGCCCCGGCGCACACGACGGCGACCTTGCTGCGGGTGAACTGCGTGAGATCGGCCGAGACGTCGTACGTCCCGCCCGCCCCCCGGTGCACCCCGCCGACCCCGGCGGTGGCGAACACCGGGATGCCGGCCAGCTCGGCACCGACGAGCGCGGCGGCGACGGTCGTCGCGCCGAGCCCCCCGGAGGCGATGGCGGCCCCGATCCCCCGGCTGCTGACCTTGGCGACGCGGTCGGCCGGTGCGGTGGCGAAGCGCTCGATGTCGACGCCGTCCATGCCGATGACGAAGCGCCCGTCGGCGATGCCCACGGTCGCGGGGATCGCGCCCGCCTCCCGGACCGCCTTCTCGACGGCGGCGGCCGTCTCGACCGGGCCGGGGAACGGCGGCCCGTGGGCGAGCGTCGCCGACTCCAGGGCGACGATCGGTCGCCGCTCCAGGAGCGCCTCGTGCACCTCCTCGTGGATCTCGACCAGGGCATGCACCTGGCCACTCCTCTCCTGCGTCAGGGGTTGGTCGGGTTGCGGGCACGCCTTCGCGTCCGGCGGCCGGTCAGGCGTTGCTGCGGTCGGTCAGCTGATGGTTGACGGCCGCCAGGTACTCGCGCGGCGTCTCCGCCTCGGCGACGGCGTCCTCGTCCAGCGTCAGCGCGACGTCACGCTCGATCCGGCCGGTGGTCCGGAGCACGGCCAGGGAGTCGTAGCCGAGGTCGGCGAACGGGGTGTCGAGCACGTCGCCCTCGAGGTTGACGCGCTCGTCCTCGCCCGCGCACTCGCGCAGCAGGGTGGTCAGGTCGTGGAGGGACATCTCGGGCACGGTGGTCGGCGTCGACACCGGGGTGCTCGGCGAACGCCGCCTCGAACGCCGTCGCCCGAGGTCCGTGGCCGAGCCACCTGACGTCGAACACCTCGGCGACTGCGGCGAGTTCCTCCGCTCCCACCTGAGGCGGAACAGATTGATCATGATCGCCCCTCATGTCGGACGTAGCCGTTCTCGACCGTGCGGCGAGACGCTCGACGCACCGTCGAAGGCCGATCGCGCCCGAACGCAGAGGGGCGCGGCGCTCGGTTCGGACACCAGATCGGTTCAAGCCCTGTTCCAGAGCCGTCTGTGACGTTGCTGGCGCGGAGTGCGCCGGGAGCACGCCTCGCGGCGCGGCACGAACCGGCCATCGACCGCCCCCGGGAGGAGAGCTCATGGCGGAGCACGAACAGCGGGTCGCCCTGGTCGCCGGCGCGACCAGCGGGATCGGTCCGGCCGTGACCCGGCTGCTGGCCGGGGCCGGGCACCGGGTGTTCCTCTGCGCCCGCGGCGCGGACGCCGTGGCCGCCTCCGTCAAGGGACTGCGCGACGAGGGCCTGGAGGTCGACGGCACGTCCTGCGACGTGACCGTGCCCGAGGACGTCCGCCGGTTCGTCCGGGCCGCCGTCGGCCGCTGCTCCACCCCCGAGGAGGTGGCGGGCCTCGTCGGCCACCTCGTCACCGACACCGCCGCGTCCATCACCGCGCAGGCGCTCAACGTCTGCGGCGGGCCGGGCAACTTCTGATCCCCCTTCTCCTCTAGGAGCGCTTGATGACCGTGCGAGAGGTCGAGCACGACATAACGATCGACGCCCCGGCGGCCGAGGTGTACCGGCTCATCGCCGAGGTGGAGAACTGGCCGCGCATCTTCCCGCCGACGGTCCACGTGGACCACGTCGAGAAGGGCGAGCGGGAGGAGCGCATCCGCATCTGGGCCACCGCCAACGGCGAGGCGAAGAACTGGACGTCGCGCCGCACCCTGGACCCGCAGGCCCTGCGCATCACCTTCCGCCAGGAGGTGCCCGCCGCCCCGGTTGCGCGGATGGGCGGCACCTGGGTCGTCGAGGCCCTGGACGCCGGACGCTGCCGCGTGCGGCTGCTGCACGACTACCGGGCCGTGGACGACGACCCGGAGAAGCTCGCCTGGATCGACCGGGCCGTGGACCGCAACAGCCGCTCCGAGCTGGACGCGCTCAAGGCCAACGTCGAACTCGCCACCGGTTCCGCCGAGCTGACGCTCTCCTTCGAGGACTCCGTGACGATCAACGGCTCCGCGAAGGACGTCTACGACTTCATCAACGAGGCCCAGCACTGGAAGCAGCGGCTGCCGCACGTCGCCCGGGTCGACCTGCGCGAGGAGACCCCCGGCCTCCAGATCCTGCGCATGGACACCGTCACCAAGGACGGCTCCTCCCACACCACCGAGTCGGTGCGCGTCTGCTTCCCGCACCACCGCATCGCCTACAAGCAGACGACGCTGCCCGCACTCATGACGCTGCACACCGGCTACTGGCACCTCGTGGAGGACGCCGACGGCGTCACCACCGCCACCTCGCAGCACACGGTGGTCCTCAACGCGGGCAACATCCCGGCCATCCTCGGCGCCGACGCGGACGTGCGCGACGCCTCGGAGTTCCTCCGCAACGCCCTGGGCACCAACAGCCGCACCACCCTCGGCTACGCCAGGGAGTACGCCGAGAAGGCCCGCCCGTGACCTCCCCCGGCGGCGCACCCGGCTGGTGACCGGCGCCTCGCGCGGACTCGGCCGCGCCGTCACCGAGGTCGTGCTGGAGGGCGGCGACGTCGTCGTGGCGACGGCCCGGGACACCGCGGGCCCGGCGGAGCTGGTCGAGCGCTTCGGCGACCGCGTCGTGCTGTTCGCGCTCGACGTCACCGAGTCACCGATCGGGAGGCGGCCCGGACGGTGGTCGCCGAGGCGGCCGAACGCACCGGCGGCGTGGACGCGTTGCTCAACACCCCGGGCTACGGCCTCTCCGGCGGCGTCGAGGAGCTCGGTGAGCAGCAGGCCCGCGACCAGCTGGACGTCAACCTCTTCGGCGCGCTGTGGGTCACCGAGGCCGTGCTGCCGGTGATGCGGCGGCAGGGCGGCGGCCACATCCTCCATATGTCCAGCATCGCGGGCATCGCCACCTGCCCCAACCTCGGCCTGTACTGCGCGAGCAAGTGGGCGCTGGAAGGGCTCAGCGAGGCCCTCGCCCAGGAGGTCGCCGGCTTCGGCATCCGCGTGACGCTGGTGGAGCCCGGGGAGTTCCGCACCGACTGGAGCGCGGGCTCCATGGTGCGGGCCACCCCGATGCCGGAGTACGACGAGGTGCTGGCCGCACGTCGGCACGGCATGTCCGGCGCCTACGCCCACCTCCAGCCCGGCGACCCGCCGCAAGGCGGGCGAGGCGCTGCTCAAGCTCGTCGACGCCGACGAGCCGCCGCTGCGCCTCCTGCTCGGGACGAGCGCCGCCGACCTCGCCCCGTGCCTGCTGCGCGAGCGGCTCGCGGAGCGGGAACGCTGGGACGCCCTGGCCCGCACCACGGACCACGACCGGTGAGCACCACCACGGCGCCGACACGGGTCCCGCACCCGACGCCGTCCCCCTCCCGTCCGCCCCGGCGGCGGCCGGGGGAGGGCGGGCCCGGGTGGCTGACGTGCGTGCGTCCGGGTGCACTCGGCGTGTTCGCCTTCGTCCAGGCGGCCCTGGTGGCCCTCGTGGCGTACGGATACACCGTGACGCGCGACCAGACCGGTGACCACATGTGGTGGCACGGCGGCGGGGCCCACGGCCAGACCGCCGGCGGCCAGGGCGGCGTGGGCGCCTACCTCGGCCTGGCGGCCGTGGCGCTGTACCTGCTGGCGCTGACGGCCGCCGGCGCGTCCGCCCGGCGCGTCGGCGGGCGGACGCGCCGGACGGCCGGTGGTTCCGATCTGGCCGACCGGCTGGCCTTCGTGGTGCTCGCCGCCCTCGCGGCCGCCGCCTGGAGCGAAGCGGCCACCGTCCTGCGTTACTGCCTCGCCTCGAACCTGCTGCTGGCCGCCTGCGTCGGCGGGCCGCGGGCCGCGGGCCGAGCCGACCGAACCCCGAAAGAGCGGGAAGAGAGATGCTGAACCGCAGAAACCTGCTGAAGTTCGCCGCCGCCGGAGGCGCCGCCGCCCTGTTCCCGTGGGACCGCGTCGCGGCCCTCGGCAACCCGGCCGTCGGCCCGGCGGCCCTGGCCGACCCGGCCCCCGCCGGGCCCTTCGCCCACGCCATGCCCGTGCCCCGGGTGCTGCGCCCGGTCCACCGCACGTACGCGGCCGACCACTACCGCATGCACATGCGCGAGGCGGACGTCGAGATCGTCAAGGGCCTCACCTCACGCGTGCGCACCTACGAGGGCACCTTCCCCGGCCCGACGATCCGGGCGCGCAGCGGACGCGAGGTCGTCATCCGGCAGACCAACGACCTGGACGTCCCCACCGCCGTGCACCTGCACGGCGGGCACGTGCTCTCCGAGCACGACGGGCTGCCCATGGACACCATCGAGCCGGGCGGCAGCCGCCTCTACCGCTACCCGAACACCCAGCGCGCCTCCTCCCTCTGGTACCACGACCACGCGCACCACCTGGAGGCCGAGAACGTCTTCAAGGGGCTGCACGGCCAGTACCTCCTCACCGACCGCGAGGAGCGCCGGCTGCCGCTGCCGCGCGGACGCTACGACGTCCCGCTGGTCATCCGGGACGCCCGGGTCGAGGCGGACGGGACGCTCAAGCACACCCGCCCCTCCGACTGCCCGAACATGCTCGTCAACGGCAAGGAACGGCCGTACTTCCAGGTGGCCGCCCGCAAGTACCGGCTGCGCCTCTACAACGCCTGCGCCAACCGCTACTTCCGGCTGCGCCTGGCCGACGGCTCGGAGTTCACCCAGATCGGCTCGGACGGCGGCCTGCTGGCCGAACCCGTCCAGCAGACCGAGCTGACCATGCTCGGCGGCGAACGCATCGACGTCGTCGTGGACTTCTCCCGCTACCCGGTCGGCTCCTCCGTCGTCCTGGAGAACACCGGCGCGCTGCCCACCGAACGTCCCGAGGTGCTGCGCTTCGACGTCGTCCGCGACGCCCACGACCGCAGCCGCGTCCCGGACCGCCTCTCCGAGTTGCCGCCCGTGCCGAACGGCACGGTCGAGCGCGAGTTCGTCCTCCAGACGTTCCCCGAGATGACGATCAACGGCCTCACCTACGACCCGAACCGCGCGGACGTGGTGACGACCGTCGGCAGCAGCGAGGTCTGGACGATCCGTAACATCGAGAGCGCCGTCGCACCGCCCGACTTCCACGTCTGGCACAGCTTCCACACCCACCTGGTGATGTTCCGGGTGCTGGAGCGCAACGGCGGCCCGGCGGGCCCGACCGACGTCGGCCTCAAGGACACCGTCACGCTCGGCCCGGGTGAGGAGGTCAAGATCGCGATGACCTGGGGCGAGTACGCGGGCGAGTACCTGTTCCACTGCCACCAGCTCGGGCACTCCTCCGGCGGCCAGATGGGCCGCATCGACGTCCGCGCCCGCTGACCGTCCCACGGCCCGGGAGGGCGGAACGACGTGGGCCGCCCGGCCTCCGCGGCCGGGCGGCCCACGTCGTCGTACGGCGGCGCGTCAGGACTGCTGCGCCAGGGCGGGCAGGGGACGCGGCGCGGACCCGGTCAGGGCGTCCTCGGCCCCCGCCACCACCGTCCGGCCGCGCAGGGACGCGGCGACGTCCATCACGTACCGGCCGTAGCCGGACTTGCCGAGCGCGGCACCGAGCCGGTGGCACTCCTCGGGCGTGATGAACCCCATCCGCACCGCCACCTCCTCCACACACGCCACGCGCAGCCCCGGCCGGCTCTCCAGGGTCTGGATGTAGTGCGAGGCGTCGAGCAGGCTGTCGTGCGTGCCGGTGTCCAGCCACGCGAAGCCCCGACCCAGATCCACCAGCGACGCCCTTCCCGCGCTCCAGGTAGTGCCGGTTGACGTCCGTGATCTCCAACTCGGCCCGCGCGGAGGGTTGGAGCCCCCGCGCGATGTCCACGGCGTCGTTGTCGTGGAAGTACAGCCCCGTGATGACCCGGTTGGACCGGGGCCGGGCGGGCTTCTCCTCGATGGACAGGAGCCGACCGTCCGCGTCCGCCTCCCCGACGCCGTAGCGCTCGGGGTCCTTCACGGGATAGCCGAACAGCAGGCAGCCGTCGGTTGCGGCAGGTGCCGGCGCAGCACCTGGGCGAAGCCGGTGCGGTGGAAGATGTTGTCACCGAGGACGAGGGCCACGGAGTCGTCCCCGATGTGGTCGGCCCCGATGACGAACGCCTCCGCCAGCCCCCGGGGTTCGGCCTGCTCGGCGTAGTCGACGCGCAGCCCGAGCGCGCTGCCGTCGCCCAGCAGCCGCTGGAACTGGGTCAGGTCGTCGGGGGTCGAGATGATCAGGATGTCCCGGACGCCTGCCAGCATGAGCACGGACATCGGGTAGTAGATCATCGGCTTGTCGTACACAGGGAGCAGCTGCTTCGAGACACCTCGCGTGATCGGGTGAAGCCGCGTCCCGTTGCCCCCGGCCAGGATGATTCCCTTCACCGGGTCCTCCATGATTCGGATCTGGGCAGGCCATACCGCTCTCCCGCCCAACCTCCGCCGCCCCGGTGGAGGATCTCTCAAGGCTCCGCCCTTGCGATAGCCGCTGAGCCCTCACTATCTTGATGTCAAGATTTCTCGCGGGGGAGAAGACATGGCTCAGGAAGCGCTCGGATATGCCATGAACGGCTGATTCCCTCCGGTACGCACGTTGGCGCGCGTCCGACAACCTGGGCAACAGGCTGTACTTCCTCGAACCCGTGCGCGGCTGATGACGTCTGAGTGACGGGTGCGGGAGGTGGGTCATGCGCAGTCCCGAGCACCCTCCGCCACCCCGGGAGAGGGGCCGCACCAAGCCATGAGAACCGCCGAGCAGCGGCGTATCCCGGTCGAACTGTCATGTCCGGGTATGGAATGTTCTGTCTGCGGGGATGTCTACCAACGACCCCCACCGAGCACGGGAGGCGCGGGATGGGTAAAAAGGGCGGGGACCATTCCGGGAAACCGGACACCGCAGGAGGCGACGGCCACCGGGAGAAGCCTCCGGGCCCCACGAAGCCGTACGAGCCACCGAAATGAGTCCGCGTTGACGACGGCACGGCACGACCTCGTCCGCACCCTGGAGAGGGCCGGTGCCGTGCCTCCCGCGTGGCGCAACGCCGTCGCCGCGGTGGACCGGGCGCTGTTCATCCCCGCGCGGTTCGGCACGTTCGACGCCGAGGCCGACCCGGAGACGTGGCGGTCGGTCGTCTACAGCGACGCCCCGGTCATCACCCAGGTCAACGACGGGCTGGACCTCGGCGCCGGGGCGTTCGAACGGCCGACGTCCTCGTCCTCCATGCCGTCCCTCATGCTGGAGATGCTCGACCTGCTCGACGTGCGGGACGGCGACCGCGTGCTGGAGATCGGGACGGGCACCGGCTACAACGCGGCCTGGCTGTGCCACCGTCTCGGTGAGGACCGGGTCACCACGGTGGAGTACGACCGGGAGGTCGCCGCGCGGGCCCGCGCCAACCTGGCCGCCGCCGGCTACCGGCCGACCGTCGTCGTCGGTGACGGCCTGGCGGGCCACGCACCGGGCGCCCCCTACGACCGGGTCATCGCCACCTGCACCCTGCGCGACTTCGGGCACCTGGTGGAGCAGTGCCCGAGCGGGCGGATCATCGCCCCGTGGGGCAGCAGCTTCTTCCACGGCTCCTTCGCCACCCTCGACGTGCGCGACGGCATCGCACAGGGCAGCCTCACCGGTGACCCGGGCTTCATGTGGGACCGCGTCCGGCGCGCCGGAGCAGGTCACATCCGGGACTACTACCACGGCGAGACCGGCGTCCAGAGCAGCACCCGCGTCCCCCCGCAGAACGTGCTGCAGACCGATCCCGCGTTCTTCGTGTCGCTGCACGTCACGGACGCCTGGTACCGGTGGTGCGACGCGGAGGACGACACCGGGGAGGCCACACTGTGGCTGTTCGCCGACGACGGCACGTCGTGGGCCACCGCCGAGTACGTCCCCCGCACCGAGGAGTTCGAGACCGACCAGTACGGGCCGCGCCGCCTGTGGGACGAGGTGGAGGCCGCCTACCGGGAGTGGGAACGCCTGGGCCGCCCCCCACGCGACCGCTTCGGCCTCACCGTCGGTCCGGACGGCGCCCCCCAGGTCTGGCTCGACACCCCCGAGCGACCGGTCCCCTGAGGTGGAGCTCCGCATCGTTCCTCCGACCCCGGCTCCCGACTGCCCGCGCTTCTCGGCCGACTACCGGTGACGGTGCGTAAGGTAGGACGGATTCGGGCATAGCCCCTTCGGTCGGTACGGAGGACGGGAGGTCCCCCATGGGCAGGCACGGTGACGGCAAGGGCGGCGAGGAGGGCGACAAGAAGCAGTCGCCCCAGGAGTCCGACGGCCAGTGGCCCCCGAAGAAGAAGTGACCGCGTGAGCGATCCGCAGCGGCTGGTGGAGATCCTCACCAACCTCAAGGCCCTCACCCCGCAGTGGACGGCCGCTGTGTCCGCGATCGACCGTGCCCTGTTCGTACCGGACACCTTCCGCCAGGGCGATCGGGTCGTCGACCGGTCCGACACCCCCGCGACGTGGGCCCGCTACGTCTACGGCGACCTCGCTCTGACCACCCAACTCAACGACGGCGCCGACACGCACGAGGACGGGCCGCAGATCCCCACCTCCTCCACGTCGATGCCTTCGCTCATGCTGGACATGCTGAAGCTGCTGGAGGTCTCCGAGGGACACCGCGTCGCTGAGATCGGCACCGGCACGGGCTACAACGCGGCCTGGCTCGCTCACCGGCTGGGCGACGACAGCGTCGTCACGATCGAGACCGACCCCACGCTCGCCGAACGCGCTCGCGCCAACCTCGCGGCGGCCGGACGCCGTCCCACCATCGTCTGCGGCGACGGCCTCGCCGGGATCCTCCAGCACGCTCCGTTCGACCGGTTGATCTGCACCTGCTCGGTGCAGTCCGTGCCGTACGCCTGGATCGAGCAGACCCCGGCCGGACGGATCGTCACGCCGTGGGGCAACGGCTTCTTCTCCGCGAGCTTCGCCGTGCTCGACGTCGCCGACGGTGTCGCGCACGGTCGCTTCACCGGCCGCCCGGCTTTCATGTGGGCACGCCAGCAACGTCCCGGGCGGGGCTTCCTCTCCGACCACCTCGACGCGCCGAAGGCGTCCGAGACCACCACCGGCATCAACCCCGAGACGCTGTACGGGGACCTCGACCAGCGGTTCGCCGTCTCCGTCGGCCTGTCGGGAGGCATCTGGCCGCTGCTCGTGGAAGCCGACGACGGCAGCGACGAGTCCACCCTGTGGCTGCTCACCGACGACGCCCGGTCCTGGGCCTCGGTGGACTACGTGCCCGGCCACGAGACCTTCTGCGTGGAACAGGGCGGCCCCCGGCGGCTGTGGGACGAGATCGAGGCAGCACACCAGCGGTGGGCCTCGGCCGGCCGCCCCTCCCGGGACCGCTTCGGTCTCACCGTCACCGCCGACGGCCAGGCCGTCTGGCTGGACGAACCGGAGTCGCCCTACGCGGTCGCTGCTTCCCCCCGGGGCACGGCACAGTTTTCGCCGTCCGAGGCGTGACATCCGACCTCACTGTCCGAAGCCGGACGCGACACGTTCTCAGGCGGCGCCCGGACGATCGTGCAGGGCCTTGGCGATGAGGTCATGGATGAGGTGTTCGCCGGGGGCCCGGTTCTCCTTGAGGCGAGGTAGGTCGTCGGGTCCGAACCAGTCGTAGGTGCTGTGCTTGGACCACTCCAGGGCGGGGCGGTCCAGATCGCCGTCGACGGTGACGAGGTAGTCGGCCTCGTGCCGGGTCCCGTTCCCGTCGTCGCCGGTCCAGGTGCTGATGCCGAGCAGCCGTCGGACGCTGAGCAGGCGCCAGCCGGTCTCCTCCGCCACCTCGCGGGCGAGCGTGTCCAGCAGATGTTCGCCGGGCTCGACGTGCCCCCCGACGATGTCCCAGCAGTCGGGGAAGAGTCGCTGGTCAGTGCTGCGCTTCTGGGCGAAGGCTTGGCCCGCCGGATTGAGGACGACCGCCCCCACCGCCCAGACCTCGCCGACTGCGGGAACCGGGATCTCGACACCGCGGTCCACGGCCACATGGAGGTGATCGTCAGGCATGTTCACACGGTATCGGCCGCTTCCGACCCCTGTACTGAGCGCGCATCCCGGCTCCTCCCTTGCATCGGGGATTGCCAGGGGTGCGCCACCGCTACGTCGCGGCACAGGTCGGCGAACCGCTCGGTTTCGCCCGCGCACAGTCGCTCCATCGGCCTCGCCGGGGGCGGAGGTCTCAGACAGCGGACGCCGCTCCCGACCAGTGAGGCGAGTAGGGCCACCCCGAGCACCAAGCCGGAGTCCGCCTCGTTCACCGGTCCACCGCCGGGAGGAGCAACACGCACCAGGTGCTCGTGCCGTCCTCGCTGGTGCCCCACCGGTGGCCCAGGGCGTCGACCAGCAACATGCCGCGCCCGCTCTCGTCATCGGGTCCCGGGTTCTTGACTCGCGGACGCCCGGGCGAACCGTCGTCCACTTCGATGCACAGTTCGGCATCGTTGCGGGCGAGCCTGAGTGCACGCTTCGCCCGCTGCCGTGAAGGACGGCGTTGGTGACCAACTCGCTGGTCACGAGCTGTGCGACGGCGACGAGTCCCGCGCAGTCCCAGAGGCGAAGGTGCGCCCCGACCACCTCGCGCATCTGTCCGGCTCTCTCGGGGTGTGGGGCGAAGGACACTGCGACGTGGTCCACGTGCTGGGTGTGCGGTACAGGCGTGCCCAACTCTCGCGGGAGGTGAGGTCGTGCGAGCGTCACAGGGATTTCCTCCACGGCTCAGGTGACGGGGGCCCACGGCAGTACCCCCGCTGCAGGCGGGTTTTGTGGGTACGGGCTGTCGCCATCGGCTCTGATGCGACCACGTTGATGCACGCCATGGTTAACGTTCAATCGAACACACGAAAGAGCATGAATTGGCAATTGCCAATTAACGTGCATGGGGTGTTGCCGTGAGGGCTGTGCGTGCAAGACTCCGGACTGCACTCTCCGACTGGGCGACGTCATGCCCCGTCCGCCAGGCAGGGGCCCCAACCGGGCGGACAGCGAACCGAATCAAGGAGACAGGTGGCCGCACGTAGAGGACCGACGTACCTGCGGGTCATGTTGGGCAAGGAGCTCCGCGCGCTCCGCGAGCAGAAGAGCCGCGAGAGAGACGGCGGGTACACGGCCGAGGCCGTCTCCCTCGCTCTGGGCTTCTCTCGCTCCAAGCTGAGCCGAGTAGAGGCCGGTGAGATCCCGCTCCCGAAGCTGGCGGACCTCGAAGCTCTGATGGATCACTATGGCGTGATACATGACGCAGACCGCGACCAGCTGCTCCAGATGCAGCGGGATTCGCTGAAGAGCGAGCCGGTCACCTCGTACCGCCATGTCCTGCCGTCAGGGTTGCCGCGATACCTGGGGCTGGAACGGGAATCGGTCCGCGTCCGGGGCTACGAGAACAACGTCGTGCACGGCCTTCTCCAGCACGAGGCGTACGCACGGGCGCTGATGGGCTCAGCCAAGATTGTCGAGGAGCGCACGACCGATGCGGTGGAAAGCAGTGTGAGGGCACGCCTGGAGCGCAAGGAACTCCTCGACGGTGACCGCGAGGTCCACATCATCCTGACGGAGTCAGCCCTGCGTACCGCCTACGGAAGTCCTGAGGTGATGCGTACTCAGTACGGGGAGATCATCCGCCTCTGTCAGCGGGACAACGTGGAGGTGCAGATCATTCCAGAGAACCTGTCCGACATGTACCGCGCAGGATTCAGCTTCACGATCTTGGACTTCGTTGAGTTGGACCCTGTCGTGCAAAGCGACAGCTACAGAGCGACCACGCTGTGGTCGAAGCCCTCTGACGTCGGGCAGTACCAGAGGCAGTTCGATGCCATGGTGAAGGCGGCGCCCGGGCCCTCCCAGACGCCGCAGTTTCTGAAGAACCTCGAAGAGAAACTGTGGAGATGAATACTCACTCGATCCCCCTTCCGCACCAGGCTTCTGTGTCCCCTAGCTCCTGGTTCAAGTCGTCGTACAGTGACCAGGGTGGCGGCAACTGCATCGAGGTCGCCCACCTCGGCGCCACCGTTGGTGTCCGAGACAGCAAGGACCTGTCCCGGCCCGCGTTCGTGGTCCCGCAGGACGCGTTCGCGGCCTTCGCGGCGTTCGCGGCCGTGCACAGTGTCTGACCTCATGGCGTAGGCAGCAACGCGGCCCTCCTGAGCCACAGGCCAGGAGGGCCGTCTGCGGTGTCGCCGCGACTCCTCGGCAGTCCGCTGGGGGCATGGGCGGATGGCCTTACCTCACGTGCTGCTGGTCTGCGGGGCGTCGGGCCCGTCGACCGCCAGTGCCGCAGGCAGCGGCAACCCGTACTTCTCGCACAGGAACCGGGTCTGGCAGTACCGCTGAGCGTCGGCGGCCACCCGGCCGAGAACCGCGGAGTTCATGCCG
Organism: Streptomyces sp. GSL17-111; assembly: GCF_037911585.1. NCBI lineage: Bacteria > Bacillati > Actinomycetota > Actinomycetes > Kitasatosporales > Streptomycetaceae > Streptomyces > Streptomyces sp. GSL17-111. Next base: position 3,975,831 of record NZ_JBAJNS010000001.1, read on the forward strand.
GCACCGACGAGGATGCCCACGAACGGGACGACCTTGGCGACGTTTTTGACAGGCACCCTGGCGCCGGCCGGGCCCAGTTGCTGCATCAACTTCTCAAGAGCGGCCAGGAGACGGTGATCCTGGCGGAGCTTCTGCGACCAGTTCACGCGTCCCTTGACCGCGTCCGCTGCCCGAGCGACGTCCCGCAACGGTTTGGCTTTGGCCGCCTGAGCCATGAAGGATCGCTGCACCAGGCGTTCGATGAAGTCCTGTTCCTTGGGGTCCTTGGCGTCGTAGCCGTAGGAGTACGCGACGCGCGCCGCTATCGACGTGCTCAGAACCTGGATGACGAGGATGTCCGCCGTCATCGCAGCGGGTATCCCGGCGACGGGGACCAGGGCCAGCAGGCCCATGGCGCCTCCTTCGAACGCTCCGGTGGTCCGCCACTTGAGGGTGTTGCGGGTCAGCAGCCGGTCACAGACCTGAAGGTCCTGCTGCCGCAACTCGGTGAAACAGTCCACTTCGAGGCCGCGCTTGCGGGCGAGCTTCTCGACGTTCTTCGGGTCGTTGAGATCCAAGGCCCAGTCGTTGACCAACTCGAGTAGTGCCGCCGCGCCGGCAAGCGCCGGTCGCATGGCCGTGTCGGAGACCAGGTCGCCTGCGCGACGCATCGGTTCCGCGACCGCCTCCGGTACGGCTTCCTTGGCTCGACGCAGGGCGTTTCCCGCCACCTCACCGCTACGGTCGAGTGCGGAGCTGGCCCAGTTCGGCAGGCCACGGCGTTCCTTGCGACGCTGCCAGTGCTCGTTGAGCGCGTCCCACACTTGCTGCTCGTACGCGGTCATCGGGATCACACCGTCGGCCAAAGGGTCGGCGCACGTGCTCATTGACGTTCTCCATCTCGACTGGATCTTGCCTGCACCACCCGTCCGGCGTCCGCCGGGGCGGGTCTCGTTATGAGTGGTGGTGCTCACCTGCGCCTCTCCCCGCGGTGTCGGGGACACCGCCACGGGCCCGGCGTCCGTGCCCACTCAGACAAGTATCAGAAGTGGTGAGGTGACCAACGGTCATTGACTTGATCGGTGGGAGAATTCTCGGGCGAGCACATCGACCTCGGCCCGCCATGCCTGTACCTGACCGTATGTGGGCCCGAGTTCGTACAGGTGGTAGTGGCAGTCCAGGCTGAGCGGGGCCCAGCGGGCCGTCGCCTGCCCGGCCTTCTCCGATGCGGTGAACGAGTGCGGGGTGCGTACCGCAATCCGCTGCTGGACGCCGCGTCGCCCCAGTGCGCGCCGGGGCCGATCGTCGGGCTTCTGCCCTCAGCGATACGCCGGGCTTCGCGCTGTGCTTTCCTGCCGACTCCGGCACAGTGCAGGTATGACGTTGGGTTTCAGCGGTGACGTGGCGGACTACTACGCGAAGTTCAGGCGGGGCTACCCGGAGGAAGTCCTCGACATCTTGCAGGAGTTCTTCGCGCTCACGCCGGACGACACCGCCCTTGACCTCGGATGCGGCACAGGGCAGCTTGCCGTTCCACTGGCCTCCCGGGTCCGGTCGGTCATCGGCATGGACCCCGAGCCCGACATGCTGCGCCTCGCTCGCGCGTCCGCCGCCGGACAGGGAGTCACCAACGCGACCTGGGTCCTGGGCGCGGACACGGACGTCCCCGCCCTGGGCGCACTGCTGGAGCGACGGCCGCTGCTCGCGATGACGGTGGTGGGCCAAGCTCTCCATTGGATGAGGCACGAGGCCCTGTTCTCCGAGTTGTTGCCGCTCTGTCGTGCTGGAGGTGGCGTCGCCGTGGTGTCGAACGGGACGCCGCTGTGGCTGCAGGACACGGAGTGGTCCCAGGCTCTGCGCCGTTGTTTGGAACGTCACTTCGACACCCGGTTGAGCGCGTCGTGCGGCACCGCTGAGGAGGACCGGCTGCGGTACGCCCTGGCCCTCGAGGACGCCGGCTTCACCGACGTGCGCACCACCTCGGTCGCCTACACCGATGAGCTGACCTTCGAGCAGCTCATCGGTGGGCTCTACTCGGCGGTGCCGGCACATCAGCTACCGGGCGGCGGGGAGCGGTCCGCGTTCGCGGAGCGTGTCCGGGAAGCGCTGCCCCCGGGTGAACTGTTCACCGAACATGTCGAGGTCGTGGCGCTCGTCGGCCGGGTTGGCTGAGCAGCCGGAATCGCTTCGTGACAAAACGTCCGTGCACCGACTCGCCACCTGACCTCGACGGCTTCAACGTTGCCGCCGTCCCCCACCGGACCGTGCCGGAGGGCGCGGTCAGTCCATGACGAGGACGGCTTTGCCGCGGCCGTGGCCGGTTTCGACGTCGCGGTGGGCGTCGGCGGCGCGGGCCAGGGGGTACGCCTCGCGGATGTGGACGGTCACCTTGCCCTGCTCGTACAGGGCGACGAGTTCGGCGAGCCGTTCGGCGGAGCGGGCGCCCTCCACGTCACGCAGTCCGAGTCTCTCGGCCTCCTCCATGGCGACCATCGTGACGACGCGGTCGCGGTCCTTGACGAGTTCGACGGAGGCACGCAGCGCGTCGGGTCCGGCCGCGTCGAGGGCGGCGTCGACGCCGCCCGGGGCCAGTTCCCGCACCCGGTCGACGAGTCCGTCCCCGTAGATGACGGGGAGGGCGCCCAGCGCGCGCAGGTGGTCGTGGTTGCGTTCGCTCGCCGTGCCGATGACCCGCGACGCGCCCCAGGCGAGGGCGAGTTGGGTGGAGAAGGTGCCGAGACCGCCCGCCGCCGCGTTGATGAGGACGGTGTCGCCCTTGTGCACGCCGACGGTGGACAGGGCCATGTGGGCGCCCTGGCCGTTGCCGGGGAAGCCGGCCGCGACCTCCCAGGGCATCGCGGCCGGCTTGCGGACGATCTGGTCGGCGGGCACGGTCAGGTACTCGGCGTAGCCGCCGAGGACGGTGTAGCCGAGCACCTCGTCACCGGCGGCGAAGCCGGTGACGTCCTCGCCGACCTCGTCGACGACGCCCGCGAACTCGTTGCCGAGGACCATCGGGAACTCCGGCCTGATGAACGGGGGCGTCCACCCGCCGCGCACCCGGACGTCGAAGGGCATCACCCCGGCGGCGCGGACGCGGACCCGCACCTGGCCGCCGGACGCGTGCGGGACGTCGAGGGACGCCTCCCGCAGGACGTCGGGCGGGCCGAACGCGGACAGGGCCGCCGCTCGCATCATCGGGAACTCTCCACGGGGTCGAAGTGGTCTCGGGCCTGGTCCAGGACGCGCAGGACCTGCGTGCTCAGTTCGCTCCGCACGAACGCACGGGCCTCCGCCAGCCCCGTCCCGTCGCCCAGGACCGCCGCCACCCCGGACTCGTCGAGGACCACCGTCTGCCGCGAGGCCACCGTCGTGCCGCCGGGGGTCTCCGCGATGCGCCACTGGACGTGGTGGGAACTGCCGAGCGGGGGCAGCAGCAGGTGCTTGTACGCGATCTTATGAGGGCCGAGGCCGACGCGGGTGGCTTTCGTGGTCATGGTCCCGCCGCGCGGCTCGCGGGTGACGAGCTCCAGCAGGTGCGCCGGCCCGTTCTCCTCCCGGACCGTGGCCCGCTCGACGTGGTCGAGCCGCTGCGGCCAGCGGGCGGCGTCGAAGAGGAACGCATAGACGTCCGGGGCCGAGCCGCCGGGGATGACGACCTCGTCCTCCACGACGACGAGCAGCTCGGGGAAGGCGGCCTCCAGTTCGGCGGCGGTCTGCACCGCCGAGAGCTCCGCCGGGGCGAGCTCCGCCACGGTCCGCCGCAGCGGGGCGAGGGCGTCCGTGTGTCCGGGCGACACGGTGAACGCCTGTTCCAGCCGGACGACGCACGCCGCGTCCCCGTCGGGTTCGACCACCCAGTCGCGGCTCATCGACGTCATGGGGGCCTCGATCCGTTCCGGGACGAAGCCGACGCGCAGGCCCGCCGCGTCCACGGTGCGCAGCGCGACCCAGTGCTCGACCCGCTCGCCGGACGTCGACCACATGCCGACGCGTTCCCGGCCCCGCGCGTCCGTCCCCAGGCTCTCCAGGTGGACGAACGGGGGGAAGACGCGCGGCCAGTTGTCGAGGTCGACCAGAAGCCGGAAGACCGACTCCGCGTCCGCCCGGACCCGCGCACGGTGCTCCACGTTGACGGCTTTCGCCGTTGCCATACCTCAGCCCCTCGTGACGGACGGGTGCCGGCGGTCCGCCCGCCGGCTGACGTCCTCGGTGGGCACATGGCCGACGGCGACGCCGCGGTCGTCGACGTCGTGGGAGTGGCTGGTGCTGCCGCCGGGCAGCGTTACCAGGTCGGTGACCCGGACGCCGGTGCCGGCGGCCGTCCGCAGGTCCTCCCCGGCCCGGGTGGCCTGCCCGGCCTGGGCGGGCAGCGCGGTGAGCGCCGTCAGCAGGGCGACGCCCGCCGCCAGTCCCGCCGTCCGCGACCGTCTCGCTCTGCCGTTGCCCACGTCGAGTTCCCTTCCTCGCCCCGCCGCGTGGGTCCGCACCTCCCCGCGCGGTCCCTCGGCCTGAACGGCTCACCGTCACGGCCTGCCGTCCAGGCCCGCTCGAACCCGTCTTGGGTTCAGCCGACGAGCTCGGCGAGGTGCGGAACGACGGAGTCCGGCCCTGGCTGGGCGGCGAGTGCGGCGGCCGGTGCGCCCGCCGTCCTGCGCAGGGCCTCGTCGTCGAGGAGCCGGTTCAGCACGCCGCTGTCGACCTCCTCCGCCTGGAGGTCGAGGCCGATGCCCGCGTCGGTGATGATCTCGGCGTCGCTCCAGTTGCCGGCGCCGCTCGGGCTCGGCCCGCCAGTCGGGCAGCACGCAACCGCCGTGGCTGTCCGCCCACCTGAGCGGCTCCGCGCGCGGGCCGGCCGGGTTGGAGAGCCCGGCCGCGTACGGTGACACGTTCTGGTGGTTCCTCGTCCTCGTCCTCGCCATGTTCGTGCCCGCCCTCCTGATGCCGCGCCGCCCACCCGCCGAGGACGCCGGGGACGGCGACGGGCCGGTCCCGGCCGTCGACCGGCCCGCGTCCGCGGGGGCTTGAGCGGCGTTCCACCCGCCCTGGACCTGCTCCGCGCACCGTGGAGGACGACGCCGCCGTTGTCCGACCGCGCGAGGAAGTGGGGCGCATGCCAGGCCAGCCACGCACGAGGACCGACCTGCTGGCGGGGGCACGGGAAGCCGCCGTCGTCGCGGCCCGCCACGCCGCCGACGCGGACGCCGACCGGCTCCTGGACCCGCGCGTCGCCGACGCCGTCGTCCGCGCCGGGTTCGCCCGCCACTTCGTGCCCGCGCGGCGCGGCGGCGGCGCCGGGACCTGCCGGGAACTGCTGGCGGCCGTGGCCGCGCTCGGTGAGGGCTGCACCGCCGCCGCCTGGTGCGCCTCCGTCGTCGCCGGAGCCGCCCGGATGGGCGCCTACCTGCCGGAACAGGGCCAGCGGGAGCTGTGGGCGCGCGGCCCGGACACCGTCGTCGCGGGCGCGCTGATGCCGCACGGCAGCGCCACGGAGATGAGCGACGGCTGGCGGGTCACGGGGGAGTGGGACTTCACCGGCGCCGTCGACTTCTCCGACTGGGCCCTGGTCTGCGCGCTGATGCCCGACGGGGACGGGCACTCCTCGTGGTTCTTCGCCCTGCCGCGCGAGGACTACCGGGTGGCGGACACCTGGACGTCGGTCGGGCTGCGGGGGACGGGCAGCAACACGCTCGTCACGGACAACGTCTTCGTGCCGCGCCACCGGGCCTTCCCGCGCGCCGAGATGCTGGCGGGCAGGGCCGTCGCGTCGGCCGCCCGCTGCCACACCGCGCCCCTGCGGCTGCTGAGCGGGCTGCTGTTCGCCGCCCCGGCCCTCGGCGCGGCCCGGTCGGCGCTGCGGATCTGGTCCGACCAGCGCATCGTCGACGCCGTCGGCCCCGAGGCCGACGAGGAGAGCCGACGGGCCGCCGCCCGCGCGGCCACGGCCGTGGACGCCGCCGGACTGCTGCTGGCGCGGGCGGCGGCGGTGGCCGACGCGCCGACGGCGGACGCCCTGGAGGCGGCCCGCAACCCGGCCGAGTGCGCCCTGGCGGTCGAGCAGCTCGTCGACGTCGTCGAGCGGCTGTTCCGCTCCTCCGGCAGCACCGCCCAGCTCGCGCCGCACCCGCTCCAGCGGATCTGGCGCGACGTGCACAGCCTGGCCAGCCACGTCGCCCTCCGCTTCGACGGCCCGGGGGCCGCGTACGGGGCGCAGCTGCTGCGCTTCCCCGAGCCGGTGTGAGCTGAACCGGGTTTCGTAGTGGCCCTGAAGCCGGGCATCACCGCCTCGGCAGAGGGGAGACATCGCATCCGACGGCTGCACCACGGAAGTACCGCGACGAACTGCGTGAGCGAGCCGTTCGCGAAGTCCAGACCTCAGGCCGCCCGATCGCGCACGTCGCGAAGGATCTGGGCATCCACGAAGAAGCCCTGCGCGGATGGGTCCGTCAGGCCGAAGCCGACCAGGGCACCCGCCCTGACCTGCTGTCCAGCTCCGAATGTGAAGAGCTGACACGACTGCGCAAAGAGACAGCCGAACTGCGGCGGGCGAACGAGATCCTCAAGGCCGCCTCGGTGTCCTTCGCCAAGGAGCTCGACCAGCCCCGCACGAGGCCGACGCGGTGATCAACCACCTCCGCAAGCCCTCAACGGCACCTTCAACGCCGGACTGATCGAGCACCAAGGCCCCCGGCAAGACGCGGTTCAGGTCGAACACGCCCTCGTAAAGTGGGTCGGCTGGTACTGCAGCGAACGACGGTACTCCGTCCTCGACCACCTCCCGCCGGAGGAGTACGAGGTCCGCCACAACCGAAACCTGCCCCCTCAGGCAGCCGCCTGAAACCAGCCAACCCGGCCGCTACGCAACCCAGAACAGCTCAGGCCTCGGTGTCCCGGGTCGGCCCGGTGGGGGCGATGTCCGTCATCAGGCCGGCCTGGGTGCTGGTTTCGCGGGTCTCGGTCGACCCGGCCCGGACACACCGCAGGACATCGGTCCACGGCGTGCGGCCCGGACTGTTGGCGAGCAGGGTGGCCTTCATCGTGTTCTGCTTCTTCTTTCCCGACACGTCTCCGCCCCGCTGGGCCTGTTCAGCGGGGCGGAGACGTGTCGGGGCGGCGGCGCTGCGCTCAGGCGAAGGTGGGGACGCGCAGCTGGTCGCGGACCGGCTCGGTGGGGGGCAGGGGCCGGGACGTGGAACCCGACGCCGGCGGGTTGAGCACCTGGAGCTGAAGCCGCTGCAACTCGGGCGAGGGCTCCAGACCGAGCTCGTCGTGCAGGATGCGGCGCAGGTTCTGGTAGGCCTGGAGCGCCTCCGCGCGCCGGCCCGAGCAGCCCAGGGCAGCGATGAGCTGGCCGTGGAACCACTCGTTGAGCGGGTAGTCGTTCACCAGCTTGCGCAGCTGCGGGATCGACTCCCGCTGTCTGCCGAGCTGGTTGTCGGCCTCGATCCGCAGCTCCAGCGCGCGGATGCGGACCTCCTCCAGGTGGACGATGTGGCCGCTCAGCATGTCGCCCGCCGGGATGTTGGACAGCGCCGGGCCGCGCCACAGCTCCAGCGCCCGGTTCAGGTGACCCGCCGCGGCGGCCGGCTGGCCCTGGCTCAGCTCCGTCTGGGCGCGCGACACCAGACGTTCGAAGACGCGGATGTCGACCTCGTCGTCGTTCACCGCGATCAGGTAGCCGGGGGCGTGGGTGACCAGCAGGGCGCGTTCCGACGGGATCAGCTGCTCGCTCTCGAACATCCGCCGGGCGTGGTAGATGTACGTCTGGAGCGTCGTTATGGCACTGCGCGGCGGCCGTTCGCCCCACAATTCCTGAACGAGGCAGTCCGACGTCACGATTTCGTTGGGCCGGGTCAGCAACAGAGCCAGGGTCTGGCAGACCTTGGGGGTGCTCGGCAGATGGGTTCTGCCGTCGTCGCTGACGATTTCAAAGGGGCCGATGAGGTTGAATCGCACTGCACATGCTCCTCTTCATGAGTGAAGAATGCGATGCCGCGTTGTGCTGCTCCGAGTTCCGAGAGGTTGGCATCCAAACGGTAGGCGTGTGCGGTGCTATCCCCCATCGCGGACGGGCGAGAGTGTCACATCGAGCCAAACCGGCTCATGCTGCACTGCGCCAGCCCGGCAGCGGCCGGTGGACCCAGGAGCGGGCGGCCGGATGGTCCGGCCTGCTCACGAAGCCCCAGTGGACGCCGTCGTGGCCGGGCGTCGCGCCGCCGTGGAGGGCGTCCCGCTCGCGAAGTCGGGCGCTCAGCACCACGGCCAGGGCGGCCACCTCCTCGGCCGTGGGCGACCCCCGGGTGATGCGCCAGCTCGCCGCGCCCAGCAGCCGGGTCGCGGGCTCCGGTGCGGTGGATCCGGTCGTTCCGGGTGTGTCGGCCATGGGTCTTCCTCCCCGGTCGGTCCTCTCCCGGCCGCGTGGCCGGCAGGGCTCACTGCGGCTGGTTGCCGTGTTTGCGGCTGGGCAGCGGGGCGTGCTTGTCCCGCAGCATGGCGAGCGTGCGGATGAGGACGGCGCGGGTCTCGGCCGGGTCGATGACGTCGTCCACCAGGCCGCGTTCGGCGGCGTAGTAGGGGTGCATCAGCTCGTCGCGGTACTCCTTGATGCGCTCCGCGCGGGTGGCCTCCGGGTCGGGTGAGGCGGCGATCTCCCGGCGGAAGACCACCCCCGCCGCGGCCTCCGCGCCCATCACGGCGATCTCGTTGACCGGCCAGGCCAGCGACACGTCGGTGCCGATGGAGCGGGAGTCCATCACGATGTACGCGCCGCCGTATGCCTTGCGCAGGATGAGCTGGACGCGCGGCACGGTCGCGTTGCAGTAGGCGTACAGCAGCTTCGCCCCGTGCCGGATGACGCCGCCGTGCTCCTGCCCGACGCCCGGCAGGAACCCGGGCACGTCGACCAGCGTGACGAGCGGGATGTTGAAGGAGTCGCACATCTGGACGAAGCGCGCGGCCTTCTCCGAGGACTCGATGTCGAGCACCCCGGCCAGCCGAGCGGGCTGGTTGGCCACGATCCCGACGACGCGCCCGTCCATCCGGGCCAGCGCGCACACGACGTTCGGCGCCCAGCGCTCGTGCACCTCGAAGTACTCGCCGTGGTCCACGATCTCCTCGATGACCCGCGTGACGTCGTAGGAGCGGTTCGGGTCGGCGGGCACGATGTCCAGCAGCGCCTCCGTACGCCGGTCGGCGGCGTCGCAGGTCGGCTCGGCGGGCGGCAGCTCGCGGTTGTTGGCGGGGAGGTACCCGAGCAGGTGCCGCACGTCCCGCAGGCAGCACTCCTCGTTGTCGTAGGTGAACCCCGCGACGCCCGAGGTCGTGGCGTGCACGTCGGCACCGCCCAGGGCCTCGTGGGTGATCTCCTCGCCCGTCACCGCCTGGACGACGTCCGGCCCGGTGATGAACATCTGCGAGGTGCCCTTGACCATGAAGACGAAGTCGGTCAGCGCCGGTGAGTAGGCCGCGCCGCCCGCGCAGGGCCCCATGATGACGCTGATCTGCGGGATCACCCCGGAGTTGCGCACGTTGCGCTGGAAGATGCCGCCGTACCCGGCGAGCGCGGTGACGCCCTCCTGGATGCGCGCCCCGGCGCCGTCGCACAGCCCGACGACGGGGGCCCCGGCCTTCTCGGCCAGGTCCATCACCTTGTGGATCTTCTGGGCGTGGGCCTCGCCGAGCGCGCCGCCGAAGATGCGGAAGTCGTGGGCGTAGGCGAACACCGTGCGCCCGTTCACCCGTCCCCAGCCGGTGAGCACCCCGTCCGTGTGCGGCCTCTTCGTCTCCAGCCCGAATCCGGTGGCGCGGTGCCGGCGGAAGGGTTCGGTCTCCACGAACGTCCCGGGGTCGAACAGCAGGGCGAGCCGTTCCCGTGCGGTGAGTTTTCCCTTCGCGTGCTGGGCGGCCGTCGCCTGCTCGCCCGGCCCGGCCTGAACGCGCTCGCGGAGCGCACGGAGTCCCGCCGCGCGGGCCCGTGATCCGTCGGAGGGCGGCGCCGCATCGACGGGCGCCGATTCCTCCCGTACCGGATTCTCCTCGGTGATGCTCACGCATGCCCCTTTCCGGCCTGCACAGAGATCTCAGGCATGACAGACGGGTGACCGACCGTGGAATGCGATCATTTCCGCGAAGGGCAACTCGACGTCCAGCCACGCGCCCGGGGCGGCGCCCCGTCGTTCAGACACCGGCCGCCGTCCGGCTGGAGGTAGGCGAACACACCGTCCGCCACCTCCGTCAGGGTCGGCTTCACCCCTGCCCCCGCGCACCCTCCGCGGCGGTGGCCTTCGCCGCGGCGTTCGCCTTCGCCTCGTCCTTGAGGTAGCAGCCCAGCACGGCGGACGTCACCCGGCCGTCGATGAGGGCCCCGGCGTGTGCCTGCGGACGGCTGCCCGCGGGCGCCGGCTCCACCGCCACGCTGACGGTGTAGCCCTCCGGCAGCGGGTGCGTCTCGAACTGCCACCCGGCGTCGTTCCCCGGGGAGCCGTCCACCCGCAGCAGCCGGGGCACGCCGGTCGCGGCGAGCGGCGTGGTGAAGCCGAAGGAGTGGAACGGCAGCCGCAGCCCGTGCCCCAGCGCCTTGCTGTACGCCTCCTTCAGCGTCCACAGCCGGATCACGGCGGCGTTGCGGTCCTCCTCGGGCAGCCACTCCAGCGCGTCCCGCTCGTGCTGGGTGCAGACGTCGTCCTCCAGGCCGCGCCCGTACACCGAACGCTTCGCCGACTCGACGTCCACCCCGATCGCCCCACGTCTGCTCAGCCCGACGACCATCACCTCGGCCGTGTGGCTCAGTGACATCTCCAGCTGTCCGCACCCGCGGATGTAGGGGCGGCCGTTGGGGTTCCGGGCCAGCTCCAGCTGGCCCGGGTGGGCGCCGAGCGCCGCCGCCGCGACCCGCTTGAGCAGCACGCGGGAGGCCGCGAACCGGCGCTTGGACTCGTCGTGGCTCAGCTGCTCGAAGCGTTCGGCCTCGGTACCGAGCAGCCGGATCAGCTCCGGGCAGGCCAGGTCCCGTGGTGCCCAGTCGGCCAGGAACCCGTAGGCGAGGACGTAGTCACTGTCGCGCAGGCCGGTGTCCAGGCCGTCCCACGCCTCCTCGTGTCCGCTCACCCGAACGGGGGGCGGTCCTGCCAGGCCGCTGCGTGCCGCCATGACGTGTCTCCTTCATATAGCTGTCGCTGTCGCTGTCCAGGGGGGGCGTGCGTGCGTCCCGCCGCTCAGACCCGCCCGCCGGCCTGCTGCGGCTGCGGGGCGGGCGGTTGCCCGGGAACCTCGGCGTTCGGCGTCACATCGCCCAGCACCGTTCCGTACAGATCCAGGGAGCGGCCCTGGTGGTACCGGGCCACCACGTGGGCCACCAGCGCGTCGGTGTCCTCACCGCCCGGCTCGGCGCCGGGCAGCCCGAGGCGCAGGCAGATGCGGCCGAGCGCGGCCGTCAGCCACGCCGGTTCGGTCAGGAACGGGCAGCCGGTGCGCGTCACCCCGTGCCGCCACACGCCCAGGCACGCCGCCGCGGCGGCGAGCAGCGTGTACCGCTCGGCCAGGGCGTAGCCGCGCGGGTTGGCCAGCACCGACGGGTCGCGCTCGGGCAGTTCCCGGCACTCCGCCGCCAGCTCCCGCAGCTGTCCGGAGAGCGCCGCCGTCCGGGCGCGGACGGCCTCCGCGTGCGGGCCGAGGGCGGGGGCCGCGTCGAGCAGCGCCTCCGGGTCGGCCAGCAGGGAGGTGAGCGGGTCGTCGGCGGCGGCGACCTTCAGCCGCTCCGCGTCCAGCGGCGGCAGCGCGTCGTGCAGGTGGAACAGTTCCGCGACCTCGGCCCCGCCCCCCGCACGCGGCGTCCACGACCGCCGGGCCAGGGTGGCCAGTTGGGGCACCAGCGAGGACAGGGCCGCCGCCGCGCCCGTCGGGCCGGGCGGCAGCTCCGCCAGGTCGATGAGGTGCTTGCGGAACGTGCCGTACCCCACCCCGTCGTGCCGGGCGTGGGCGAGCACGGGCAGCAGGTCCCCGGTGCTCTGCTGGAGCAGCCGGTGCCCGAGGTAGGTGCTCGCGGCCGACCACAGGCTCGACCGGTCGGGGAGCAGGTGGAGGGAACGGATCGTGGCCAGCGTCAGACAGTCGGCGATCAGCAGGTCGACGAAGGCGGAGGCGATGACCTCCTGGGCGTAGCGGGAACTGAGCGCCTGCCCGGCCTCGCCCCCGCCCAGGGCCACGCAGACCACCGAACGCAGCGCCGTGTCGGCGGAGCCGATCGCCATGGCCGGGACGAGGGGGCGGGCCATCTGCTGGGCGCGCACCACGGCGGCCGACCCCTGCCCGGCCGTGCCCAGCACCCGCCCCGGCGGCACCGGCCAGCCGTCGAAGTGCAGCTCGCCGACCGACAGCCGCCGCATGGCCGGCAGGTCCTGTCCCGGCACCTCGCGCACGCAGTCGGTCGGCAGGACCTCGCGGGGGAGGAGCAGCAACGTGTCCCCGGAGCCGTCGGTGTGCTGGGCCAGGACGACGTAGGCGTCGGCGCGCGGGATGTTCAGCCGGGCCGACGTCCGGCCGTCCAGCGTCAGCCCGTCGGGGCCGGGCGTGGCCCGGACCCCCGCGCCGCCCGTCGGAGCCTCGCGGGGCGCGGCGGTCAGCCGGCCGCCCTCCCGCAGGATCGCGGCGAGCGCGCGGCGCTGCTCCTCGTTCCCGTAGTGCCACCCGCACAGGGCGGGCAGCAGGGACGCGGCACCGTAGCCCCGGCCGAGCGCCGAGTCCCGGCGGCAGACGGCCCGCAACAGCCGGGCGACGGCGTCCAGACCGGTGAGTCGGCCCCCCAGCTCGCGGGGGACGAACTCCTCGTGCAGTCCGTAGGAGGCGAGGGTCGGTTCACCGCCGAGCGGCAGCTCGCCACGCCGGTCCGCGGCCAGCACCGCCGCGTTGGAGAGCGGCTTCGTCCGGTCGCGCGGGTCTCCGAGCAGCCGTTCCAGCGCGGCCACCCGGTCTTCGGTGGGCGGGAGTCGCATCATGCGTCCACGGTCCCCGCCCGGCCTGGAACACCGCTCGCACAGTGCTTGAAGGCGGGACCCGCCTGCGGAAGGCCCCGGCCCGGCGCGGCGGGTGGGCGGCGGTCGGGCGTCGGGCGGCGGCGGTCAGGCGGCGGGCGTGAGGCGGCGCGGGCGGGCCTCGTGCCGCGCCCCCGACAGGACGACCGCCAGGTGGGCCACCGAGGCCAGGGTGATGTGCCGGTGCCACCCCTGGAAGGAGCGGCCCGCGAAGTCGCGGATGCCGATGCCCTCGGAGATCTGCGCGGAGTCGCGCTCGACGGTGTCCGCGAGCCGGGCCAGCCGCAGCAACCCGGGCAGGGGCATCCCGCCGGGCCGGGCCAGCCACAGCGCCGCCGGGCCGTGCCCCGCGACGGGCCAGTCGGCGAGCAGCAGCATCGGCAGCCGGCCCCGCACGGCGTCCACGACGACGGGGATGGCCGCCGTCACCCCGGTGTGCGTGACGCCGCCGCGGAAGTGCACCTCGGCCTGGCGGCGGAACTGCTTCATGGTGGTGACGAGTTGCTCCGCCGCGACCGGCGCGTCGCAGTACGCGTGCAGCCGGGAGCTGTCCACGCGCACCCGCGTCTGCGGACCGATCCGCAGGAGGAACGGGGCCCGGCCCGCCCCGAAGTGACGCAGGGTGCGGGCCGCGTCGAGCCCCTTCGCGTCCACGACGACGGGCCGGCGCGGGGCCGCGTCACCGGCCACCTGCCGCACGGCGTCGCCGGCGCACTCCTCCAGCCCCGCCGTGCGGCTGGTCGCCGGGATGCAGGCCCGGGACCGCCGCAAGGGGTCCTCGAGCCAGCTGTCGGGCAGCACGAGCCGCCAGTTGCAGGGCACGCTCGCCCCCTCGGTGGCCAGCCACGCGCCGAACGCCTGCTGGGCGTTGACCGTCTGGCCCAGATGCGGCACGAACTGCTGCCCCACCCCCACCGAGTGCGGTCCGGCCTTCGGGATCACGAGCGGGCGCACCACCCACGCGTGCGGCGCGATCTCCCGCTCGACCCGCTGGACCAGCGACCGGCGCACCGCCGACCAGTCCCACGAGGAGCTGCTGATGAAGTGGTGCACGCTCTGCTGCGCCGACTCGCCGCCCATCTGCTCGGCGATGTTCCGCAGCGTCTTCCGCCCCTCGGCGGCCAGGAGCGCCCGTACGTAGCTCTCCGCCTTCACCCGCTGATCGCGCCGCAGGAGAGAGGCGAAGAGACCTTCGCAGAGACTGCCCACCAGGTCATGGCCGGTTTCCATCGTTCCCCCTAACCGAAGCCCTGCCGGATGCCACGCATCCACGGTTGTCCGGAGGGTGTCTCGCTCCTGTCCTACTCGCTTACCGAGCGGGTTCCGTTCGGATACCGTCGGCCCCCGAACGGTGGTGACCGCGTGATCGCGCTCCGTGCGACATTCGTTGCTGCCGCACCGCCCAGTGCATAGAATCGGGCGCTGATACTCACGCACGGCGTTGTACAGCGACGGGGGGCTGGCGAGCCATGATGGTGGGTGCTACGAGAACGGGCGTTCCCAGTTTTCGCATTCTCGGCGCACTGGAGGGCTGGTACGGCGACGTCCCGCTGCGCCTGGGCGGGGCCCTGCGCGAACGGACCCTCGTGATGCTGCTGTTGGAGGCCAACCGGGTCGTCCCGGTGGCCCGGCTCGTCGAGGCCGCGTGGGACAACGCGCCGCCCAGCAGCGCCTTCCACCAGATCCGCAAGGCCGTGGCCGAGTTGCGCCAGCGCATTCCCGACGGCGCCTCGTTCATCCTGACCGACGGGCCCGGCTACCGCGCCGTCCTCACCGAGGCGCAGCTCGACCTCGCCCAGTACCGCGCCGGGGTGGCGCGCGCCCGGCAGGCCGTGGCCGCCGGTGACCGCCCCGCCGCCGTCGAGGCGCTGCAGTCCGCCCTGGAGCTGTGGCGCGGCCCGGTGATGGCGGGCTTCGGCGGCCCCGTCATCGACGCCGCGTCCGCCGCCCTGGAGGAGCAGCGCCTCAGCGCGGCGGAGCAACTCATCGACCTGCAACTGGAGGCCGGGCAGGCCGGCGCCGTCATCGGGGAACTGCGCACGCTCGTCAACCAGCACCCGTTGCGGGAGACCCTGCGCGGCCACCTCATGCTGGCCCTGTACCGCACCGGGCGGCAGGCCGAGGCACTGGAGGAGTACAACCGCGTCCGCGCCCTGCTCGCCGACGAGCTGGGCATCGACCCGAGCGTGGAGCTGGCGCGGCTCTACGAGCGCATCCTGCGGCACAGCCCCGAGCTCGCACCGCCGCGCGAGCCCGCCCCGGACGCCGTGGCTCCGCAGCCCGCCGGTCCGGAGCCGGATCCGGACGGCGAGGCCCCCACCGCGTCCCAGCAGCCGCCGAGTTCCTCCCCGGAACCGGCGGCTGTACCGGTACCGCGCAGCCCGGCCCCGGCGACCTCCGTCCCCAGCGCCCTCCCGTACGACCTGCGGGACTTCTCCGGGCGCGAGTCCGAGCTGCGCTGGATCACCGACTCCGTGGGCCGCGCCTCCGGCGAGTGCGCCCGCATCATCGCCATCGACGGCATGGGCGGCAGCGGCAAGACGGCTCTCGCCATCCGCGCCGCGCACCGCCTCGTGGAGGACTACCCGGACGGCCAGCTCTTCGTCGACCTGCGCGGCTACACGCCGGGCCAGGAGCCGCTCAGCGCGGCCGTGGCCCAGGAGGCCCTGCTCGCGGCGTCCGGGGTGCCCAGCGAGGAGATGCCCACGACCGTGGCCGGCCGCACGGCGCTGTGGCGCTCCATCACCAAGCAGCGGCGGCTGCTCGTCGTGCTGGACAACGCCGCCGAAGCCGAGCACGTCAGTCCGCTGGTCCCCGCCTCCCCCGAGTGCCTGACCCTCGTCACCAGCCGGCCCCGTCTGGTGGACCTGGACGGCGCCGACTGGCTCTCGCTCGGCACGCTGTCCGAGGAGGACGGCCTCGACCTGCTGCGCCGCACCCTCGGCGACGAACGCGTCGCCCGCGAACCGGAGGCGGGCGCCGAGCTGATCCGGCTCTGCGGCCGACTGCCCCTGGCCCTGCGGATCGCCGCCGCCCGGCTGCGCAACCGCTCCCACTGGACGATCCAGCGGCTCGCCGACCGGCTCAGCGACGAGACCCGACGGCTGAGCGAACTCAACTCGGCGGGCCGCAGCGTCGCCGCCGCCCTGCGGATGTCCTACCAGGCCATGAACGACGGCCAGCGGGGCGACTTCCTGCTGCTCGGGCTGCACCCGGGCAAGAGCATCGGCGTCGAGGAGGCGGGCGCGCTGCTCGGCCGGGACGGCGTCGAGGCCGAGAACGCCCTGGAGGCGCTGCTCGACGCCCATCTGCTGGAGGAGCCGGAGCCGGGCGCCTACACCTTCCACGACCTCGTGCGCAGCTTCGCGCTCGGGCTGCGCGGCGCGGCCACGGCGACGCAGGAGGAGGAGGCGGTGCGGCGGCTGCTCGACCACTACGTGCTGACCTCGGAAGGCGCGTGCGACATGCTGTTCCCGGAGCGTTCCCGGCACACGGACCTGATCCCGGCGGCCGGGCCCTCGCCCGCGCAGTTCACCTGCCGCTCCCGCGCGCTCGACTGGCTCGACGGGCACCGGGACAACCTGATCGCCGCCGTCGAACTGGCCTACCGGCAGAACCACTTACGCCACGCCGCCTACCTCCCGCGCACGCTGTCCTTCCACTCCTCCATCCGCAACCACACCCGGGACTCGCGCCGGGCCTGCGTGCTGGCGGTGGACGCCGCCCGCCGGCTGAAGGACGGTGAACTGCTGCTCCTCATGCTGGCCACGCTCGCCATGGAGCACTGGCGGGTGGGGGCGTTCGAGGAGGGAATCACCTGTCTGGAGGAGGCCCTGGGACTCGCCCGCTCACTGGGCGACCGGGAGAGCGAGGCCGGCTGCATGGGCCGACTGGGCCAGATCTACAACAGCCTCGGCGACTTCCACCAGGCGCTCGGCTTCCTGGAGGGCGCGAGCCTGCTGGAGCAGGAGCTCGGCGCGCCGCGCGAACTGGCCGGCACGCTCAACGTGCTCAGCTCCGTCACCGTGCGGCTGGGCAAGTTCGAGGAGGCGGCCGACGCGGCCGAGCGGGCCATCGCCATCTGGCAGAACATCGGGGACCTCGGCCACACCATCGTCGCCCGCTCCAGCCTCGGCTTCGCGCTGATCGGCCTGCGCCGCCCCGACCGGGCGCTGGAGGAGCTGGGTGAGGCACTGCGCCTGTGCGAGGACTGGCACGGCCCGTCGGCCACGGCGCTCATCCTCGCGCAGCACGCGGGGGCGCACATCATGCTGGCCCGGCCCCAGGAGGCCCGGCGGTACATCGAGCAGGCCCTGGACATTCCGGCGAAGAAGGACGTCGCCGTGCGGCAGGCCGCGGTGGAGAGCATGGCGGGCCGGGTGTTCCTCGCACTCGGCGAGGCCGAGGAATCGATGATCCGCAGTCGCCGTGCATATGACCTGGCCGCGACCATCAATTTCCGATTCGAGATGGCGCAGGCCCTTGACAGTCTCGCCGAAGCGAGTAGGAGTCTGGGCGATCATGCCGCCGCCGAGGATTTCCTGCGGCAGGCGGACGAGTTGTTCCAGCGCATGGGCGTACCCGAAAACGCGCGACGGATCTTCTGAGTCGGGATACCGTCCCTCAGAAGATCCGACGCGCGTCCGGTCGTGCCGCCCGGTCACGGGTTGCCCTTGTCCTCCAGGATCACCATCTCGCCCGTGCCGTCGGCTCTGACCACGAGCCCGTTGTCGTCGTCCCCAGGTGTCCCCATGACAACCCCCCACGAGAACGCTGCTGCTGCGAGGATTCCGACCATGCCGCTCAGCTTCACGCGCATTCTCTTGCCCTCTCGACTGGTGTTCGCCTTTCGATGTGTCGAGAGTCGCAGCATCTCTTCCCGGGCCGTTCCTCCTTGGCCACTGGCAGGTTACTACCGCATTCCTGTCAAGCGGAAGTGTGAAATCAAGCGAAGCGGAACACTTAATTCACCAGGGGTTGAAGGAGTGCTTAGAGTGGGCATATGCGTATCGCATGTGGTCGCCCGGGAGCACGCGAAAGCCGCCGTCCGGCAGGGGCCGGACGGCGGCGGAGACGGCGGGGAGACGGCGGCGGGGAGCGCGGCGGGCGCCCCGGACCTACCCGGTCACGGGCGCGGTGGCCGGCGCGCCGACGGCGGCCAGCACGTCCGCGACGAGCCGTTCCAGGTCGGCGAGTACGGCGGCGTCCGTGATGATCCCCTCCGGGGTGCGCAGCGCGACCGCGTTGCCCACGGCGACGGGCGTGGCGCACTCGACCACCGACGCACCGGAGTTGGTCAGGATCTCGGCCAGCCGGGGCTGTACGTTCGCCCCGCCCGCGCGACCGGGCGAGGCGCTGGCGATCCCGACGGGCATGCCCTTGATGACGCCGCCGCCCGGCGGCCGGGACAACCAGTCGAGGGCGTTCTTGAGCATCCCCGGGGGGTAGCCGTTGTAGGCGGGCGAGCTGATGACGAGCGCGTCCGACCCGGCCACCAGCGCCGAGACGGCCCGCAACTCCTGGGTGCCGCCCGAACGTTCGACGTCCTCGTCGAACGGCGGGAAGGACCGGAGCGCGATGTCGACCGCCTCGCAGCCCTCCTGCTGCTCGAGGATGCGACGCATCGTGGCGATGACGGCCGTGTTGGACGATTCCCGGCGCAGACTGCCGGACAGGAGTGCGATCTTGGGCATGCTGTGGCTCCTCGGAGGCAACGTGTGCTCTCGATGATGCGCCGCCCTGTTCCCGGTCCGATACCGCACGCGTCCCGTGCGCGGGCAGCCCTGAACCGGACTGTGGCACGGGTCAACGGGGGAGACGCCGTACCACAGCCCGGAGCCGTGGTGCCGGGACGGACCCGGCGGTGCCCGGTGGGCCGGGCGGTTCAGGCCGTCGCGGTGATCGCCGCGACGCGCGGCGTGGCGAGGGTCGTGTAGTCCTCGGTGGCGAACGTGACCGCCACCTCGGGACGGACGTCGTTGAAGCCGATCTCCGGCGCGTCCCGCAGGCTCTGGTCCAGCACCACCTCAAGGCCCGGATCCGGCGAGTAGGGCGGCACCTGACGGTCCGTGCACCCGGTGAGGGCGTCGGCCGTCTCCGGCGTGACGAACCCGGCCGAGGCCCCGCCGTAGAGCCGGGCGACGGCGATCAGATCCAGGGTGCGCTGCTCCGGAACGACGGCGATCACGTGCCGCAGCGTGCGCCGGCCGCGCTTGACGCGCAGCAGGACGCAGCGGGCGGCGGCCTCGCCGGCCGTCGGGCCGAAGCGGAAGCGTGCCCCTCGGCAGGCCGCCAGACCCAGCAGGCGCGACCAGCCGGTGGAGTTCTCCGGGGCCTGCCCCGCCGCCGTGGCGGCGGACTTCCGGGCGTCGTGGGAGTCGAGCAGAGTAGCCACCGAATTCCTCCTCGGACCGCGCTTGCCGTTGCTGAGGTCAAACGGTGCCCCGGCGGCGTCCTCTTTCGCTCCCACCCGGTTCCCGTCGGCCGTTCCCGCAGGCCGTTCCCGCCGGGTCTCCGGCCGGCCGTCGCCCGGCGCCGCGCCCGTCGCGGCCGGTCAGAGGCTCACCGCCGACGGGAGACACCACCCTGCCCGGAACGCGCGCGGTCCCGGCGCGCGGGTGCGCACCGGGACCGTGGGACGTCCGCTCCGGTGGAGGGCGACCGTCCGACCGCTCGCCCTCCACCGGTGGCCTACTCGGCCTTGATCGCCGCCAGCATGTTCAGGCGGGAGGCCCGGCGCGCCGGCCACAGGGCCGCCAGCACGCCCACCACGGCGGCCAGGGCCAGGAACACCGCCATCCGGCCCCACGGCAGCACGAGTTCGTACGTCGACAGCTCGCTGCCGACGATCTCCCCGGCGGCCCAGCCGAAGAAGACGCCCAGCCCGATGCCCATGACGCCGCCGAAGAGCGAGATCACCACGGACTCCAGCCGCACCATCCGCTTCACCGCCCGGCGGTCCAGACCGATCGCCCGCAGCATCCCGATCTCCGAGGACCGCTCGAACACCGACATCGCCAGAGTGTTGATCACCCCCAGCACCGCCACGATGACGGCCATGGCCAGCAGCCCGTAGAGCATGTTCAGCATGAACGTGAACATGGAGGCGATCTCCTCGGACATGGCCTCCTTGTCCTGCACCAGCACGGCCGGGTTGTCGCCCAGGGCGGCCTCCAACGCCGACTGCGTCGCCCCGCTCGTGCCGTCCTCCGCCTTCACGAGGACCTGCATGCTGTCCACCCGCTGCAGGTGCGGGTCCAGGACGGCGGTGTCGAGCATGATGCCCTGCACCATCTCGTTGCCCTCGTACACGCCCGCGACCGTGAGCTCCCCGCGCTCGCCGTCCTCGAAGGTCGCCGGGAACGTCGAGCCGACCTCCCAGTCGTACCGCTCGGCCGTCTCCCGGTCGACGACGGCCTTCGTGCCGCCGAGGGCGGCCAGGGAGCCGTCGGTGAAGTCCAGCGAGAGCAGGTCGTCGATGTGCTCCCCGTTGACGCCCGTCAGCCACTCGGTGTCGCCGTCGATCTCGGCGGGCGAGCTGCGCAGCGGGCTGACGGCGGTCAGCCGCTCGTCGGCCGCGAGCGTCTCCTCGACCTCGGGGGAGAGTGGTTTGAAGTTCGCCATGCTGACCACGTAGTCGGCCTTCAGCGCGTCCGCGGCCATCTTCTCGATGCCCTTCTGCGCACCCCCGGCCAGGACGGTCAGTCCGGTGATCAGCGTCAGACCGATCATCAGCGCCGAAGCGGTGGCCGCCGTGCGGCGGGGGTTGCGGACGGCGTTCTGCCGCGCCAGCTTCCCCGAGACGCCGAACACCCGCAGCAGCGGCCCGGCGGTGGCGATGAGCGGACGGGACAGCAGCGGCGTCAGCACGAACACGCCGATCACCATGACGGCGGCGCCCAGGCCCATCGGACCCTTCGCGGAGTCCGCGTCCATGCCCGTGCCCAGCAGCACCAGCCCCGCACCGGCGGCCACCAGGACCGAGCCGATGGTGTTGCGCACCACGAGGCCGCGCGTCGTGGGAGCGGCGTGGAGGCTGCTCATCGCGGCCACCGGAGGGATCTTCGCGGCCCGGCGCGCCGGCAGCCACGCGGCCAGCACGGTGATCACCGTGCCCACGGCCAGGGAGACGAGAACGGTGCTACCGGTCACGCTCAGCGGACCGTCCGGCACGGTGACGCCGAGGGATCCCATCAGAGCGCGCAGACCGGCCGCGATGCCCACGCCGGCGGCCAGACCGGTGACCCCCGCGACCGCGCCGACGACGAACGCCTCGATCAGCACCGAGCGCGTCACCTGACGGCGGCTCGCGCCCACCGCCCGCATCAGTGCCAGCTCCTTCGTCCGCTGCGCGACCAGCATCGTGAAGGTGTTGGCGATGATGAACACGCCCACGAACAGGGCGATGCCCGCGAAGACGAGCATGCCCGTCCGCATCCCGCTCAACTCCGCCTCGATCCCCTTCGACTGGTCGGCGGCGAGCTTCTCGCCGGTGACGGCCTCGGCCGTCTTCGGCAGGATCTCCTCGACGGCGCCGCGCAGTTCGGCCTGCGAGGTGCCCGGGGCGGCGGTCAGCGTGATCTCGGAGAACTCGCCCGGGGCGGCGTAGAGCCGCTGGGCGGTGGCGGTGTCGAAGAGGACGAGGGTGCCGCCGGCGGCGACGTTGCCGTCGTCCGTGGTGAAGACACCGGTGACCTTCTCGCTGCGGACGGGACCGTCCACGGACATCCGCACGGTGTCACCGACCTCGTAGCCCGTGCGCTCGGCGGTCTTCGCGTCCAGCGCGACCTCGCCGGCCCGCTCCGGCGCACGGCCCTCCCGCATCGTGTAGCGGTCGTCGCGGCCGTCCTCACCGGCGTAGTGGTTGGCGCCCCTCGTCGACCAGCCCTGGCCGACGAGCTTGCCGTCCTTGTCGGCCAGGGCGGCGAACCCGGACACCGAGCCCGTCGCCTCCGCCACGCCCGGCAGCGCGGCGGTCTCCGCCAGCAGGTCCTGGCTCAGCGCCGGTGCGTCACCGGGGGTCGAGGACTGCGAGGAGTCGGGACGGACGGCGACGTCGACGTGGTCGAAGCCCTTCTCGGAGCTTTTCTGGAACGCCGTCGAGAGCGTGGAGGTGAACACCAGGGTGCCGGACACGAAGGCCACGCCGAGCAGTACGGCGAGCATGGTCATCAGCAGCCGGGCCTTGTGCGCGAGCACGTTGCGCACAGCGGTACGGAGCATGGGAAGTCCTACAGACAGGTCACGGGCTGTGTCACACAGCGGGGGTGGATGGGGGGACGGAGGGCCGGGCCGGCGGCCTCAGCTCGTCCTGCCCTTGGCGTCGAAGCCCTTCATGCGCTCCAGGACCTTCTCGGCCGTGGGCGCCGCCATGTCGTCCACGATGCGGCCGTCGGCCAGGAAGACGACCCGGTCCGCGTAGGAGGCCGCCACCGGGTCGTGGGTGACGATCACGACCGTCTGGCCCAGTTCGCGCACGGAGTTGCGCAGGAAGCCCAGCACCTCGCTGCCCGCCCGGGAGTCCAGGTTGCCGGTGGGCTCGTCGCCGAAGATGATCTCGGGTCGGGACGCCAGGGCGCGGGCGACGGCCACCCGCTGCTGCTGACCGCCCGAGAGCTGGCTCGGCCGGTGTCCCAGCCGCCCGCTCAGCCCGACGGTGTCGACCACCTGGTTCAGCCAGGCCCGGTCCACCTTCCGCCCCGCGATGTCCAGCGGCAGGGTGATGTTCTCCAGCGCGTTCAGCGTGGGCAGGAGGTTGAACGCCTGGAAGATGAAGCCGATCTTGTCCCGCCGCAGCTGGGTGAGCTTCTTCTCCTTCAGCGTGGTCAACTCCGTGTCGCCGATGCGGGCCGAGCCGCTGGAGACGGAGTCCAGACCGGCCATGCAGTGCATGAGGGTGGACTTGCCGGAACCGGAGGGCCCCATGATCGCGGTGAACTCGCCCTGCCGGAAGTCGACGGAGACCCGGTCCAGAGCGGTCACCTTGGTCTCACCCGCGCCGTAGACCTTCGACAGGTCGGTGGCGCTCGCGGCGGCCAGGCCGCCGCTGAGGGTGGCCGGGACGGGCTGGATGCTGGTGGTCACGGGAACGGGCTCCTGTCGGACGGAGGTCAAGGGAACACCTCCATCCTCGGCCCCCGATCCGCCCCGCGGATCCCCCGCACTGCCCGTCTTGGGGCCGCCTTCCGGCGGACGTCCGGGGCGGCGGCGGTCCTCCCTGGGGATGACGGACCCCCCGACCGACCCCGACCCGGACCCTGAGCCGCCCAGTCCGTCAACAGGGCGACTTTGCGACAATCCTCGCTCGTCGGCATATGCCAGCGGCGGACCCCCGCCCCCTGCTTCTGCGCCTGACGCTCCGTCAGGCGCCAATAAAATAAGACAACATCGCTCACCGAACGCGACGTTCGATGCACAGATCCGGTTACTCTCGTTCCGCACCCCGGAACGGGTCGCCGTTCCACGGCGCGCCCCGGAGGCCGGTGCCCGGATGGTGGAATGCAGACACGACGAGCTTAAACCTCGTTGGCCTCGTGGGCCGTGCCGGTTCGAGTCCGGCTCCGGGCACGCCGGCGCCCGCAGCCGGCGCGCCAGGAGACACGAGGGGCTCGAACCGCCTCCCGGAACGGAGCCCGCACACCATCCCGCACACCGGCCAGCCCGCCGTCCGGGCCGACGGACGGGGTCAGGCGGCGGTGGTCCAGTCGGTGGTGGTGTCGGCCCACAGGGACAGCAGGCGGACGTACTCCTCGGCCCGCCGGGTGTCGGCCGGCTGCTCCATCAGGCGCCGGATGGCGTCGTTCACGTCGGCGGCCGCCGCGGGGCGCGGGGCGTCGGCGAGCGGGGAGGAAGTCATGGGGACCACCGTACGGCCCCGGTCTGACACCGCGCCGCGAATATGCGTCCGGCAGGCAGGAGTTGACGCGATCTGAGCGAGCCGGGGCCGACGGTCAGGTGGTGGGGCGGTCGGCGCGCGCCGCCACGTCGGAACCCTGGCCGTCCGGAGCCCGGTCCGTCGGGGACGGGTCCTGCGCGGCGGGGCGACGGCGTCGGCGGTGGCGCAGGAGGGCCCAGGGGCCCCGCGCGTCGCTGACCTCCGTGCCGCCCTCGGCGGCTGCCCGCACCGCCGCGTGGGCGACGGGCAGCAGGCCCTCGCGCCTGGCCGCGTCCGGCCGCTCCTCCGCCTCCGGCCACAGTCCGAGGGCGCCGCACACCGACGGCAGGACGGCCATGGCGGCCGTCGCGTAACCCTCGGCGGAGGGGTGGTAGTGGTCGGGCCCGAACAGCTCGCGGGGGTTGGCGGCGAACTCGGGGCCCAGCAGGTCGCCCAGCGAGACCGTCCGCGCGCCCCGGGCGACGACCGCGATCGTCTGCGCGGCGGCCAGCTGCCGGCTCAGCCGCCGGGCGAGCCACCGCAGAGGCTGCCCCATCGGCTCCACCGACCCCAGGTCGGGACAGGTGCCGACGACGACCTCGCAGCCGGCCGAACACAGCCGCGTCACCGCGTCCGACAGGTACCGCACGGACTGGCTCAGCGGCACCCGCTCGGTGACGTCGTTGGCCCCGACCATGATGACGCAGACGTCGGGCACCCGGTCGAGGTCGGCCAGGACGCGGGAGACCTGGTGGTCGAGATCGTCGGAGCAGGCGCCGGTGACGGCGACGTTGCGCAGCCGCACCGGTCGCTCGGCGACGGCCGACAGTCCCGAGGCCACGAGCGCGGCCGGGGTCTGCCGGGCCCGGTGGACGCCCTGCCCGGCGGCCGTCGAATCGCCGAGGAACGCCAGCCGCAGCGGCGGCACCCCGCGCTCCCCGAAGCCGCCGCCGTACAGCCCGTCGGCCCCGGGCGGGTCGTCCAGCGGGACGCCGACCTTCCGCCGGGTCAGCTGGACCTCCGCCACCAGCAGCCCCACCGCCGCGCCGCTCAGCAGGCCGATCCCGCCCCCGCCGTACGCCGCGGCCGCCGCGATGCGCCGTGCCACCCTCGCTCTCGACATCCGCTTCCCCGCCTTCCCGTGTCCGCGTGGCCCGCTCCGTGGCCGCTCCGTGCCCGGCCCGTGCCCACCGCCGTCCGCCGTGGACGGCCGCTGCGCCCCCCGTCGCCGTCGTGTGCCTACTCGGTTGTTGCCCCGATGCGTACCTGCTGCAACGCCCCGTGACCCCGGTGTGCGGAATAGGCTGCTGTCACGGGACCGCGACCGCGGTCGCCCCTTCCAATGCGGAGACCACATTGCAGTATCACGAGTCGATGATCGAGCTGGTCGGCAACACCCCGCTGGTCAAGCTGAACAACGTGACGTCCACCTCCGGGGCCACCGTCCTGGCCAAGGTGGAGTACTTCAACCCGGGCGGCTCGGTGAAGGACCGCATCGCCGTCCGCATGATCGAGGCGGCCGAGCGGTCGGGCGAGCTGCGGCCGGGCGGAGTGATCGTGGAGCCCACGTCGGGGAACACCGGTGTCGGGCTGGCGATCGTCGCCCAGCAGAAGGGCTACCGCTGCATCTTCGTCTGCCCGGACAAGGTGTCCACGGACAAGATCAACGTGCTGCGCGCGTACGGCGCCGAGGTCGTCGTCTGCCCCACGGCGGTCGCCCCGGAGCACCCCGACTCCTATTACAACGTGTCCGACCGGCTGGTCCGGGAGACTCCGAACGCCTGGAAGCCGGACCAGTACAGCAACGTCAACAACCCGCGCTCGCACTACGAGACGACCGGCCCCGAGCTGTGGGAGCAGACCGAGGGCCGCATCACGCACTTCGTCGCGGGCATCGGCACCGGTGGGACGATCTCGGGGACCGGCCGCTACCTCAAGGAGGTGTCGGACGGCCGCGTCCGGATCGTCGGCGCCGACCCGGAGGGCTCGGTCTACTCCGGCGGCTCCGGGCGCCCCTACCTCGTGGAGGGCGTCGGCGAGGACTTCTGGCCCTCCGCCTACGACCGCGAGGTCACCGACGAGATCATCGCCGTGTCCGACAAGGACTCCTTCCAGATGACGCGCCGCCTCGCCAAGGAGGAGGGCCTGCTGGTCGGCGGCTCCTGCGGGATGGCGGTCGTGGCCGCACTGCGCGTCGCGGAGCGGCTGACGCCGGAGGACGTCGTCGTGGTGATCCTCCCCGACAGCGGACGCGGCTACCTCTCCAAGATCTTCAACGACGACTGGATCAGCCAGCACGGGTTCAGCGACCAGCCGGTCTCGGAGCCGACGGCCGGTGACGTGCTCGGGCTGAAGGCGGAGGGCATCCCGAACTTCGTGCACATGCACCCGACCGAGACCGTGGGCGAGGCGATCAAGGTGCTGCGGGAGTACGGGGTTTCGCAGATGCCGGTGGTCGCACCGGGAGCCGGGCACCCGGACGTGATGGCCGGTGAGGTGATCGGGGCCGTGGAGGAGCGCGTACTGCTCCACGCCCTGTACGCCGACCACGCCGGGCCGAACGATCCGCTGGACACGCACATGAGTCCGCCGCTCCCGGTCGTCGGCTCGGGCGAGCCGGTGGCCAAGGTGGCGGCCGCGCTGGAGGGACGGGACGCCGCGGTGGTCCTGGTGGACGGCAAGCCCACGGGCATCGTCACCCGTCAGGACGTCCTGGCCTTTCTCGCCGACCACGGCAACGTGCGGGCCATTCCCTGACGGTGACCAGGTCACGGGTGGCGAAGTGACGCGCCACACCACCCCTGCGGAGGCCGGGCCCCACCCATGGCGGGTGGGGCTCGGCCTCCGCACTCGGGTCCGGTGCGGCGACGCGATATGGACCACCAATCCGGGCGTGCTTTGGCTCTGTCCGCCGGACCGTCGCCGGGACCAGGGTGGGGGGACCTGACACAGGGCGGAGGTCCCCTTGAGCATCGCGTTCCTGCTGACCACCTTGGTCGTGGTGGTCACCCCCGGCACCGGCGTGGTGTACACCCTGGCCGCCGGGTTGTCCCACGGCCGCCGGGCGAGTGTGGTCGCCGCGCTCGGCTGCACCCTTGGCATCGTGCCGCATCTGATGGCGACGATCACCGGGCTCGCCGCGCTGCTGCACACCAGCGTCCTCGTCTACGAGGCGGTGAAGTACCTCGGTGTCGGCTACCTCCTCTACATGGCGTGGGCGACGTTTCGCGACAAGGAGGCGCTGGCCGTCGAGGGGGAGGTCGAGTCGCGGTCGACGGCTCGTGTGATCGCTTCCGGGGCGTTGATCAACCTTCTCAACCCGAAGCTCACGATGTTCTTCGTCGCGTTCCTGCCGCAGTTCGTGCCTGCGGACGAGTCCGGTTCCCTCGGCGTGATGCTGCGGCTCAGCGCCGTCTTCATGGCGGTGACCTTCCTCGTCTTCACCGCCTACGGGCTGTGCGCCGCCGCCGTGCGCCACCGCGTGCTGGGTCGTCCGAGGGTGATGACCGGCATTCGCGGGGTGTTCGCCGCCTGCTTCGTGTGCCTGAGCGCATGGCTGGCGATGGCGTGACGCACCCTCCGGCCTGCGGGAGCGCGCCGGCCCTCCCATGCCGAGAAGCGCCGCCGGGCGGGACGTGCCCCAGGTGTCACAGGCGTGCAACGGCCGGTTAACGGGCGCCGGGCAGGATGATCGACGTCGGCAACGGCGCCGATGCGCGGCGGCACTCCGGAGCGGCTCCCGGAGCAGTGCCGTCAGGGCCCGTTCCACGCGCCCAGGGGGACCGTCGCGGTCCCGTCCCCGGTCGGCTCGACCGGGGTGCGACGGTCCCCCCCCTTCGCGTGCGGTCAGTCGTCCGCGCGGCGGTCCTCCCGCTGCGTGCGGGTCAGCCGTCCTGCGGCGTTCACCGCGTTGACGCCGACCACGCCGGCCCACACGATGAGCAGGCCGGGCAGGCCCGCCTGGTCACCGGCGATCGCCGTCAACGGGATCGCCAGCACCAGGGAGGTCAGGGCCAGCGCGAAGGCGGCGCCCGGGCCCGTGGGCCCGTCGAACGGCCGCCGCCCGGACTCCTCGCGCACGGCGGTCATACGCTGCTCGGCCAGCCGTCGGCGGACCCGGGTGTCGACGACCTCGTCCAGCCGCTGGTCGACCTTCTCCAGGAACGCGTCGAGGAGGGCGTCGTCGTAGTCGGGGCCCAGGTCCTCGCGGGTCCGCAACGTCGCGTCCAGTTCCCGCCTCAGCTCGGGGTCTGCTCCACTCATACCGGTGACGCTAGCCCTCGCCGGGGGCCTGTGGCACGGGGGCTAACCCCCCTCTCGGACCACGGGACCGCCCGTCGTTGCATAGAGTCATGCAACGACGTTGACGGATGAATGCACACGGAGGGCGGTGGAGGCCATGGCCGGCGCGGCGGCGCGGCTGCACAAGCTGTTCGAGGGACACCGGCTGACCCCGACGCAGCGGCGGATCGCGCACTGCATGGTGCGGCGGGCCGACGACGCGCCGTTCCTCTCCAGCGTGGAGCTGGCCGAGCTGGCCGGTGTGAGCCAGCCCTCGGTCACCCGTTTCGCGGTCGCGCTGGGCTTCGACGGCTATCCGGCGCTCCGCCGCCACCTGCGGGAGGCGCCCGGCGACGGCGGGGCGGAGGCGGACGTCGACGCGACGGCGAACGCCTACCAGCAGGCCGTCCGGGCGGAGATCGAGAACCTGCGCCTGCTGGCGGCCCAGCTCGCCGACCCCGCCCCCGTCGCCGAGGCCGCGCGCGTCCTGGCGGCCTCCCGGCCGCTGCCCGTCCTCGGACTGCGCGCGGCGTCGGCGCAGGCGCGCGGGTTCGCGTACTTCGCCGCCAAGGTCCACCCCGACGTCCGGCTGCTCGACGAGGGCGGCACGATGCTGGCCGACCGCATCGACACCGCAGCCCGGGCCGGGGCCAGCGCGCTGCTGTGCTTCGCGCTGCCCCGGCACCCGCGCGAGGTGCTGGACGCCCTTGAGCAGGCCCGCGCGGTGGGCCTGCGCGTCGTCCTGGTCGCCGACAGCGCGTTCGCGCCGGTGGCGCGGCCGGAGGACATCCTGCTGCCCGCAGCCGTCGGCACCGGGCTCGTCTTCGACACCGCCTGCGCGCCGATGCTGCTGGGCAGGGTACTGCTGGAGGCGATGTGCGACGAACTCCCGGAGGCGCAGGCCCGGCTGGAGGAGTTCGACGCGCGGGCCGCCGAGCGGGGGCTGTTCCTGCCCTGAGCCCGTCGCGGGGCCGCCGCGTCAGGGCAGGGCGCGGGTGGTGGCGCTCACCCGCTCGACGGCGTCGGCCAGGGCCTGCGGCGTCCCGTCGGCGCGCAGCGCCTCGGCCAGGTCGTGCCCGGCGACGGCGACCTGGTCGCCGACGGCGAACAGTCCGGCGTCCGGCAGCTCGCGCGGCGGCCGCCCCGGCTCCTCCAGCCGCTGCGCACGGACGGCGAGGTCGCGGGCCAACTCCAGGGCGCGCGCCGAGGCGCCGCGCCGCAGCGCGCTCTGGGGCATGGAGCGCAGCCGGTCGGCCAGCGCGTCGACGGCGGTCATCAGGGGCGTCACATCGAGCACGTCCGCCAGCCTATGCGGGGCGCTCGGGGGTGTGCCCGGCCGGTGAGGGCCTGTTGCCAACGGGTGCGCTCTCGGGCACGGTGTCGGGAAGGACTCAGCGAGAGCGTCCGGAGGCGCCGATGTCCCAACTCTTCTCCGACGAGACCCATCAGAACCTGCTGTCCCGCATCCCCGCGTGCACGGGCCGGGAGGTCTGCGACTGGATGCGGACCGTCGACGACGGCCCGTCCTTCTTCCGCTTCGAGGACAAGGTGAACTGGCTGCGCGGGGAGCATCAGCTCGCCTACGGCCACGCCAAGGCCATCATCCACGAGCACGACCTCCGCCGCGGCCGTGCCGCCCGCAAGCACTGACGTTCCGCGAGCACTGAGGTCCGCGAGCGCCGGCGTCCGAACCCGCACACCCCCGCTGACCCGCACCGCGCCCGGGACCCGCACCGGGCCGGTACCCGTGACACACCCGCCGAGCCGACCCCGGCCGGGCGGGGCACGGCACAGACGAACGGCCCCCCGAGGCGAAGCGCCTCGGGGGGCCGTCGTCATGACGAACCGCTCACCGCCCCCTCGGGGGCGGGGCGTCAGTCACCGCTGTTGAGGATGAACGCCAGGCGCAGGAACTCGAAGTAGATCCAGGCCAGGGTCATGGTCAGACCGAAGGCGGCCAGCCATGCCTCCTCGCGCGGCGCGCCGTAGGCGATGCCGTCCTCGACCTGCTTGAAGTCCAGAGCGAGGAACAGCGAGGCGATGACGACGCCGGCGATGCCCATCAGGATGCCGATGCCCCCGGTGCGGAAGCCCCAGCCGTCACCCGCGCCGAACAGCGCGAAGCCGAGGTTCACCAGGCACAGCAGCCCGTAGCCGATGCCCGCCGCGATGGCGAAGCGGGCGAAGCGGGCGTTGACCCGGATGATCCGGGACTTGTACAGGAACAGCACCGCGCCGAAGACGGCCATGGTGCCGATCACCGCCTGCATGGCGGCACCCGGTGCGTACTGGTTGATGAAGTTGCTCATCGCGCCGAGGAAGACGCCCTCGAACACGGCGTAGGCCATGATCAGGGCCGGCGACGCCTGGCGCTTGAACGCCTGCCACATCCCGAGGCCGAATGCGACGAACGCCGCGACCAGGGCGATGCCCAGGCCGACGTTCAGCACCCAGGCGCCGGTGGCGGCCAGCACGACGGTGCCGAGCGTCATCGCGGTGCGCGAGACGACGTCGTCCATCGTCATGCGGTCGGTCTGCGGCGGGGCGGCGGGCGGGAAGCCCGTTCCCTGCTGCGGCTGGGCGTAGGGGTTGCCTGCCTGGGGCTGCGCGTACGGGTTGCCCGTGGGGGCCGCCGCGTAGGGGTTCCCGGCCTGCGGCTGACCGGCCTGGAAGCCGGCGTGCCCGTCCCGACTGAACCCCCGACGCGAGAAGACCGGGTTGCTGCTCCTCATCTCACTCCTCCATGGCCGCACGGCACGGCTTCTTGGACCAGGGTAATGCTTAAGCAAAGACCGCACGGTAGTCCACCAGGGGAACGAGGGAAAGAAGGGAAATTGTTCCGTGCGCGTGACGTGGTTCCAGCGGGTCTGGACCGGTCGTCGGGCCGCCTTGACCAGCCCTGTCCCTTCCCGGGGTGATTCATCCGATTCTGTCTGGATCTCACCGTTTCGGTGACGTCTGTTCGGTCCGAACCGGTACCCTCGGCCGTCCGGGCGTCGCTGCGAGCCGTGTCACACGGCGGGAGCCGTGACCTCGGCGCTACGCACGGGTAGCTTCCCAGACAGTCCTGGCCCGTCCGTCTTCCTGGAGCCGTCATGCCCGAAGCAGTGATCGTTTCTGCCGCCCGCTCACCCATCGGACGTGCCTTCAAGGGGTCGCTCAAGGACGTCCGTCCTGACGACCTCACCACGGAGATCGTGCGCACCGCCCTGGCCAAGGTCCCGCAGCTCGACCCGCGCGACATCGACGACCTCATGCTCGGCTGCGGCCTGCCCGGTGGCGAGCAGGGCCACAACCTCGGCCGGGTGGTCGCCGTGCAGCTCGGCATGGACCACCTGCCCGGCTGCACCATCACCCGGTACTGCTCCTCCTCGCTCCAGACGACGCGGATGGCCCTGCACGCCATCAAGGCCGGGGAGGGCGACGTCTTCATCTCGGCCGGTGTCGAGACCGTCTCCCGCAGTGTGAACGGCACCTCGGACGGGATGCCCGGCACGCACAACCCGATCTTCGCCGACGCCGAGGCCCGCACCGCCGCCCGCGCCGAGCAGGGCGGCGAGGGCTGGACCGACCCGCGCGAGAACGGCGAGCTGCCCGACGTGTACCTCGCGATGGGGCAGACGGCGGAGAACCTGGCCCGGCTGAAGGGCGTGACCCGTCGGGACATGGACGAGTTCGGCGTCCGCTCGCAGAACCTCGCCGAGAAGGCCATCGCGGACGGCTTCTGGGAGCGCGAGATCACCCCGGTGACCACGCCGGACGGCACGGTCGTCAGCAAGGACGACGGCCCGCGCGCCGGCGTCACCCTGGAGGGCGTCGAGGGCCTCAAGCCCGTCTTCCGCCCCGACGGACTGGTGACGGCGGGCAACTGCTGCCCGCTCAACGACGGCGCTGCCGCGCTGGTCGTCATGTCCGACACGAAGGCCCACGAGCTGGGCATCACGCCGTTGGCCCGCGTGGTCTCCACCGGTGTGTCGGGGCTGTCGCCCGAGATCATGGGCTACGGCCCCGTCGAGGCCAGCAAGCAGGCCCTCGCGCGGGCCGGTCTGACGATCGGTGACATCGACCTCGTCGAGATCAACGAGGCGTTCGCAGCACAGGTGATCCCCTCCTACCGGGACCTGGGCATCGACCTGGACCGGCTGAACGTCAACGGCGGTGCGATCGCCGTCGGTCACCCCTTCGGCATGACCGGTGCGCGCATCACCACGACGCTGATCAACTCGCTCCAGTGGCACGACAAGCAGTTCGCCCTGGAGACGATGTGCGTCGGCGGCGGACAGGGCATGGCCATGGTCCTCGAACGGCTCAGCTGACCCGCCGGGGCCGCCCGGCCCCCGCCCCGGAGCCCCGGCCTCCGCCGGGGCTCCGGGCGTGTCCGGAGGCGCCCCGGCGGAGGCTGACCCGCCGGGGCCGCGCGGCTGACCCGCCTCCGGCACCCCCGCAACCTGGGAAAACCGGTACCGGGATGTGATGTCCGTCCCACGGGCGTAGCCTTTTCGCAGCTCAGTGAGGCTTTGGCCAGAGGTCTGCTCGGGGGTGCATGCACTGTTTGTGATGTTTTCCGCTGTGCTTGAGCCCGGAGCGCGGTAAAGGTGAGGTAGGAATTCGGGGCTGAAGCCGAGTCGGGAGTACGTCCAGTGATCGCCATATCCCTCATCCTGCTGCTGGCCGCCGTGGTCGTCGCGGTGCTGAGCGGAGCCGCCCTGCACGCCGTGCGCGGGCTGCGTCGCGAGGTGGCCGGGCTCCGCCGTGACCTGGTGGTGCGGACCCGGACCGACGCCCCGGCGACCGCGCTGTCCACCGCCCACACCGCGCCCGTCGGCGACGAGGTGAGGGCGGCCGTGGCGGAGGCACTCGCCGCCGAGCGGGAGCGCGAGCTGGCGGAGGCGCGGGCCTTCTGGGCCGCGCAGGAGGCCCGCGCCACCGAGGACGGCGTCGGTTTCGGCGACGGCCCCTACGGGAGCCATCAGGACTACGGCGTGAGCGCCGTGGACGCCGCCCTGCTGGACGCCCTGCTCGACGAGGTGGCCGACGGGCCGGAGGCGGGCCCGCTGCTGCCGCGTCAGCCCGACCGGGAGGCGGGTGACCGTTCCGGCGGTCCGCGCCCGGACGGTGGCTTCTCGCCGCTGCCGCCCTTCCCGGAGCCGCTTCCGGAGGTCTTCCCGTATCCGGAGAGCCTGCCGGGGGCCGCCCTGCCGGAGGCCGGGTCCGTCGAGCCGACGCGCGGGGAGCCCACCCGTACCGGGTCTGCGGACGCCGGGTCGGTGGAGGTCGGCCCCACGGACGCCGGTCCCACGGACGTCGACTCCGCCCACGCCGAGCCCGCCCACGTCGAGGCGGCGCACGCCGACGCGGCGGAGGCCGCTCGTGCCGACGCGGAGGCCGCCGGACGGGCCGCGGCCCGGCGCCGTCACCCATCCAACCCGCACCACACTCTTTCCGGTGAACCGGTGGTGCCGGCGCAGAGCGGGGGCGTGGAGGACGAGGCGCAGCTCACCGTCGAGCGGCTGGCCGCCGTGGCCTCGGCGGGCACCGAGCTGACCGACGTCCGGCCCGGCCCGCTCGGCACGCTGGACGTGTACGTCTTCGCCGACGGCACCACGCTCTGCCTCTCGCCCGGGCACCAGGACACCGCCCACCGGCTCTCCGGCGCCCTGCGCGCCGGGTCGGCGCCGGTGCTGCTCGGCGGCTCCGGGGTCTCCGGCGGCTACGCGCTGACGTTCGCCTACGGGGACGAGACGGTCTACGTCCTGGCCGACCGCGTCATCGCCTCCCTCTGACGCCCGGCGTCCGCCCTCAGCGGCCCGCCGGCCGGACGGCCACGTTCAGCAGGGCCTCGGGCGTCGCCCCGCCGTACTCCGCGAGCAGTTCGGCGGGCGTCTGCGGCGCCCGCACGGTCGCGAACCGCACGCCGTCCCGCCCCACCCGGTAGCCGTAGACGCCGGGTCGGGGCAGCGCGTTGTAGCCGAACGGGGTGGAGGCGTAGTAGGCGCCGGTGTCGAGCAGCCCGACGACGTCCCCCGAGCGCAGCTCCGGCAGTTCCCGGCCGGTGGCCACGAGGTCCCCGGCGAAGCAGCACGGCCCGGCGACGTCCTGCGTGACGTGCGGCCCCCGCCGTGGGCGGCCGGAGGCGTCGTAGGCGGCGACCCGCAGCGGCCAGGACGTCGGCGCGAAGACCGTGCGCACCGCCACCTGGGCGCCCGCGTGCGTCACCGCGATGCGCCGCCCGCCGGCCGATTTCGCGTACTCCACGCGGGCCACCGTCGTGCCGGCCTTGGCCAGCAACGAGCGGCCGAACTCTGTGACGAGCCGGTAGCGGCCGTCGAACAGCCCGGGCACGTGGGCCCGCAGCAGCCGGGCGTAGTCGGTGAACGTCGGGTCGGTCTGGTCGGAGCCGAAGTTGACGGGCAGCCCGCCGCCGAGGTTGACGGTCCGCACCTGCTGCCGCCCCGCTGCGGCGTTGACCTCCTCGGCCAGTTCCCAGGCCACCGCCACGCCGTCGGCGAGCTGGTCGAGCGGCATGCCCTGCGAGCCGGTGTGGACGTGCACGGAGGTGAGCCACGGCCGCTCCGCGTAGGCCCGCAGCACCCAGGCGCGCGCGCCGTCGTCCCGCAGCGCCACGCCGAACTTGGACGTGGCGGTGGCGGTGCTCATGGCGTCGATGGAGCCCGCGCCGGTCTGCGGGTTGAGGCGCAGGCCGACGGGGGAGCGGGGGCCGTCCGGGCCGGTCAGGGCGTCGATGCGGGCCAGCTCCTCGGGGTTGTCGGCGTTGAGGGCGACGCCGAGGGCGAGGGCGCGGCGCAGCTCGGCGGGCGTCTTGGCCGGGGAGTCGAGCACGATGCGCTCCGGATCGACCCCGGCCGCGCGGGCCAGGGCCAGCTCGCCGGGGCTGGCCACCTCGCAGCCGAGCCCCTCGGCGGCCAGCAGGGCGAGGACGGGGACGAGGGAGGCCGCCTTCACGGCGAAGGTGTGCAGTACCGGGGTGCCGGGGGCCGTCACCGCGCGGAAGGCGTCGTCCAGGGAGGTGACGGCCTCGCGGACGGTGTCCACGTCGAGCAGGGCGGCGACCGGCTCCTCCTCGGTGAGGAGCCGCTGTTCGACCGCCGCCCGGACGGCGGCGTCGCGGCGGGCGGCCGGATCACCGGCCGGTGCGGGCGGGGTGGGGTCGGGCGTCTCGGCGTTCATGCGCCCCAGCCAAACACGCGGGGCGCCGCCGGGGAGGAGGCGGGACGGCTGAAGGGGACGAGGAGGGCGCGGGCCGGACGGCAGCGGGCCCTGTTGACTAGTTCTATTCAGCTCGTAGAGTGTGTGAATAGATCGATCCGATCCGTACGGGAGGCAGGGCTCATGGCACAGGCAGGGCACAGCGGACCGCGTACCGTGCGGTCCCCGCGCGGCAGCGACCTCAGCGCTCAGGGGTGGCAGCAGGAGGCCGCCCTCCGGATGCTGCAGAACAACCTCGACCCCGAGGTCGCCGAACACCCCGACCGGCTCGTCGTCTACGGCGGCACCGGCAAGGCCGCCCGCGACTGGCGCTCCTTCGACGCCATGGTCCGCACCCTGCGCACCCTCAAGGACGACGAGACGATGCTCGTCCAGTCCGGCCGGCCGGTCGGCGTCATGACGACGCACGAGTGGGCGCCGCGCGTCCTGCTGGCCAACTCCAACCTCGTCGGCGACTGGGCCAACTGGGAGGAGTTCCGCCGCCTGGAGCAGCTGGGCCTGACGATGTACGGCCAGATGACGGCGGGTTCCTGGATCTACATCGGCACCCAGGGCATCCTCCAGGGCACCTACGAGACGTTCGCCGCCGTCGCCGCCAAGCGCTTCGGCGGCTCGCTGGCCGGGACGATCACCCTCACCGCGGGCCTCGGCGGCATGGGCGGCGCCCAGCCGCTCGCGATCACCATGAACGACGGCGTCGCGCTGTGCGTCGACTGCGACCCGCGCGCCATCGACCGCCGCATCGAGCACCGCTACCTCGACGAGCGCGCCGACTCCCTGGAACACGCCCTGGAGCTGGCCACCGCCGCCCGGGACCAGCGCCGGCCGCTGTCGATCGGCGTGCTCGGCAACGCGGCCGAGCTGCTGCCCCGGCTGCTGGCCATGGGCGCCCCGATCGACATCGTCACCGACCAGACCAGCGCCCACGACCCGCTGGCCTACCTGCCCCTCGGCGTCGACTTCGCCGACATGGCCGCCTACGCCGCCGAAAAGCCCGCCGACTTCACCGCCCGCGCCCGCGAGTCGATGGCGCGGCACGTGGAGGCGATGGTCGGCTTCCAGGACGCGGGCGCCGAGGTCTTCGACTACGGCAACTCCATTCGGGGCGAGGCGCAGCTCGCCGGGTACGGCCGGGCGTTCGCCTTCCCCGGCTTCGTCCCCGCCTACATCCGGCCGCTGTTCTGCGAGGGGAAGGGCCCGTTCCGCTGGGCGGCCCTCAGCGGCGACCCGAAGGACATCCACGCCACCGACCGCGCGATCCTCGACCTCTTCCCCGAGAACGAGTCGCTGGCCCGCTGGATCAGGCTGGCCGGGGAGCGCGTCCACTTCCAGGGGCTGCCCGCCCGCATCTGCTGGCTCGGTCAGGGCGAACGCGACCGCGCCGGGGAGCGGTTCAACGACATGGTGGCGAGCGGCGAGCTGTCCGCGCCCGTCGTCATCGGCCGCGACCACCTGGACTGCGGCTCGGTCGCCTCCCCCTACCGGGAGACGGAGGCCATGCTCGACGGCTCGGACGCCATCGCCGACTGGCCGCTGCTGAACGCCATGGTCAACGTCGCCTCCGGCGCCTCCTGGGTCTCCGTCCACCACGGCGGCGGCGTCGGCATGGGCCGCTCGCTGCACGCCGGCCAGGTCACGGTGGCCGACGGCACCCCGCTGGCCGGGGAGAAGATCCGCCGCGTCCTCACCAACGACCCGGGCATGGGCGTCATCCGGCACGTCGACGCGGGCTACGAACAGGCCGAAGCCGTCGCCGCCGAGCGCGGGGTGCGGGTGCCGATGCGCGAAGGGCCCGCGCCGGACGGCGAGGGCGACGGCGCGGACGAGCGGGGCGAGGGCGCGGCGTGAGCTTCCTGGAGATGTGGCGGGACCTGGCGGCCATCGGCCGCGACGCCGGCACCGGCGGCTACCGCCGCTACGCCTGGACGCCCGCCGACACCGACTGCCGCGCCTGGTTCCGGGACCAGGCGACGGCCCGTGGCCTGGTCTGCGAGACCGACCGCAACGGCAACCAGTGGGCCTGGCAGGGCGACCCGTCCGCCGGTGACGCCGTCGTCACCGGCTCCCACCTGGACTCCGTCCCCGACGGCGGCGCCTTCGACGGCCCGCTCGGCGTCGTCTCCGCCTTCGCCGCGCTCGACGAGCTGCGCGCCCGGGGCGCCGAACCGACGCGCCCGCTCGCCGTCGTCAACTTCGGAGACGAGGAGGGTGCCCGCTTCGGGGTGGCCTGCACCGGCTCCCGGCTGAGCGCGGGCAAGCTCACGCCCGAGGCCGCCCGGCGGCTGCGGGACGCCGACGGCGTCAGCCTGGCGCACGCCATGGAGCACGCCGGGTACGACCCGGAGGCCCTCGGGCCCGACCCCGGGAGGCTGGCCCGCATCGGCGCCTTCGTCGAGCTGCACGTCGAACAGGGCCGCGCGCTGGCCGAGACCCCGCACCCCGTCGGCGTCGCCTCCGCGATCTGGCCGCACGGCCGCTGGCGGTTCGACTTCCACGGCGAGGCCAACCACGCGGGCACCACCCGGCTCGCCGACCGGCACGACCCGATGCTCACCTACGCCCGCACGGTCCTCGCCGCCCGCACCGAGGCGGCGGCGGCCGGGGCCCTGGCGACCTTCGGCAAGATCGCCGTGGACCCGGGCGGCGTCAACGCCATCGCCTCCCGCGTCCGCGCCTGGCTGGACTCCCGCGCCCCCGACGAGAAGACGCTCGACGCCCTGGTCACCGCCGTCCGGGACGCGGCGGCGGAGCACGCGAGCGGCGAGGGGGTGCGCGTCGAGGTCACCCGCGAGTCGTTCACCCCGGTGGTGGACTTCGCGCACGACCTGCGCGACCGCATCGCCGACCGGCTCGACGGCGCCCCCGTGCTGCCCACCGGCGCGGGACACGACGCCGGCATCCTGGCCGACGCCGTTCCGACCGCCATGCTGTTCGTGCGCAACCCGACCGGCGTCTCCCACTCGCCCGCCGAACGGGCCACCGAGGACGACTGCCTCGCCGGGGTCGGGGCGCTCGCCGACGTACTGGAGGACCTCGCGTGCCGGTGACCTACTGGGCCGAACACCTCTGGCTGGAGGACCGCGTGGTCCCCGGCGTGGCCCTGGACGTCGCGGACGGCCGCGTCGCCGCCGTCCGCCGGGACGTGCCCGCCCCGCCGCCCGGCGCCGAGGTGCTGCGCGGCTTCACCCTCCCGGGCACGGCCAACGCGCACAGCCACGCCTTCCACCGGGCCCTGCGCGGCCACGTCCAGGCGGGCAGCGGCGACTTCTGGACCTGGCGCGACCAGATGTACCGCGTCGCCGACCGCCTCACCCCCGACACGTACCACGCGCTGGCGCGGGCCGTGTACGCCGAGATGGCGCTCGCCGGGATCACCTGCGTCGGTGAGTTCCACTACCTGCACCACACCCCCGGCGGGCGGCCCTATGCCGATCCGAACGCCATGGGCCGGGCACTCGTCGCCGCCGCCGCCGAGGCGGGCGTCCGCATCACCCTGCTCGACACCTGCTACCTGTCCGCCGGCTTCGGGCAGCCGCCCACCCGGCCGCAGCTGCGGTTCTCCGACGGCACCGCCGAGGCGTGGGCCGAACGGGCGGGCGCCCTCCCGGAGGACGCCAACACGCGGATCGGCGCCGCCGTCCACTCCGTGCGCGCCGTGCCCGCCGACCAGCTGGAGACCGTCGCCCGGTGGGCGGAGGAACGCCGCGCGCCCCTGCACGTCCACCTCTCCGAGCAGCCCGCCGAGAACGCGGCCTGCCAGGACGCCCACGGCCGCACCCCCACCCGGCTCCTCGCCGACCACGGGGTGCTCGGCCCGCGCACCGTCGCCGTCCACGCCACGCACCTGACGGACGCCGACGTCGCCGCCCTCGGCACCGCGGCCACCGGCGTGTGCATGTGCCCCACCACCGAACGTGACCTCGCCGACGGCATCGGCCCGGCCGTCGCCCTCCAGCGCGCCGGCAGCCCGCTGTCCCTCGGCAGCGACAGCCACGCCGTGATCGACCTGTTCGAGGAGGCCCGCGCAATGGAGCTCGACGAGCGGCTGCGCACCCGGCGGCGCGGCCACTGGAGCGCCGCCGGGCTGCTGCACGCGGCGACGGCGGCCGGGCACGCCGCCCTCGGCTGGCCGGAGGCGGGCCGGATCGTCGTCGGAGCACCCGCCGACCTCACCACCGTCGCGCTGGACACCGTCCGCACCGCCGGGCCCCCGCCGTCGCTCGCCGCCGAGACGGCCGTCCACGCGGCGACGGCGGCGGACGTCCGGCACACGGTCGTGGCCGGGCGGTACGTCGTGCGGGACGGCGTCCACACCACCGTGCCCGACCCCGCCGCCGCCCTGGCCTCGGCGATCACGGCCGTCACCGACCCCGCCTGACGCCCGGCCCGTCCGAGCCCCGCCCGCGAAGCCCGAGAACCCGAGCCCCCGACGCAAGGAGCCCCATGGCCGCCGCGACCACCCTCATCCGCGACATCGGGACGCTGGTCACCGGCGACCCGGAGCTGGGGGAGGGCCCCCTCGGCGTCATCCGGCAGGCGGCCCTCCTCATCGAGGACGACCACGTCGCCTGGGCCGGGCCCGCCGCGCGGGCCCCCGCCGCCGACACCGCCCACGACGCCGGGGGCCGCGCCTGCCTCCCCGGCTTCGTCGACTCCCACTCCCACCTCGTCTTCGCCGGGGACCGCACCGAGGAGTTCAACGCCCGGATGTCGGGCCGCGCGTACACGGCGGGCGGCATCCGCACCACCGTCGCCGCCACCCGCGCCGCGAGCGACGCGGAACTGGCCGCCACGCTCGACCGCTACGTGCGCGAGGCGCTGCGTCAGGGCACCACCACGCTGGAGACCAAGTCCGGCTACGGGCTCACCCCGCAGGAGGAGGCCCGGGCCCTGCGCATCGCCGCCGAGCGCCTGGAGGAGGTCACCTACCTCGGCGCTCACGTCGTCGCCCCCGAGTACGCGGGCACCGACGCGGACGTGGCCCGCTACGTCGACCTCGTCACCGGGCCCATGCTCGACGCCTGCGCGCCGCACGCCCGCTGGGTGGACGTCTTCTGCGAACGCGGCGCCTTCGACGGCGACCAGGCCCGCGCCGTCCTCACCGCCGGTATGGCGCGCGGCCTGCTGCCCCGCGTCCACGCCAACCAGCTCTCCCACGGCCCCGGCGTCCAGCTCGCCGTGGAGCTCGGCGCCGCCTCCGCCGACCACTGCACCCACCTCACCGACGCCGACGTCGAGGCCCTGGCGGACGGCGACACCGTCGCCACGCTGCTGCCCGGCTGCGAGTTCTCCACCCGCGCGGAGTACCCCGACGCCCGGCGGCTGCTGGACGCGGGGGTGACGGTCGCCCTGTCCACGGACTGCAACCCCGGCTCCTCCTTCACCAGCTCCATGCCCTTCTGCATCGCCGTCGCCGTCCGTGAGATGGGCATGACGCCGGACGAGGCGCTGTGGTCCGCCACCGTCGGCGGGGCCGCCGCCCTGCGCCGCGAGGACGTCGGCCGGCTGCGCCCCGGCGCCCGCGCGGACCTGATGCTGCTGGACGCCCCCAGCCACGTCCACCTCGCCTACCGTCCCGGCGTGCCGCTGGTGACCGACGTCTGGCAGCGGGGCGCACGCGTCGTGCACCGATGACTTCCCGGCCCCCGGGTCGTCGGTATCGCTGACGGAGCATCGGCTCCCGGCGGCGGGCCGACGAGGCCGAAGGCCGAGAGACCGACACGGACCACGAGGAGGGTGCCCGGTGACGCCCTGGCCGGACGGCACGGAACTGCTGGAGCGCGCGATCGGCTACGCCCTGGGCGCCCTCGGGGACGTGGCGGCCCCCGCGCTCACCCGTCCCACCCCGTGCCGGGGCTGGGACCTGCGCACGCTCCTGCGTCACCTGGACGCCTCGCTCGACGCCCTCCGGGAAGGAGTGGAGTGCGGCCGCGTCGCGCCGGAGCCGACGTGCGAAGCGTCCGGGGACGCCGCCGACCCGGTGCCGGCCGTGCGGGAACGCGCGGCGCGGCTGCTGGCGGCCGCGACGACGGCGGACCGGTCGGCGGGCGGCCCGCCGCCCGCC
Source organism: Streptomyces sp. GSL17-111 (assembly GCF_037911585.1). Classification (NCBI taxonomy): domain Bacteria; kingdom Bacillati; phylum Actinomycetota; class Actinomycetes; order Kitasatosporales; family Streptomycetaceae; genus Streptomyces; species Streptomyces sp. GSL17-111. Next base: position 4,017,283 of record NZ_JBAJNS010000001.1, read on the forward strand.
GGAACCGCGGGCGCCCGTCCGCTCGCCCTCGGGGCGGTGACGAGCGCCGGAGCGCTGGAGATCGCCGTGCACGGCTGGGACGTCCACCGGGCCCGGGGCCGCCTCGACCGGCCGGTGCCCGAGGCGCTGGCCGCCGAGCTGCTGCGGGTCGCGCCGCTGCTGGTGCCGCCCGCGTCCGGTCGCGCGCCCCTGTTCGCCGCCGCCCGCGCGGTGCCGTCCTCGGCCTCCCCGGGCGAGCGCCTGGTCGCCTACCTCGGCCGCGACCCGCACGCCCCACCCCCGGGTGGTTAGGCGTGCGGGCCCGGGGCGTCGGTGGGCGTCGGACCGGCTGCGGGGCGGCGCGTGCCCGACCGGCCGCCGGGATCGGGGAGGATGACGTCCGCCCGGGGGGAGTCCGGTGACGCGTGGCCCGCCGCGTTGACGGCCCGCACCGTGAACGTGTAGCTGATCCCCGGCTCCAGCCCGGTGATCTCCGCCTCCAGGGTGTCCGCCCCGACCTCGGCGACCGGGGTGGCCGTCCCCTGCTGGAAGACCTGGTACGTCGCGACGGCCGATCCGCCGCCCGCGCCGGGGGGCGGCTCCCAGCGCAGCCGTACGGTGTCGGAGCCCACCGCGCGTACCGAGAGGTCCTGCGGCGGTGCGGGCGGTGCGGGGGCCGCCTGCGGCCCGGGCGCCGGGAGCGCGTCCCGTGCGGCCGCTCCGCCGGGCGGGTGCGACGGCTCGGCCGGGACGTCCGGCCGGGCTGTGGCGCTGCCGGACACGCCGGCCGTCAGGGCGAGGGCCAGCGCCGCCACGACGGTGCGCGCCGTCGGTCCGGCCCCCGGAGAGCGGACCGGAGAGCTGCCCGGGGCGCCGCCCGTCCTGCCGGCCGAATGCCTGCGTGCCACCGGAGACCTCCCGAGGAGTGGGGCATGGATGCCGATGCCTGTCCGATAAGAGCGAATCCTGCTTATTGTGCGGCAGGCGCGGTCACGCTCCGCAAGTCGGCGCGCACACGGGCACGAAGCGAGGGCCCGTCCGGACGGTGCTGTCGTCCGGACGGGCCCTCGTCGTCGGGCGGGGCGGCTCACTCCTCGACGAGGAGCCCCTTGCGCAGCTTGCCCAGCGTGCGGGAGAGCAGGCGCGAGACGTGCATCTGGGAGATACCCAGCTCCTCGCCGATCTCGGACTGCGTCATGTTCGCCACGAAGCGCAGGGAGAGGATGTGCCGGTCACGGGCCGGCAGCTCGGCGATGAGCGGCTTGAGGGACTCGACGTACTCGATGCCCTCCAGCCCGTGGTCCTCGTAGCCGATGCGGTCGGCGAGGGCGCCCTCGGAGTCGTCCTCCTCCGGCTGGGCGTCGAGGGAGCTGGCGGTGTAGGCGTTGCTCGCCGCCATGCCCTCCACGACCTCCTCGCGGGAGATGTTCAGCCGCTGGGCCAGCTCGGTGACGGTCGGGGCGCGGTCGAGGGACTGGGCCAGCTCGTCGCTCGCCTTGGCCAGGTCCAGGCGCAGCTCCTGGAGCCGGCGCGGCACCCGGACGGACCAGGAGGTGTCACGGAAGAAGCGCTTGATCTCGCCGATGATCGTCGGCATCGCGAAGGTGGGGAACTCCACGCCCCGGTCGCTCTCGAACCGGTCGATGGCCTTGATGAGGCCGATCGTCCCCACCTGGACGATGTCCTCCATCGGCTCGCTGCGGGAGCGGAAGCGGGAGGCGGCGAACTTGACCAGGGCCAGGTTCAGCTCGACCAGGGTGTTGCGGACGTAGGCGTGCTCGTGCGTTCCCTCCTCCGCCGCCGCCAGACGCTCGAAGAGCGTCCTGGACAGGGCCCGCGCGTCGTGCGGGGCGACCTCGTCGAACGGGGGCATCTCGGGAAGGCCGGTGAAGGCGGCGTCGGGGTCGGCGCCGTCGGAGCCCTCGCGAAGGGTGCGCTCGGCGTTGACCTCGTCGAGCTGGGGTGACATGACTTGTCCTCCTCATTGACCGGCATCCGGCTGCCGGGGCCGTGACGTGCACTGCGAGGTGCGGCGCCTCCATGGCTGACGTGTTGGCTCGTTCCCTCTTAGGGGTATCGGGTGGTGCGGAGGCATGGCAAGTGCGGTATGCCGAGTGAGGGGTTTATGTCCCTTTTGCTCGGGTACCGGTCGCGGGCGTCAAGGCGTAAGGTTCGAACGTGCGAACGCGGGGGTCGAGTGGAGAGCGGCGTCGGGTGTGACCGGCCGTGAAGAGCAGGTGAGGTGTGCATGGACCGGGGAACGCCCGGGAGTACGAGCAATCGCGGACGGCTGACGGTCGAGGTGCGCCGGGAGGGCGAGACCGCGGTCATCGCGCCCGAAGGTGAGCTTGACCACCACACGGCCGATGTGTTGCGTGCGCCACTCCATTCCTCGGTCGAGGACGGCTGCACCCGTCTCCTCGTCGACTGTTCCCGGCTGGAGTTCCTGGACTCCACCGGACTCAACGTGCTGCTGGCCGCCCGGCTGGAGGCCGAGGCCGTCGGCGGGTCCGTCCACCTCGCGGCGATGCGCCCCGTCGTCGCCCGAGTCTTCGAGATCACCGGTGCGGGCGCCGTCTTCACCGTGCACGAGACGCTCGGGGACGCCCTGCGGGGGCTGCCCGACACATGATCACGCGCGGTGCGTCGTGTGCGGCGTAATCCGCGTCACACGAGCCTGGCCGAATCCGTGGGTGTTCCCTCGGAGTGGCCGGGCAGGAGACCCTCTGTATCTGCTGGCGGCAAAGTCCAACACGGGAACCGGTGAGGTGAAGGACTCATGAGCACCACCCGGCCCTCTCCGGCGGGCGAAGTCGGCCCGGAGCCCGAAAGTGCTGCGGGACCCCACCCCACGTCGGCCGGGCAGGTGCGCGAGCTGCGCCAGGTCCGCAGGCTCCGCCTCCTCGGCGTGAGCGGCGCCGTTCAGCGTGCCCGTGACTTCTGCCGCGAGGCCCTGCACGACTGGGAGTGGCTGCCGGCCACGGGCCAGGACGACCGGGCCGCGGCCGAGGACGTGCTGCTGGTCGTCTCCGAACTGGTCACGAACGCCTGCCTGCACGCCGGCGGCCCGCAGGAGGTCCGCATCACCCGAGGCCAGAAGTCGGTGCGCGTGGAGGTCCTGGACGGCGGCGACGGGCAGCCGGCGCCGCGCACCCCGCACCGGGCGGGCCGTCCGGGCGGGCACGGCATGTTCATCGTGCAGCGCCTGTGCGCCGACTGGGGCGTCGCGCACGCTCCCGACGGCCACGGGAAGACCGTCTGGGCCGAGCTGGCCCAGCCCTGAGCCTCCCCGCCTGGGCCGGTCCCCGGCGGGCTGGCCTGCCCGCGTCACGACGCCGAGGTCAGGCTCCGCAGGAGGGCGAGGGCCTCCGCGAGGCCGCTCGGCCGGTGTGTGTGAGCCGCCGGAGCCCCGGCCCAGCCGGGGCCGACGGTGAGGACGGCCGGCCGGACGCGCGCCCCCCGCACGCCCCAGGCCGTCCGGGCCAGATGCTCCGCGAACCCCCGGCTCGACGTCGAGCGTGACTGGGACCAGAGCACGACCGCCGCGGGCCCGGTCCGCCGGACGGCCTCCTCCACGGCGGGCGCCGGGACGGCCGCCCCGAGCATGAGCAGCGGGACGCCGAGCGGACCGCAGGCGGCGGCGAGCGCCTCCAGCGGCAGCGCGTGCAGCTCGCCGGGCATGCAGGCCAGCACGACGGGGGGCGCGTCGGCGCGGCTCACCGGACGCCCGGCCGGGCCGCCGGCGACGGAGGCGGCCCGCAGTCTCGCGGAGACGTGCCAGGACAGCAGGTGCTCGACCTCCACGTACCGGTCGCCCTCGGACGCCCACTTCCGCCCCACGGCCCGCAGCGCGGGCATCATCACCTCGTCCCACGCCTCCACCAGGCCGTAGGTGGCGACGGCGGCGCTCAGCGCCTGTTCGACCGCCCCGGCGTCGAGCCGCATCGCGGCCCGTGCCAGGCCACGGCACTCCGGCCGGACCCCGCCGCCCAGCGGCAGCCCGCTCCCGGCTCCCGGGCGGGCCGCACCGCGCCACGGCCCGTCGTCGGCGGCCACGTCGGGAGCGCCGCCCGCCGGACCTGCCGGGGTCCGCGCGCCCTCGGTGCCCTCCGTCCCCCCGGCCAGCCCGGACGGCTCGGCCCGCCCGGACTCCCCGGCCTGCCCGGACGGCTCGGACGACGGCTCCGGGCCCGCCCGCCCCCGGGCGCCGCGCAGCGCGGTCGCGGCCGCCTCGGCGGGGGCCAGGCCCGTGGCCGTCAGCCGGCACATCTCCTCCAGCACCCGGACGTCGTCCGGCGTCCAGCGCCGGTGCCGGCCCTCGGCGCGTGCGGTGGGCCCGACGCCGTACCGCCGGTCCCAGGAGCGCAGCGTCGTCGGGGAGACGCCGAGCCGCCGGGAGACGGCTCCGGTGGTGAGCCCCGCGGTGGCGTGTGGAGTGTCCATGCGGTCCATACGGTCAGGATACGACGCACAATCAATGCAAGTTGCTCCCGCTGCATCGATTCACGATGCTCACAGACAACGAGACCGGCCGGACCGGCAGTGCGTCGGGTCGGCCCCGGAGCCCGCACACCGGGTCCGGCCGTCGGCGGGAGGAGCCCTCCATGCAGGTCAGTCCCACACGCACCGCCCCTCCCGGGCACGAGCGGGCGCTGCGCGCCCCGGTGGAGGAGCTGCTCGGCGACGAGGAGCTGGCCGCTCGGTTCACCCAGGGGGGTGAACCCGAGCTCGCCGCCGTCTACGGGCGCTGGGCGGCGCTCGTCCACACCCTCGCCGTGCGGGCCCTCGGTGACGCCTCGGAGGCGGAGGACGTCACGCAGCAGGTGTTCCTCGCGGCCTGGCGCGGCCGGCACGGCTACCGGCCGGAGCAGGGCCCGCTGGGCGGGTGGCTGGTCGGCATCACACGGCGCCGGATCGCGGACGCCCTGGCGGCCCGCTCCCGCCGTGGCGACCTGGCAGCGCGGGCCGCCGCGCGCGGCGCCCACGTGGCGCCGGAGCCGGCGGAGGCGGAGGCTGCCCTTGACCGGGTCCTGCTGGCCCACGAACTGGCCGCGCTCCCGGCGGCGCAGCGGCGCGTGCTGCGCCTGGCCTTCTACGAGGACCTCACCCAGGCGCAGATAGCCGAGCGCACCGGGCTCGCGCTGGGCACCGTCAAGAGCCACGCCCGGCGCGGCCTGCACCGGCTGCGTACCCGGCTGACCGAACAGGCCGGCCCCCCGACCGCTCCCGTACCACCCGTTCGGAGGAGTGCACCATGAGACTGCAGGACGAACTCCCCGTCGACCACCGCCTGGCCGTCGTCTACCGCTACGGCGCCGCCCTGAGCGGCCTGATCCTCCTCGTCTTCGGCATCCTCGGCTTCGCCGACCAGCTGGCCTTCTTCGACACCGACGGCACACGCATCGCCGGGCTGTCCAGCAACGGCCTGCTCAGCCTCATCTCGGTCGTCTTCGGCGTGCTGTTGATCGTCGGGGCCGTCGTGGGCGGCAACTTCGCCTCGACACTCAACATGACCGTCGGTGCGCTCTTCCTGCTCAGCGGCTTCGTGCACCTGGCCATCCTGGAACGGTCGGTCAACATCCTGGCCTTCCGGATGCCCAACGTGATCTTCAGCTTCCTGATGGGGCTGCTGATCCTCACGTTCGGGATGTACGGGCGGGTAAGTGGCGGACTTCCGCATGACAACCCCTACTGGAAGCGGCGCCACCCCGAACGGGCCGACGCCGAGCGGCCCCGGCCCACAGCCGGAGCGCTCACCGCAGGCGGCCCGTCCCGCGCCGCCACCGAAAGGGCCTCCTCCGACGCTCTGCCGCCCGGAACTCCGGGCGCGCGACGGAAGGAGCGGCCGGCGAGGAAGGAGAAGAGCGGAACCTGACAGGTCCGGCTCGGCGGAGATTCTTCTCCCGCACGGTGCATCCGGAACGGGTGCGCAGCCGGAAGTGGTTGGTGAAGGTCCGGAGTTCCACGGGCCTCTCCTGAAGGGCTAAGGGAGTTCCCATGTCACACATGCGCAAGAGCACCGCGCTCGCCGCGACCCTCGGCACCTGCGTCCTCGGCCTGGGTGTGGCCGCGCCCGCCGGTGCGGCTGAGAGCGACGACGCGATGGTGTCGGTCTTCCACGGTGTCCCCGGCCTGACGGTCGACGTCTACGCCGGTGACGAGGAGCTGATCCCCGACTTCGAGCCGGGCACGCTCACCGATCCCATGCCGCTGCCCGCCGGCAGCTACGACATCAAGGTCTTCCCCGACGGCGCCGACCCGGCGTCCGACGACCCGGCCATCGAGAAGACGGTCGAGGTCGCCGCCGGGGACAACGCCACCGTCGCCGCGCACCTCACCGAGGACGGCGAACCCGAGCTCACCGCCTTCGCCAACGACACCTCCGACGTTCCGGCCGGCCAGTCCCGACTGACCGTGCGGCACGTGGCGGCCGCCCCGGCCGTCGACGTCCGGGCCGGGGGGCAGCCGGTCTTCGAGGGCCTGACGAACCCGAACGAGGACACCGCCGAGGTGGACGCCGGCACCGTCTCCGCCGACGTGACCCTCGCGGGCACCGACGACGTCGTGATCGGCCCGGCCGACCTGACCCTCGAGGAGGGCACCAGCAACGTCGTCTACGCCTGGGGCAGCGCCGAGGAGGAGAACCTCGCCCTCAAGGTCCAGACGCTGAGCGGCATGCACTCGGCTCCGAGCGGTGTCGAGGCCGGCGCCGGCGACACCCAGGCCGGCGGGAACTCCGCCGCGGCCTGGCTGGCGGGCTCGGCGGGTGCGGCGGCCCTGGTCGCCGGAGCGCTCGCCCTCGGCAACCGTCGCCGTGCCGCCACGGTCACCCGCGACTGACGACGGCTGCGGGCAGTGATGCGCAACCGGCCGCTGCCGGCCCGCGCCGTCCTGGCTGCCGCGGTGCTCTGCGCCGCGGCAGCCCTGCTCGTCGTGCTCCTGGCACCCGGTTCCGCCCCGGACGACTTCGGGGCGCGGCCCACCGCGCCCCCGGCCGCCGCCGGGCCTGAGGACCGGCCCCGGGCCGCCGAGGAAGCGGAGGCGGCCGGTCCGGACGGCCGCTCCGGCACTTCCGCGCCGGAGCGGTCGCCGGCGGCCCCGACAGCGGTCGCCGTCCCCCGGGTCGGGCTGGACGCCACGGTGGAACCGGTCGGCGTCCAGGCGGACGGGACCGTCGAGATCCCCGACGCCCCGCAGGCCGCCGGGTGGTACCGCTTCGGTACCGCGCCCGGCGCGTCGGACGGGTCGGCGGTGCTGGTGGGGCACGTGGACTTCGAGACCGGTGAACTGGGTGAGTTCGCCGCCCTGTACGACGTGCGGCGCGGCGACACCGTCCGCGTCGACCGCGGCGGCGCGCCCGCCGCCCGTTACGAGGTGACGGCCCGCGCGGTCGTGGACCAGGACGAGCTCCCCCGGGAGCTCTTCCGACGCGACGGCCCGCACGTCCTCACGCTCATCACCTGCGCACCGCCCTACGACGAGGAGGACGGCTACCGCAACAACCTCGTCGTCACGGCCGAGCCCGTCGGGGGCTGAGGCCGCCGAGCGCCGCATGCGGTGCCGGTATCGCGGCGGGACGTCCGCCCGGCCGTCCCGCCGCGAGACCGTTCGGCATCCGGCGAGTCCGGCATCCGGAACCGCCGCACGAGAGGGGTCCGCATGCACCACATCGATTCGGCGGACCTCGCCGTCCGCGCGCTGGACGGGGACACCGCTCGCCTCCCGGCCTGGCACGCCGAGCACCTGCGTGACTGCCCTGCGTGCGCCCGGGAGTTGGCGTCCTACCGCAGGGTGGTGCGGGCGGGCCGCACGGCGGAGGCCGCCGATGTGCCGACGCCCCCTCCGCCCTCGGTCTGGGACGCCGTCCTGGCCGGGATCGAGGACGACGCGGTCGGCCCGGACGGCACGACCCCCTAGCGGTACCGGGCACGACCGTCCGGGCGGGTTCCCGCGGAGGGTCAGTCGACGGAGCCCATCAGGGTGCGCAGGCGCCGCGCCCCCGCCATGAACGCCAGCCCCGCCGCGACGGCGACGACCGCCCACATCGTGTAGTACAGCGTGTCGCCGAGCGGCTCGTTGAGCCGCGTGACCCAGCCGTTGAGCGCGTTGCCGGTGGCCGTCGCCAGGAACCACAGACCCATGATCTGGCTGACGAACTCCTTGGGCGCCAGCTTCGTCGACAGCGACAGGCCGACCGGCGACAGGCACATCTCGCCGAGCGTCTGCACCAGGTAGACGCCCAGCAGCCAGAAGACGGTCACCCGGCCGGTCTCCGAGCCGGCCGCCGCCGCGCCCGCGAGGCCCATCAGGCCGAAGGAACCGCCGATGAGCAGCATGGCCAGGCCGAACTTCACCGGCGCGCTCGGTTCGCGTTCGCGCTGCGCCAGCCGCACCCACAGGGCGGCGAAGACGGGCGCGAGGATGATCACGTACACCGGGTTCACCGACTGGAACCAGGAGGCGGGGAACTCCCAGCCGCCCGCGATCGTCCGGTCCGTCTTCTGGTCGGCGAAGATCGTCAGCAGGGAGCCGGACTGGTCGTAGATCATCCAGAAGAGCACGGCCGTGACGAAGAACCACACGAACGCGACGATCTTCGGCCGGTCCGCCGCGCTCAGCTTCGGGCTGCGGAACATCGTCCAGAAGTAGCCGACCGGCAGGACGATGCCGAGCACGGCCAGCACGTTGACGACGTGCTCGATCGTGAACGTCCCCAGCGCCACGTCCATGACGAGCGCGCCCACCGCGACGCCGCTCCACAGCAGGACGCGGTGCAGGACGCGCCGCTTCTCCTCGGGGGAGGCGGGGTTGGCCGGGTGCAGGCCCACGGAGCCCAGGTGCCGGGCGCCGAACACGTACTGGACGACGGCCAGGGTCATCCCGACCCCGGCGACGCCGAAGCCCAGGTGCCAGTCGACCTTCTGGCCGAGGGTGCCGACCACCAGCGGCGCGGCCAGGGCGCCGATGTTGATGGCCATGTAGAAGAGCGTGAACCCGGCGTCCCTGCGGGCCCCGGACCGCCCCTCGTAGAGGCCGCCGACCATCGCGGAGATGTTCGGCTTCAGCAGACCGGTGCCGACGGCGATGAGCGCGAGGCCGAAGAAGAACGTCGTGTCGTGCGGGATCGCCAGCACGTAGTGCCCGGAGGCGATCACGATGCCGCCGACGAGGACGGCCCGGCGGGCGCCCCACAGCCGGTCGGCGACCCAGCCGCCGGGCATGGACGTCATGTAGACGACGGCGTTGTAGACGCCGTAGATGGCGGCGGCGAGGGCCTCCCGGTCCTCCAGGGGCCCGTCGAGGACTCCGGCGATCAGGTAGAGGACGAGGATGGCGCGCATCCCGTACCAGGAGAAGCGCTCCCACATCTCCGTCATGAACAGGGTGGCCATCCCTCGCGGGTGGCCGAAGAAGGTCTTGCCGCCGGGGGCGGCCTCGCCCTTCGTCGTGCTGGACGCCATGGGGGATTCCTTGTGGGTTCGGGACGCGCGTCGCAGGGGTGGGGGGACGTGCGCCCGGACGGGGGGTGCCGCGGGCCGGTGGCGCCGGTCCGCGTGGGAGGAGGGGCCGGGTGGTCCGCCCGGTCACCGCAGGGGCGGCGGGGCGGGCCGGCGGTTCACCGCCGGCCCGCATCACCCGTCGTCGGCCCTGGCCCCCGCTAGGGAGGCGCAAACACCTTACGCGAGGTTCAGGTGCCGCTCGAAGACCAGTGAGGTACGGATCACAGGTAAATGCTGTATTTGCCTAATCTTTTCAAAGGTAAAACGCGTCGTCGATCAACGGATCGCGGAGTAGACCAACGGCGCCCCGCGTCGTTCCGACGCCGGTCCCGGCCGGCCCCCGGCTTCCGGTCAGCGGGCCGTCCCGGCCGGACTACCATCGGGCCATGACCCGCGTACTGCTCGCCGAGGACGACGCCTCCATCTCCGAGCCGCTCGCCCGGGCCCTGCGCCGGGAGGGCTACGAGGTGGAGGTGAGGGAGGACGGGCCGAGCGCCCTCGACACCGGCCTCCACGGGGAGATCGACCTCGTCGTGCTGGACCTCGGGCTGCCCGGCATGGACGGGCTGGAGGTCTGCCGCCGGATGCGCACCGAGGGCTTCACCTTCCCCGTCCTCGTCCTGACCGCCCGCGCCGACGAGGTGGACACCGTCGTCGGCCTGGACGCGGGCGCGGACGACTACGTCACCAAGCCCTTCCGGCTGGCCGAACTGCTGGCGCGCGTGCGGGCCCTGCTCCGCAGGGGTACCGCCGACCCGTCACACCAGCCGCCCCCGGCCCACGGCGTCCGCATCGACGTCGACTCCCACCGCGCCTGGATCGGCGAGGACGAGCTCCAGCTGACCGCCAAGGAGTTCGACCTGCTGCGCGTCCTCGTGCGCGACGCGGGCCGCGTCGTCACCCGCGACCAGCTGATGCGCGAGGTGTGGGACACCACCTGGTGGTCCTCCACCAAGACGCTCGACATGCACATCTCCTGGCTGCGCAAGAAGCTGGGGGACGACGCGGGCAACCCCCGCTTCATCACCACCGTGCGCGGTGTCGGCTTCCGGTTCGAGAAGAACTGACCGGAAGACCCGACCCCTGTGCGCCGCCGACTGATCAACTCCATGCTCGCCGTGGTCGTCGTCGTCATCGCCGTGTTCGGCATCTCGCTGATCACCGTCGAGACCCAGGCCATCGAGAAGAGCGCCCACGAGACGACCCGCTCCGAGGCCGCGCGGCTGGTGGCGGTCGTGGAGGCCCGGATCGCCGCCGGGGAGCGGGTGACGGCCGAGACCATGCGCAGCGCCGTCCCGGCCGACCGGTACGTGCGCATCGAGCTGCCCGGCCAGGGGCCCATCTCCCTCGGGGAACGGCCGCAGGGCGGCGTCATCGAGGGCCGGGCGACGGGCCGCAACGGCGAGGTCGTCGTCGTCCGGCAGCCGCGCAGCGTCGTCACGGACGAGGTGGGCCGCATCCTCATGATCATCATCGCCGTGGCGCTGGTGACGATCGTGGCCGCCGCCCTGCTCGCCGTCCGGCAGGCCCGCCGGGTCGCCGCGCCCCTGACCGACCTGGCCGAGACGGCCGAACGCCTCGGCTCCGGCGATCCCCGCCCCCGGCACCGCCGCTACGGCGTGCCCGAGCTGGACCGGGTCGCCGACGTGCTGGACTCCAGCGCCGAACGCATCGGCCGCATGCTCACCGCCGAACGCCGACTGGCGGCCGACGCCTCCCACCAGCTCCGCACCCCGCTCACGGCCCTGTCCATGCGCCTGGAGGAGATCGTTCACACCGCCGAGACGGAGGGCGACCACTCCGACGTCGTCCGCGAGGAGGCCGCCATCGCCCTCGCCCAGGTGGAGCGGCTCACCGACGTCGTCGAGCGGCTGCTCACCAACAGCCGCGACCCCCGCTCCACCTCGGCCGTCGGCTTCGACCTGGACGAGGTGGTGCTCCAGCAGGTCGAGGAGTGGCGGCCCGCCTACCGCGGCGCCGGCCGGGCCATCGTGCACTCCGGCAAGGCCGGGCTGCGTGCCGTGGGCACGCCGGGCGCCGTCGCGACCGTCCTGGCGACCCTCGTGGAGAACGCGCTCATGCACGGTGGCGGCACGGTGGCGCTGCGCACCCGCGTCGCGGGGAACCAGGTGGTCGTGGAGGTGACGGACGAGGGGCCGGGCGTCGACCCGGAGCTGGGCTCCCGCGTCTTCGAACGCACCGTGAGCGGCCACAACTCCACCGGGCTCGGCCTGGCCGTCGCCCGCGACCTCGCCGAGGCCGACGGCGGGCGGCTGGAACTACTTCAGCAGCATCCGCCGGTGTTCGCGCTCTTCCTCAGCCGAGAGGCCGTCGACGGCCCCGCCGGCGGCTGAGGACCGCCCCCGGAACACCCAGGTGCGGTAGGACCAGAACCGGAACGCCGTGGCGAGCCCGAGCCCGACCACGTTCTTGGCCAGGTTGTCCGCCAGCGGCGAGGTGAAGCCGAAGCCGTAGTGCGACAGGGCCAGCGTGCCGTTCTCGATCACCAGGCCCACGCCGCTGAACAGCAGGAACAGCGAGGCCTCGCGCCGTATCCGCCGCTTGTCGGTGTGCTGGTAGGTCCAGTAGCGGTTGCCGACGTAGTTGGTGCCGATGGCGACGGCCGTGGCGATGACGCCCGACCGGACCGGCGCCAGCCCGAAGGTGTGGATGCACAGGTTGAACACGGCGACGTTCACGAGGAAGCCGAAGGCTCCCACCGTCCCGAACTTCGCCATCTCCCGCAGCAGGCGCTTCAGCCGGGCGGAGAGCGGCAGTCGTTCACCCATCGTGATCCTCAGTGCCCCGTTCGGTCGGCTCCGGCCCCTGTTCCTCATGCTAGAGCCTTCCCCGCGAACCGGCCGGGGCACGGCCCGGCGGCTCCCGTCCGACGCGGGTACGGCCCCGGGCCCGGTGCCCCTTACCCTGGGAACGTGACGTTCCCGGTAGTCGGCATGGTCGGCGGTGGCCAGCTCGCTCGTATGACCCACGAGGCGGGCATCCCGCTCGGCATCCGTTTCAAGCTCCTCAGTGACACCCCCCAGGACTCGGCGGCCCTGGTGGCCGGTGACGTCGTCATCGGCGACTACCGTGACCTGGACACGCTGCGTGACTTCGCGCGCGGCTGTGACGTCGTCACGTTCGACCACGAGCACGTGCCCACCGAGCACCTGCGGGCCCTGGAGGCCGACGGCATCCCCGTCCGCCCCGGCCCCGACGCGCTCGTGCACGCCCAGGACAAGGGCGTCATGCGCGCCCGGCTCGACGCCATGGGCATCCCCTGCCCCCGGCACCGCATCGTCGCCGACCCGGCCGACGTGGTCGCCTTCGCCGCCGAGGACGGGGGCTTCCCCGTGATCCTCAAGACCGTGCGCGGCGGCTACGACGGCAAGGGCGTGTGGGTCGTGCGGAACGCGGAGCAGGCCGCCGAGCCGTTCCGCGCCGGGGTGCCGGTGCTGGCGGAGGAGAAGGTCGAGTTCGTGCGCGAGCTGGCGGCGAACGTCGTCCGCTCCCCGCACGGCCAGGCCGTGGCCTACCCCGTCGTGGAGTCGATCCAGGTCGACGGCGTGTGCGACACCGTGATCGCGCCGGCGCCGGGGCTGAGCGAGCAGACCTCCGCCGGGGCGCAGGAGCTCGCCCTGCGCATCGCGGCGGAGCTCGACGTCGTCGGGCACCTCGCCGTCGAACTGTTCGAGACCCGGGACGGCCGCACCCTCGTCAACGAGCTGGCCATGCGCCCGCACAACTCCGGGCACTGGACGATGGACGGCGCCGTCACCTCGCAGTTCGCCAACCACGTGCGGGCCGTGCTGGACCTGCCGCTCGGCGACCCGCGTCCCCGCGCCCCCTGGACGGTCATGTGCAACGTCCTGGGCGGCGACTACCCGGACATGTACAGCGGCTACCTGCACTGCATGGCCCGCGACCCGCAGCTCAAGATCCACATGTACGGCAAGGACGTGAAGCCGGGCCGCAAGGTCGGGCACGTCAACACCTACGGCGCCGACCTCGCCGACGTGCGCGAGCGCGCCCGGCACGCCGCCGACTACCTGCGAGGAACGATCACGCAATGAGCGACGCACGCCCCGCCCCCGTCGTCGGCATCGTCATGGGCTCCGACTCCGACTGGCCCGTCATGGAGGCCGCCGCGGAAGCCCTCGCCGACTTCGAGGTCCCCTACGAGGTCGACGTCGTCTCCGCCCACCGCATGCCGCGCGAGATGGTCGAGTACGGCGAGCAGGCCGCAGGCCGGGGGCTGAAGGCCGTCATCGCGGGCGCCGGGGGCGCCGCGCACCTGCCCGGCATGCTCGCGTCCGTCACCACGCTGCCCGTGATCGGCGTACCCGTGCCGCTCAAGTACCTCGACGGCATGGACTCGCTGCTGTCCATCGTCCAGATGCCCGCCGGAGTGCCGGTCGCGACCGTCTCCGTGGCCGGGGCCCGCAACGCCGGACTGCTCGCCGTCCGGATGCTCGCCGCACACGACGACGGGCTGCGCGAGCGCATGGCCGCCTTCCAGCGCGAACTGAACGAGCAGGCCACGGAGAAGGGCCGCAGGCTGCGCAACAAGGCCGCCGGCGGCGCCGGTTTCGGCTTCGGCAACTGAAGGAACCCGCACGTGAGCGACGCGCACCCCGCCCTGGCCCGCGCCCGGCGGCTGCTGGCCGAACACCCCGTCGTCGACGGGCACAACGACCTCCCCTGGGCCCTGCGGGAGCAGGTCCGCTACGACCTGGACGCCCGCGACATCGCCCGTGACCAGTCGGCGTTCCTGCACACCGACCTGCCCCGGCTGCGGGCCGGTGGCGTCGGCGCCCAGTTCTGGTCGGTCTACGTCCGGTCGGACCTCGCCGGGGAGGCCGCCGTCACCGCCTGCCTGGAACAGATCGACGCCGTGCGGCAGTTGATCGACCGCTACCCGGACGACCTCGAACCGGCCCTCACCGCCGACGCCATGGAGGCCGCCCGGAGCCGGGGCCGCATCGCCTCCCTGATGGGGGCCGAGGGCGGGCACAGCATCGCCAACTCCCTGGGCACCCTGCGCCAGTTCCACCGGCTCGGCGTCCGCTACATGACGCTCACGCACAACGACACCATCGACTGGGCCGACTCCGCCACGGACGCGCCCCGGCACGACGGCCTGACGGCCTTCGGCGAGCAGGTCGTCCGCGAGATGAACCGCGTCGGCATGCTGGTCGACCTCTCGCACGTCGCCGCCACCACCATGCGCGACGCGCTGCGCGTCAGCCGGGCGCCGGTGGTGTTCTCGCACTCCTCGGCCCGTGCGGTCTGCGACCACCCGCGCAACGTGCCGGACGACGTGCTGGCCCAGCTGCCCGGCAACGGCGGCGTCGCGATGGCCACGTTCGTGCCCAAGTTCATCCTCCCCGAGGCCGTGGAGTGGACCCGGCGGGCCGACGAGAACCTCCGCGCCCACGGCCTGCACCACCTGGACACCTCACCCGAGGCGATGGCACTCCACCGCGCCTACGAGGACGCCCACCCGCGCCCGGTCGCGACCGCCGCCACCGTGGCCGACCACCTCGACCACATGCGGGAGGTCGCGGGCGTCGACCACATCGGCATCGGCGGGGACTTCGACGGCACCGCCTTCCTGCCCGCCGGGCTCGACAGTGTGGCCGGCTACCCGAACCTGATCGCCGAACTCCTCGACCGCCGCTGGTCCGAGGCCGATCTGGCCAAGCTCACCTGGCACAACGCCGTCCGCGTCCTGCGCGACGCGGAGGCCGTGGCCCGCGAACTCACCGCCACGACACCGCCGTCCAACGCCACCCTGGCCCAACTCGACACCTGACGGGGCGGATCCCGCGCCATTCTCCGGGGGCCCGTGGCCGGAACGCCGGGGTTCCCTGGCCACAGCCGGGGAACCGCCCGGCCCTGTTGCATGATGAGCGCATGACCCTTCTCAGGCGCCTGCCGCTGCTCGTCGCACCCCTCGTGCTCGTGGCCTGCGGCTCCGAGACCGGAGACGTGCCGGACCAGGCCGAACTGGACCGGCGGATCGAGACCATGGGCTCCGCGCCCGAACTCGTCTACCTCACCGAGGCCGAGGGGTACACCCTCGCCCGGCAGTCCGTCGGGGTGTACGGCGACGACGGCTTCAGCGCCTCCTACGTCTCGCAGGAGTCCGGCGCCGTGTTCCAGCTGACCGTCGACCACGGCGACCTCGACTGCGCGGAGCCCGCCGTGGCGGAGGGCTCCTCGGACGCCGAGGTGACGTGCGAGGAGGACGGCGGCCTGCTCTACCGCTCCACCCCGGACGGCCACGAGTACGCCCGCGCCGAGGACGGGCACGTCGTCCGCGTCGGCTCCGCGCGGGACGAAGCCACCCGCGAGACCCTGCGGCAGGCCGCCGACGAGGCGCACCGCGCGGAGGGCGCGGAGCTGGACGAGATCCTGCCACCCCTGTCCGACGCCCCCGCCCCCGTCGAACGCGGTGACCTCCCCGAGCACGGCGACGGAGCACCGCAGGACCCGCCGGGCGTCAGCGGCTGACGTCGGCGCTGCTCGGGGGCGCTGCTTGGGGGCGTCCGCGTCAGGAGCCCGCGACGGTCACCGGCTCGCGGCGGGAGGCGATCACCTTCCGGGCCAGCGACCGGGGGCTCGTCAGATAGCCCCAGCCCCAGGACATGTGCATCGTCGCGAGCGCCACCGGGATCCGGACGCGGGCCTTCCACGGCAGGCCCCGGCCCGCCGGGAGCGAGCCCGCCGTGATCGCCGCCAGGTAGCCGCCGGGTACCAGCAGCGCCCACGGGGTGACGGCCGCGCCGAGCACCGTGCCGGCGACGACGGCGAGCAGGGCCGTCGGCGGCGCCAGGTAGCGCGGATTGATCGAGCCGGGGTGGTACCGGGCGACGACGTGCCGCCAGCGCCCGTAGTTGCGGTACTGCTTCGCCAGCGCCCGCACCGACGGCCGCGGCCGGTAGGACACCAGCAGGTCGGGGGAGAACCAGATCCGCCCGCCCGCCGCCCGGATGCGGTAGTTCAGCTCCCAGTCCTGCGCCCGGACGAACTCCTCGTTGTACCCGCCCTGCTGCTCCAGCACCTCGCGGCGGAAGACACCCAGGTAGACGGTCTCGGCCTCACCGGCCCGGCCGCCGGTGTGGAAGGCGGCGTTCCCCACGCCGATCCGGGACGTCATCGCGGCGGCGACGGCCTGCTCCCACGCCGTCTCGCCCTCGGCGTGCATGATGCCGCCGACGTTCGCCGCGCCCTGCTCCTCCAGCAGCCGGACCGCCGTCGCGATGTAGCCGGGGGAGAGCATGCCGTGCCCGTCCACCCGGACGACGACGGGGTGGCGGGAGGCCTTGATCGCGGCGTTCAGGCCGGCCGGGGTCCGGCCCGTCGGGTTCGGCACGGTCCGCACCCGGGCGTCCTCGGCCACCAGCGCGGCGGCGATCTCGTCGGTGCGGTCCGTGGAGGGCCCGAGCGCGATCACCACCTCCAGGTCACCGGGGTGGTCCTGCGCGAGGATGGCCCGCACCGACTCCCTCAGGTGCCGCTCCTCGTTGAGCACGGGCATGATCACGGAGACGGCCGGGGCGGGCGCCGCCCCGCCGGGTGCAGCGGAATTCACCCGGTCACGTTACCGCGAACGGGGGAACACCTCCGCACGGCCGCCGCGCCTGACGTCCGCGACACCCCCGGCGCGCTAGCGTCTCCGGGGCGTGTCACAGCCCCACCCCTGCGCGAAGGTGCTTCCGTGCCCGCTACGCCGCGTCCCATCCGGCGCCGACCCGCCCGCCGCCCACCCCGGTGGGGGCTGCGGATCAGCGCCTGCACGGCCGGCGTCGTCCTCGCCGTCAGCGGCTTCGGCCACGTCGTCGTGACGGGCGTGGCCGACGGCATCGGCCGGGTGGACCCCTTCAGCGACCTCGACCAGCGGCCCGACGGAGGCCGGGGGCTGAACTTCCTCGTCGTCGGGGTCGACGACCGGGACAGCGTCTCCGAGAAGCAGCGCCGGGAGTACCACCTCGGGGGCGAGGCCTGCCGCTGCACCGACACGATGATGCTCGTGCACCTCTCCGAGGACCGGGAGCGGGCCTCCGTGGTGAGCCTGCCCCGGGACACCTACACCACCCTCCCCCCGCACACCGACCCCGCGTCCGGCGCGCCGCACGGCACCCAGCGGGTCAAGCTCAACGCCGCCTACACCCACGGCGGGCCGCAGCTGACGGTACGGACCGTGGAACGCCTGACCGGCGTCCACGTCCACCACTACCTGGAGGTGGACTTCACCAGCTTCATGAAGACGGTGGACGCGCTCGACGGCGTCCCGGTCTGCACCGCCCGGCCGCTCAAGGACAGCCACTCCGGGCTGGACCTGCCCGCCGGGACGAGCGTCCTGAACGGCGGCGAGGCCCTCCAGTACGTCCGCGCGCGGTACGTCGACGGCGCCGCCGACCTCGGCCGCATGGAGCGCCAGCAGCGGTTCGTCGCCTCCGTCATCGACCGGGCCACCCGCAGCGGCGTGCTGATGAACCCGGGCCGCTTCCGCGCGGTGACCGGTGCCGCACTCGGCTCGGTACGCGCGGACCGGGACTTCGGCACCGAGGAGATGCTGGCCCTCGGGAAGGCGATGCGCGGCTTCAGCGCGGCCTCCTCCGAGTTCACGACGGTGCCGATCAAGAACGCCCGCCACCGGGTGCCGGGGCTGGGAGAAACGGTCCTGTGGGACGCCGCCCCCGCGCGGAGACTCTTCACCGCCCTGCGCGAGGACCGTCCGCTGGCGAAGCGGGGGCCCGAGGGGAAGCCCGAGGGGAAGCCCGAGGCGGAACCCGCGCAGCGGGCCGTCCCCGTGGAGGTGCCGCCCCGCAACATCCGCGTCCAGGTCGACAACGGCACGCGGGAGGCGGGCCTCGGCCACCGGGTGGACGGGGAACTGGCCGACACCGGGTTCGCCACGACCGGCGTCCCCGGCAACGCCGAGCAGCGGGACGCGGAGCGGACCGAGATCGCCTACGACCCCCGCTGGGACCGCTCCGCGCGGGCCCTGGCCGCCGCTCTCCCCGGCGCCGAGCTGCGCGCCGTCGAGGGCCAGGGGCCCCTGATGCGCGTCACCCTCGGCGAGGAGTTCGACGGCGTCACCCCGGTGCGTGCCGCCACGCCGCAGGGGGACGAGGGCACCGGTCGGCGCACCGGCCACAGCGCCGTCACCGGCGACGAGGTCGTCTGCCCCGACGGCTGATGCCCGACGGCTGACCCCCGCCGCCCGCGTCACTCGTCGCGCAGGCCCTCCGACTCCCGCTGCCGACGCAGCTCGCGGATGGCGCGGCGGCGCGCGAGACGGTGGGTGCGGCGGATGTGCGCCTCCTGGTAGCGCCGCCGGTCCCGCTCGGTCTCCGGCATGACCGGCGGAACGGGCCGGGGCTTGCCCTCCGGGTCGACCGCCGCGAAGACGAGGTAGGCCGTACCGACCTGCGTCGCGGGGGAGGACTCGTTCCAGCGCTCGGCGAGCACCCGCACGCCGACCTCCATCGAGGTCCGGCCGGTCCAGTTGACCTGCGCCTTCACGTGCACCAGATCACCGACGCGGACCGGCTCCAGGAAGACCATCTCGTCCATCGACGCCGTCACCGCCGGGCCCTCCGAGTGACGTCCCGCCACCGCCCCGGCCGCGTCGTCCACCAGCTTCATGATCACGCCACCGTGCACGGTGCCGAGGAGGTTGGTGTCGTTGTGCGTCATGATGTGGCTCAGCGTGGTGCGTGAGGCCGAGGTCGGCTTCGCCGCGAGCCCGCTCTCCGCGGCGGCCCTCTCTGGATCGGTCATACCGCCACCCTACGGTCCGTCCCCCGGGCGGGCCTCGGACCGCCGCGGGACGGCAGCCACCCGCGAATGCATCGATACCGCTACAGGCGTGCCCCCGTTCCGTACCCAGGTGTGTCACCCGGGCGGCCGACAGGGCACACTCACTCGCATGAGCGACTGGCCCCAGGGATGGACCGGAGACCGCGACCGCTACGGCCGCGGCGCGAGCAGTGCAGAACCCGAGAGCGCCCGCGTCATGCGGACCGTGCGGGGCGCCCCCGTCCCGTCCCAGGCGGCGGGCGGACACGACACCGCCCCCGCCTACGGTGCGCCGTCCACCCACGACGCCGGATACGGCCGGGAACCGGGCCACGACCCCGCCCACGGCGCCGGCTCCGGCGGCTACGGCGCGGGCCCGGCCGGAGCGCCGCGCCCCCGGCCGAACTGGGGCCGCCGCATCAAGGTGGGCCTGGTCACCCTCGTCGTCGCCCTGCTGGTGATCAGCGTGGGCACGTACTTCTGGGCCGACTCCAAGATGCGGCGCGAGGTCGACCTCTCCGCCGTCGAGGACCGGCCGGAGCCCGGCGAGGGCACGAACTACCTGATCGTCGGCTCCGACAGCCGCGAGGGGCTGAGCGAGACGGACAAGGACCGCCTGCGCACCGGCTCCGCCGAGGGCAAGCGCACCGACTCGATGATGATCCTGCACGTCGGTGACAACGGGAACAGCCTCATCAGCCTCCCGCGCGACTCCTGGGTCACGATCCCCGAGTTCACCGGCTCGGAGTCCGGCAACCGCATACCCGCGCAGGCGCAGAAGCTCAACGCCTCGTTCTCCATCCAGGGCCCGGAGCTGCTGGTCAGGACCGTGGAGTACAACACCGGGCTGCGCATCGACCACTACGCGGAGATCGGCTTCGGCGGCTTCGCGAACCTCGTCGACGCGCTCGGCGGCGTGGAGATGTGCTTCGACGAGCCCGTCAAGGACAAGAACTCCGGGGCCGACTTCGCCAAGGGCTGCCACGAGCTCGACGGCGCCGAGTCGCTCGCCTTCGTCCGCAACCGCTACAACGTCGCGGGCGGCGACCTCGGCCGTACCCAGAACCAGCAGAAGTTCCTGGCCGCCCTCGCCAAGGAGAGCGCCACCCCGGCCACCGTCCTCAACCCGTTCCAGCTCTACCCGACCATCGGCGCGGGTATGGACTCCCTGATCGTCGACAAGGACATGAGCCTCTTCGACCTGGCCTCGATGTTCTGGGCCATGAAGGGGCTGAGCGGCGGCGAGGGCACCCAGATGAACATGCCGATCGAGGGGCCCTTCACCGCCCCGAACGGCGCCTCCGCGCTCAAGTGGGACATGGAGCGCGTGGAGCAGCTCATGCAGCAGCTGCGGGACGACGAGAAGGTCACGGTCAAGGGTGACCAGTGACACCGGACGCCGGGACCGCCGGGCCGCCTGAGCGGACCGGCGGTCCCGCGCGGTCCCGGCGGGCGTGTCAGCAGGCGCAGAAGCAGAAGGGGTGTCCGACCGGGTCGGCGTAGACCCGCCAGTTCCGCTGCCCGCCGCCGTCCCCCTCCAGCAGCGTCGCCCCCAGCTCCAGCACCGCCCGTTCGGCCTCGTCCAGCCGCTCGCGGGGCACGTTGAGATCCAGGTGCATCTGCTGGGGGTGCTCGGTGGACGGCCACTGCGGCGGCCGGTACCCCTCCGACCGCTGGAAGGCCAGCTGCCTGTGCCCGTCGGCGTCGACGAGCTCGACCCACTCGTCGTCGCTGTCCTCGGCGATCTCCCAGCCCAGCACCGCGCCGTAGAAGGCGGCGAGGGCGCGCGGGTCGGGACAGTCCAGCGCGGTCACTCCGAACGCGGCGATGGGCATCGAGGGGTGCTCCCGTCGTGAGGGTCCGTGCGGGACCGGTCGTCGTCAGGCGGTGGTTCCTCAGGCGGTGGGACGTCCCAGCGCCCGGAACGTCCAGCCTGCCTTGCGCCACACCGCCGGGTCCAGCGCGTTTCTGCCGTCCAGGATGTGCCGCTCGGCGACCTCCTCGGCCAGCCGCTCCGGGTCCAGCTCGCGGAACTCCCGCCACTCCGTCAGGTGCAGCACGACGTCCGCCCCGCGCACGGCCTCCAGCGCGCTGGGCGCGTACTGGAGGGTGGGGAAGATGGCCCGGGCGTTGTCCATGCCCTTCGGGTCGTAGACGGTGACCTGCGCGCCCTGGAGGTGCAGCTGCCCGGCCACGTTGAGCGCGGGGGAGTCCCGGACGTCGTCGGAGTCCGGCTTGAACGTCGCGCCCAGCACCGCGACGCGCTTGCCGAGCAGCGTCCCGCCGACGGCGTTCCGCGTCAGCTCGACCATGTGGCCGCGCCGGCGCATGTTGATGGAGTCGACCTCGCGCAGGAACGTCAGCGCCTGCGAGGCGCCCAGCTCGCCGGCGCGGGCCATGAAGGCGCGGATGTCCTTGGGCAGACAGCCGCCGCCGAAGCCGATCCCCGCCCGCAGGAACTTCGAGCCGATGCGCTCGTCGTGCCCGATGGCCTCCGCCAGCTTCACCACGTCGCCGTCGGCCGCCTCGCACACCTCGGCCATGGCGTTGATGAAGGAGATCTTGGTCGCCAGGAAGGAGTTCGCCGCCGTCTTCACCAGCTCGGCCGTCGCGAAGTCGGTCACGACGAAGGGCGAGCCCTCACCGATGGGCTGCGCGTAGACCGTCCGCAGCAGGTGCTCGGACCGCTCCGAGCGCAGCCCCGCGACGATCCGGTCGGGGTGCAGCGTGTCCTGGACGGCGAAGCCCTCCCGCAGGAACTCCGGGTTCCAGGCCAGCTCGGCCTCCGCCCCCACGGGCGCCAGCTCGGCGAGGCGCGCGGCCAGCCGGTCCGCGCTGCCCACCGGCACCGTCGACTTGCCGACGACGAGCGCGGGCCGCGTCAGCAGCGGCGCCAGCGTCTCGATCACCCCGTCGACGTAGCTCATGTCACAGGCGTACTCGCCGTGCCGCTGCGGCGTGTTCACGCAGACGAAGTGGATGTCGCCGAACTCCGCCACCTCCTCGTAGGAGGTGGTGAAGCGCAGCCGTCCGGAGGACCCCTCGACGCCCTGCACGTGGCGCGCCAGCAGCTCGTCCAGCCCCGGCTCGTAGATCGAGGCCCGGCCCCGGGACAGCATCTCGATCTTCTCGGGCACCACGTCGAGGCCCAGCACCTCGAACCCGAGGTGGGCCATGGCGGCGGCGTGCGTGGCACCGAGGTATCCGGTGCCGATCACGGTGATCCTGGGGGCCATGCGGGTACTCCTGAGGGTGTGGACGGAACCCGCCCGAGCATAGCCGGGCCGAGCGCGTCACTGTCGGCAAGCTCACCTGTACCTCCGGGCCCCGAGCCCCTTAGAATTGGGTTACTTAACGGTAGTTAGCAACGCATCTCCAGGGGAGTGAGCCACCGTGGCGGGAGCCGCTGATTTCGACCTGTACCGGCCGTCCGAAGAGCACGACATGCTCCGCGACTCGGTGCGCTCGCTCGCCGAGGCGAAGATCGCCCCCTTCGCCACGGCGGTGGACGAGGAGGCCCGCTTCCCGCAGGAAGCGCTCGACGCCCTCGTCGCGAACGACCTGCACGCCGTGCACGTCCCCGAGTCCTACGGCGGCGCCGGCGCCGACGCGCTGGCGACCTGCATCGTCATCGAGGAAGTGGCCCGCGTGTGCTGCTCCTCCTCGCTGATCCCGGCCGTCAACAAGCTGGGCTCCCTGCCGGTGATCCTCTCCGGCTCCGAGGACCTGAAGAAGAAGTACCTCGGCCCGCTCGCCAAGGGCGACGCGATGTTCTCCTACTGCCTCAGCGAGCCCGACGCGGGCTCCGACGCCGGCGGCATGAAGACCCGCGCCGTGCGGGACGGCGACCACTACGTCCTCAACGGCGTCAAGCGCTGGATCACCAACGCCGGCGTCTCCGACTACTACACGGTGATGGCCGTCACCGACCCGGAGAAGAAGACGCGCGGCGGGATCTCCGCCTTCGTCGTGGAGAAGGGCGACGAGGGCGTGTCCTTCGGCGCCCCCGAGAAGAAGCTCGGCATCAAGGGCTCCCCGACGCGCGAGGTCTACCTCGACAACGTCCGCATCCCCGCCGACCGCATGATCGGCGCCGAGGGCACCGGCTTCGCCACCGCGATGGCGACGCTCGACCACACCCGCATCACCATCGCCGCGCAGGCCCTCGGCGTCGCCCAGGGCGCCCTGGACTACGCCAAGGGCTACGTGCAGGAGCGCAAGCAGTTCGGCAAGCCGATAGGCGACTTCCAGGGCGTGCAGTTCATGCTGGCCGACATGGCGATGAAGCTGGAGGCCGCGCGTCAGCTCACCTACGCCGCCGCCGCCCGCTCCGAGCGTGTCGCGCTCGGAGCCGACGGCAAGGGCGAGGACCTCACCTTCTACGGCGCCGCGGCCAAGTGCTACGCCTCGGACGCCGCCATGGAGATCACCACCGACGCCGTCCAGCTCCTCGGCGGCTACGGCTACACCCGTGACTACCCGCTGGAGCGCATGATGCGCGACGCGAAGATCACCCAGATTTATGAGGGTACGAATCAGGTGCAGCGGATCGTCATGGCCCGCAACCTGCCGTAAGGCGGTTCTCACAGGCCAGCACCGGTTCGGGGCGTCCGGCCCGTGACGCGCCCAGACGAACTGCCCCCGGCGCCGCGCCGGGGGCCGTTCGTCTGGGGCTACAGCGCCCAGCGGTGCACCGCGGAGCCGGGATCGGTGTACGCGACGGTCTGACCGTCCGGACCGGCGGTGATGGTGAACCATTCACGCCGGGGCCGGTTGAGGGCCAGCCACGTCTCGTGGGCTCTCTCGACGGGCGCCCAGAGATCTCGGGGGCCTGACACCTGGACCTGTGCGCCGGGTCCGTCCGGTGTGTCGGCCACGCGGGCAAAGGAGCCGTCCCGACCGTCGAACAACGTCGTGACGTGCGTGCCGTCCTTCTCTCGGCAGAACTCCCGGACCGTGCACGGGTCCATGTGGAGCTGGGCGAAGAAGGAGAACGTCCAGTCGTCCAGCACGCCGGCGGAAAGCGTCGATCCCCGTTTCTCCCGGCTTGCTGGTTCCGGAGCCCCCGATGGTGACTGTTCCCCAGAGAGGAGCGGCATGAAGGCCGCAGGTGTGTGCAGGATGTGACCGGCGGCGGTGCCGTCGGGCAACTTCTTGAGCCGGGCCAGCATGCCCCCCGCCAGGGTTCCCTTGAGCGGCACGACCATGAGTCCGCCCGTGGCGCACTGGTCGAACCAGGCAGGTGGAACGCGGCGCACGGAACAGGTGGCGATGATTCTGTCGAAGGGGGCACGTGCGGGAAGCCCCTTCTGCCCGTCCCCGAAGGCAATGTGCGGGCGCAGCCCCAGGGCGTTGAGCCGGCTCCGCGCCGTGCTCGTCAGACCAGCGGAGCGGTCCACCGTGGTGACGTTCTCCGCCCCTGCCAGGTAGCAGAGCAACGCCGCGTTGTATCCGGTACCGGTTCCCACTTCCAGGACACGCGTGCCCTCTCGCACGTCGAGGGCGTCAAGCATGTCGGCCATGAGGCTGGGTGCCGTCGAAGACGACGTGGGGGCACCCGTGACAGCGCCTGGCCCGGCGTCTTCGGCATGCAGGCCGTCTACTTCGGTGATGAGCGAGTCATCCGCGTACACCTGGGACAGCCATGCGGAGGCATCGCCGTTCGTGCTGCGCCACGGAACGAACGTGTCAGCCTCCCTGCGGTAGAAGACGGGCACGAAGGGATGGCGGGGCGTGTTCAGGAAGGCTTCCGCCAGGCTGGAGGGGAGAACGACACCCCCTTGATCCATCCTCCGGACCAGACGTACGCGGGCTTCGATGTGCTGAGGGTTCTCCTCAACGGGTTGAGTCACCACCCTTTTCCTTCCAGGTAGTCAGCGATGGCGGCCGTAATGGGCAATCCGGTTGCTTGTTCCACGAACCCGAACTGGCCGCTGGGGTTCACTTCCAGAAAATGCCAGTCGCCATCGGGTGTGACGACGAAGTCGAAGGCCCCGTAAGGTAACTCCAGTCGTTGCAGCATCTGCAGAACACCAGCCGTTACCGACGCCGGGGGATCGCATACCGCATAGCTGTGACTCTCGTAGTCTCTTCTCCAGTCAATGTGACCCGCATCGGAGTCAGCGTGAATCTCAGCTGCGAAGATTCTGCCCGCAACTGCTGTCAGCCTCACTTCGTACGCCTTGGGAACCCATTCTTGAAAGAGATGGGCCGTTGTGGAGATATCACTACGACAGAGGTCTTCGGGATTGACGATGCTGGTGTAGACGGCCGCGGAGTGATCGTTGACGACGCCCCGGACGTGTGAGAAGGGCTTGTAGATCACAGCGCCCACCACTGCTTCCGAGAAGCGCTCTGCCGCGCTGGGCTGGTTGGTGATGAGCGTTCGCGGCACGCTCAGTCCCGATTCGGCGGCGATGCGAAGCTGAAGAGGTTTGTACTCGGCGTCTGCGGCCTTGCCGGGCGGGGGGAGCCATCGGCACGGGAGGGCAGCGAGTAGGCCTCCAAAGCCCAGGCGCGCCTCCCGCTCGGCCACCTTGCGGGCTGCTGACGACATGCCCTCTGGGAAGCGCGGGCGGGTGGGCCTGCGGTAGTAGACGGAGCGAACCGCCGCCAAGTCCAGCGTCCGGCGGCTTGTACTGAGCGTGCCGTGCCAGCCGTCCCCGCTGAGGCCGGCGGACAGCGCCAGCCTCAGCGGAAACTCTGCCATGTCGACCCGGAACAGGGGCACGGCACGCCGGTTCAGCTCCTCGATCACCAGGTCCGCCGTCGGATCAAAACGGCCTGCCAGTACGAGGACTGTTCCGGCATCGGTCATCAGTCGTCACTCGGTCCCGGGTCGTCGGGTGCGTCCATCTGTCCTGACGGCTGGGTCGGCCCGTAGGTCTTCGGTGGGTTCTTCGTCATGAAGACACCCGGCGGAAGTCCCTCGTACGTGCCGGTCTGCGTCTCCTCGTCGTACTCGATGTCGCACGGTAGGACGCCGCCCGACTCCGTGACCGCCGTGAGGAACCGGAAGGCCAGCGGGGCAGGGCCCGTGTGGTCGGTCAGATCGGGAAGCGCCGCTGCGGTTCCCCGGTCGAGCGCGAACCGGCTTTCCGGGCGATCCAAAGCCAGACTTGGTCCGGCCTGGTCTTCGAGCGTTGCTGTGTGCATTTCTTGCCCTTCTTTTCGGTGCTGGGAGTGCTTTTCTTCCCGCTCTTGCGGAGCGGGAAGCTTGACCCGTCCCTACCGGGGGCGTGGCGTGGGAGGTGCGTGGTTCATTCCCAGTGGGGGCGGGAGTCTGTCAGGGGTGCAAGTGCTGGGGGTCCTCCTTTGTTCGGTCGGTCAGGAGGTCGAGTGTGATCGGTCGACAGGACAGCGAGTAGAAGACATCCGCGTCACACCACCCCCATACGCGGACCGGGGCCCCCGGCGTTGACGCTGATGTGCCGACCGTTCGCCAGGGCTGCCAACTGCACCTCCTGGAAGCGGAGATCGGCCAGCCACTCCCGGAAGATCCGCCCCGGGTTCGGTCGGTGGGGCCCGACGGGCCGGAGACTGCCCGGCGGGAACGGGCCACGGTCGGGAAGCGGATCCAGGGCGTCGGACAGGCGGCGGGCCTGGTTCCGGAGCCACCGCAGCGCCAGACGTGGCGTGCCGGCCCGGTAGCCGCCGAGTATCCATTCCCCCTCGGCCCCCGGGCTTCGGGCCACCGTCTCGCACCAGTAGCCGTCGTGGACCGTCGTCACAGCCAACCCCCGGGAACCAGCCGGTAGGGGTGGGTCTCCACCAGGCGGTAGGTGAAGTGCTCCCGGTTCGTCTTCCGGTGCTCCCGCACCCACCCCGCCGCCGACCGCCGTGCGGCCTCCCGCGAAGCGGGCGCGCACGGCCGGGGCAGTTCCACGGCCGGGCCGGACTTCCCGCACACGGCGCACTGCATCACCACCGTGGACGGCTCCGCGTCGGGCTCCACGTCCGCCTCCACGGTGAACCGGCGCACCCCGTACACCTCTCGCATCGCTGCCCCTTCAACAGGTTGAAGTGATCCGTGATCCGCGCGTTCAGGGCTTCTCGCCGCTCGTTCAGTTCCACCAGGGTGGGGACTGCGTCGTCGGCGGCCGTCTCGGTGTCGTCGTGCTCCATGCCGGAGACGTGAGGTCGTTCCGTCACCGTCCCGCCCCAAGGGCGGCACGTGCGTCTTCCAGGGCGCCGCAGAATGCCTCGTTGCCCTCGAACTTGTCGGTTGCCGTCTGCCGACCCCTTGCTGCCGTCGTCATGCTCGCCACTCCGTGCGCCGTCTCGTTCGTCCCTGTTGATGGGGCGGATACTTACGTTGTGTACTCCCACCATCACTTTCGGGACGTACGCTCAACAGGGGCGAAAGCATTCCAACAAAGCTGGAATACGCGGGAGTTGAACACATGAACGAAGCCGAGGAGGCGCAGGAGCCCCCGAGTGGTGCCGCGTACTTCGGGCAGGAGGTGAGGGCGCTACGGGAATCCTTGGGGCTGTCTCAGGAGAGGTTCGCCGAGCGGCTGCACTACCAACAGGCGCAGGTCAGCAAGGTGGAGAACGGGACCGTGCTCGCCTCTGAAGCCTTCGCGGAAGCCATGGACCGCGTGGCCGGTACTCCGGGCGTGTACGTCCGTCTGCGGAACAAGCTCAGCAAGCAGGGTCACCCCGAATGGTTCATCCCGTACGTCGAGCTGGAGAAGAGCGCTGCCAAGGTCGAGGACTACAGCAACGCCTTCATCATGGGCATGTTGCAGACCCCGTAATACGCGGAAGGCACTTTCCGGGCCACCCACCCCCGTGAGTCCGACGACCAGATCAAGATGCGGGTTGAGGCCCGTCTGCGACGGCGAGAAGTGATGGACCGGAAGGCGCCGCCGCTCCTGGGGGTCATCCTCCACGAAGCGACGCTTCGCACTGCGGTCGGCGGCCCGGCCACGATGCGCGGACAGCTTGAGCACCTGGCCGCTCAGGGGGCAACTCCGCACATCACGCTGCAAGTTCTGCCCTCCCGGGCAGGTGCCCCGGCGTCCTCTCTTCCGTTTATCCTGCTGACGGGGGAGGACGGGTCAACCGTCCTTTACTCGGAGGCCAGGGAGAAGGGGCATGTGTCCGACTCCGTGACAGCCGTGGCCAGTGCGCGGACGACCTACGAGCGCCTGCGTGCGGCGGCCCTGTCCCCGGAGGAGTCACAAGCCCTTATCCGACAGATCGCGGAGGGATACGCTCCATGAGCAGCACCCCGGACCCCGGTAGCACCACCCTGTGGGTCAAGAGCACGTACAGCGGCGGCGAAGGCGGGAACTGCGTCGAGTGGGCGCCTGCGCACGCTGCGGCGCATGGCGTCGTGCCCGTCCGCGACAGCAAGGACCCCCGGCGGGCCGCTCTTCGGGTCTCGCCCGCAGGCTGGGCCGGGTTCGTCAACGCGGTCAGGGACGGCGACCTGGGCGCTGTCTGACCTACCAGGTGGCGAGGGGGTTGACGTGCATGCAGGCGGTCGAGTCGTCGCCGCCCAGCCCGTCCAGGCCCTCCGGGGGTGTGTCGTCCTCGGGCTGTGCCGACGGGTCCGGGTCGTCGGGCGAGGCCTGGTAGGACGGGCCGGTGCGCCAGTCGGCGCCGACGGTGAGCGTCAGGCCCGGGTCGCCCGGGGACTGCCGCACCGCGCTCTCCGGCAGGCCGAGGGCCCGCGCGACGGCCAGGGCCCCGGCGCGTTCCCCGGCCTGGGAGTGGGTCAGCACGGTGTCCCACTGCGAGCGCGGTGTGCCGTCGGCGACTGCCTGGGTGAAGCCCGCCGTCTGGAGTTCCGCCGCGACGTCACCGGCCCGACCGCGCACCGGCGCCCGGCCTGCGGTGCCGGTGCCGTTGAGGACGCGGACGGTGACGGAGGCCGGGTCCACGGGAGGCGTGCCGTCCGGCCCGGAGGGCGTAGCGGCGGGCTCCTCGCCGGTGTCGGCGTCTGAGTCGGCGTCGTCGCGCCCGCCCGTGTCGCCGGTGCGGTCGTCCGCCGGGGCGTCCTCGCCGTCCAGCGCGACGTCGCGGCGGATGAGTGAGAACACCCGCGCCGCGTCCCCCTCCTTCGGCAGCACGTAGCTGCCGCCGGGGGAGTACACCCAGGGCATCGTGGCGAGCGTGATGCGCCGGGCTGGGACCTTCTTCAACTCGTCGGCCAGGCCGTACAGCTTGTCGACGGTCTCCAGGCCGTGGTCGACGGTGAGCGCGTCGGTGGCCTCCTCGGCCAGCCTCCGCAGCTTTCCGACGTCGGTGAGCTTCGTGCCGCCCTTCAGCTGCCGGACCATCGACGACATGTACAGGTGCTGCGCCTTCGCGCGGCCGATGTCGCTGCCGTCCTCGAAGCCGTGCCGGGTGCGCAGCCACTGGAGGGCCTGCTCGCCGCGTACGGTCGTCTCGCCCTTCTCAAGGCGCAGCCCGGAGCGCCGGTCGTGGACGTTCGCGTCGACGCACACCGGGACCCCGCCCACGGCGTCCGCGATGGACACCACGCCGGCGAAGTCCACCATCATGAAGTGGTCGACGGGGATGCCGGTCAGGTTCTCCCAGGTGGCGACGGTGCAGCCGGGGCCGCCGTTCTGGAGACTGGCGTTGATCTTGTCGACGCGCGCCTGGTACACGGCGCCGTCCGCCGGGTCCGTGCACCGGGGGATCTCCACCCGGGTGTCGCGCGGTATGGACAGCACCGACATGTTGCTGCGGTCGGCGGACAGGTGCACCAGCATCTGCACGTCGGCCAGCGGCGGTCGGCCACGGTCGGCGTGGGACCCGCCGAGCCGGACGTTCTCGTCGGAGTTCCGGCTGTCGGAGCCGAGCAGCAGGATGTTCAGCGGCGTCTGACCGGCGGCGTTCGGTTTGCTGCTGTCGAGCTTGTTCTCGCCCAGGTGCAGCGCCTCCTTGCGGAGGTTGTCGTTCAGCCCGTCGTACCAGAGGTAGCCCACCCCGGCCGTGGCGAGGACGAGCACCGACAGCACGACCGCCGACCAGCGCAGGGCCAGTCCGACGGCGCCCCCGGGCCCGGCTCCGCCCGCCGGGCCGCCGGAACCGTCCCCGCCGGAGCCGTCCCCGCCGGGGCGGACCGGGCCACGCGGCCGGGGTAGCGGAGCGACCCCCGCGCCGTCAGCTGTGGACGGCCGCGCGCGGGGCGTGGCGTCCTTCTCGATCGGTGGCACCGGATCTCCCCCTCGTCGGTCCGGCCACGGCTCACTTCGCGCAGACGTCCTCGTCCGCGCCGTTGATCTTCTGCACGCCCTCCGGCGCCTTGTCGGGCGCCTCCAGCGGCGTCCCGGCGGCGACGTAGTCCTCCCCGAGGACCAGCCGCATCGGGACGCCCTCCCCGGCCGGCTCGGACTGCTTCTTCAGGGCGGACTTCGGCAGGCCCATCATCTCGGCCAGCGTGGCGGCCTGCCCGGCCTGGTCGGAGCCGAAGGTCAGCGTCGTCTTCGGCTGCTCGGCGTCCGCGTTGCCCGCGTTCGTGGACAGCGGGACGGCCTGCTGGTTCTGCAGCCACGTCACGGTCTGCTGCGCGGCGCCGATCGGTCCGCCGCCGTTGAGCACGTCCACCCGGACCTGCGCGGCGGGCACCTTCTCGACGGGCTCGGCCTTGGGCTTGTCGTCGTCCTTCTTCGCCGTCCCGGTCAGCGACTTGTCTTCCTTGATCATCCGGAAGAGCGGACGGGCCTTGGCCTCGTCGAGCACGACGGTCGCCTTGACCTCCTCCGCCGGGTTGTCCAGCACCGGCACAGTGGTGAAGGTGATGTTCTCGGGGTTGACCCGGGCCAGGTCGCGGGCCAGGTCGGCGAGCTTCTTCACCGAGCCGATGCCCTCGTCGACGGTGAGCGCGTTGGTGGCGGCGTCGGCGAGGTCGAGGACCTTGCCCGGGTCGGTCAGGGTGTCGCGCGACTTCATCTGCCGGAACATCGAGCCGAGGAACTGCTGCTGGAGCTCGATGCGGCTGAGGTCGCTGCCGAAGCCGACACTGTTGCGGGTGCGGACGAAGGCGAGGGCCTGCTCGCCCTCCACCCGGTGGGTGCCCGCGCTCAGCTTCAGGTGCGACTTGGGGTCGTCGATGTCCTTGGCGACGCAGACCTCGACGCCGCCGACCGCGGTGGACAGCTCCTTGACGGCGTTGAAGTCGGCCATCATGAAGTGGTTGATCTTCACGCCGGTCAGCTGCTCGACGGTCCGCCAGGTGCAGCCCGGGTCGCGGCCGTGCTGGCCCAGGCTCTCGTTGAAGCGGACGTTCGTCTCGCCCGGGATCGTCTTCTCGGTGCCGTCGGGCTGCTTGGTCGGGCAGTCGGGGATGTCGGTGATCATGTCACGGGGGATGCTCAGGGCCGTCGCGTTCGAGCGGTCCTCCGACACGTGCAGCAGGAGCGTGGTGTCCGCGTGGCCGACACTGTCCGCGTCGCCGTAGGAGCCGTTGCCCTCACCGGTGCGGGAGTCGGTCCCCAGGACCAGGATGTTCACCGGACCGTCGGTGGTG
Organism: Streptomyces sp. GSL17-111; assembly: GCF_037911585.1. Lineage (NCBI taxonomy): Bacteria > Bacillati > Actinomycetota > Actinomycetes > Kitasatosporales > Streptomycetaceae > Streptomyces > Streptomyces sp. GSL17-111. The sequence goes on from NZ_JBAJNS010000001.1 coordinate 4,049,059, forward strand.
GCCGGGTTGTCGATGCCGACGTCCACCTTGTCGATGTTGTTGTTCCAGTCCTGGTAGATCAGGTAGGCCGTGGTGCAGCCGGAGAGCACCAGCAGCGCCGCGACACCGCCGCCCCAGCGCACGACCCGCTTCTTGGCCGACTGCTTGGGCCGGGGCTTGCGGCGGCTGCGCGGTCCGTTGTCGCCCGGGCTGCCCGGGACGCGGCGCGAGCGCTGGCCCGGTACGCGCCGGTCGTCCTCGCCGGGGCGTGCGGGCCCGTCCGGCTTCGCCGCCGGGCTGCGCGTGGAGCCGTCGGAGGCCGGGCCGGACGCTCCCGCGGGCCCGTCGGCGGAGCGGGGGGACGGCGGCGTCGGCGCCCCGCCCGCGTGGGGAGCGGCGTCGCCCGACGTCAGGCGCAGCTCGTAGCTGTTCGTCCGGGGGTTGAACACCCACTGGTCCGCGGGGTCGATGTCCTCCGCGTGCCCACGGCCTTGCGCGTCCACGTCGCGTGAGTCCTCCGTTGCCCGGGTCGCGCTTCTCCCCTCGGAGCGCTCCGGTGTCGGGCGGTCAGTTGAGCGCTCACACTATCCGCCCTGTTCAGCGCCCAGCCATGCCGGTGGCGAATTGCGTGGGGGGTGAATCCGGCACCCCGGGTCAAAGACGGTCAAGAGGAGGGTGGGGTTCCGTGGCGTCAGCCACAGCTGTCCTCCTCGGCCGTGGAGCCCTCGTACGTCGGCGACGGGGAGGGCTCGCCGCGCCCGTCCTCGCCCGGCCCGTCCTCGACCGCCTCGTCCGGTCGGGCCTCCGCCGGCTTCGGGTCGTTCGAGACGTCGACCGGGCGGTCCTCGCGCAGCATGGCGAAGAGGCGGCCGGCGTCGGGCTGGACGAGCTCGTCGCGGTTGGGGTTCTGGCTGTAGGGCTGACGCGGGACGGTGAGGAAGGCGACGCCCTCCTCCGGCAGGTCCCGCACGCTGCGGACGAGGTCGTACAGTTCGGTGAGCGAGTTCAGCCCCTCGTCCGCGGTGATCGAGGAGGTGGCGGAGTCCAGGACGGGCAGCAGCTTCGCCGGGTTCATCAGGACGCCGTTGCTGCGCACCTCCTGGAACAGCGAGGCCAGGAACTCCTGCTGCCGGGTCATGCGCTGCGTGTCACTGCCGTTGCCCAGCGCGTACCGAGCCCGCACGTAGCCGAGGGCGTCCTCCCCCTTGAGGGTCTGCCGCCCGGCCGGGAGATCCAGCTTGGCGTCCCGGTCGACGACGGGCTCGGCCAGGCAGACCTCCACGCCGCCGACGGCGTTCACGATCTCCTTGAAGCCCTGGAAGTCGACGACCATGTGGTGGTCGACGCGGATGTCCGTCAGCTCCTCGACGGTACGGATCGTGCAGGAGGCGCCGCCGAACTGGTAGGCCCAGTTGAACTGGGCGAACTGCTCCTCCTCCCTCTCGCCGTCCCGGCCGACGCAGCCGGGGATCGTCACCATGAGGTCGCGGGGCAGGGAGACGGCCGTCGCGCTCTCCCGGTCGGCGGCCAGGTGGAGCAGGATCGCCGTGTCCGAGCGGGCCGTGCCGCTGTCCTCCCCGTACTTCCCGTTGCCGCCGCCCCGGCTGTCGGAGCCGATGATGAGGATGTTCTTCGCCTCGTGCGACTCCGGCTCCGGCCGCTCCTCCTCGTAGCGCTCCAGGATCTCGGCCGTGCCGGTGTCCGTGGTGATGTTGTTGTCGAACCGCAGGTAGAGCGAGGCGCCGACGCCGGTGGCGGCCAGGACGAGGATCGCGGCGCCGACGGCCGCCCAGCGCAGCCAGCGGCGGTGGGACGGGGCGTCGGGCGACTTGGACGTCCCCTCCGCCCGCTCCCCGTCGCGGTCCGTTCCCCCCTTGGGGTCCGGCCCCGGGGTGCCTTCGGCATCGGCGTTGGTCACGGCGTCCATCCCTCGCTTGTGGCGGCTTGCCCGTCCCGTACGTATGTACGGAACCGGCTGCCCAAGCAGACATCCGGCAACCCCGCGAGGTTGTACGCGCGGCCCCGGCCGTACGCGACGGTGCGTGGCGTCTGCCGCCTGGTCCGGGCGGTCGCGGACAGTTCCTCCACCCATCGTGAAGCCCGGGCCGGGGCTTCGCGACCCGGGGTCGGCGGCTATGCCTCCGTGTGGGTGACCCGTTCGCTGACCTCGCGGGCGGCCAGGTCCGACGCGTCCAGCCGGTCGAGGTGCCGGCACAGGACGACGGAGGCGCCGGCGGCCAGCGGGGCCAGCAGGCCGTGCGAGAGGCCGCGCCAGTCGTCGTAGCCCAGCCCCGACAGCAGGCGTGCCCCGGGCGCGAGTCCGAGGGCGCCGGCGTCCCTGCGGGCTCGCTCTACGACCTGCGCGCCCGTCAGCTCCTCCCCGCCCTTCCCGTCCTCCCCGCCGAGCGCGAGGGCGACGTCGTCGGGGCCGGGGGGCACGTAGGGGGAGAAGTGGTCGCCCTGGCCGGGCACCTCGACGGCGTAGTCGGCGAAGCCCTCGGGCGGCTGCGGGAAGCGGGCGCCGAGCGGGCGCAGGGCCATCGCGATCCGGGGGCCGGTGCAGGCGCGCGCCGGCTCCAGGGCGTCCGGCCCCGCGACGACGACGTCGGCCGCCGCCGGGTCGCCCTGCGGGGCGGCGACGACGCCGACCGAGGAGCAGGCCAGCACCCACACGGCCGTCTGCCAGTGCGCGGGCAGCAGAAGGGCGACCCGGTCGCCGGGCTCGACGGACAGTTCGTCCTGGAGGAGATTGGCCGTTTTGGCCACCCAATTGGCGAAGGTGGCCACGGAGAGTTCGACGCGCTCACCCGTCGCGTCGTCGTAGAAGGTCACCAGGGGGCGGGCCGCGTCCCCGGCGAGCGCGGATCTCAGCAGGTCGGCGGGGGTTCGGTCGGTGGCGTTCATGCGCGCCAGGGTACGGCCCGCCCGTCCTGGCGTGTCGTCAGCGGGTCAGCCGTGCGAGGGATGTTGACGGCATATCAGGCCAAACGGTCGTCAAATGTCGAATAGACAGACGTAACGGGTTATGAACAGCATCATGACCATGCGTGCACATGTGACGTCCTCGATCGGAGTGGTCTGCTCGGCCGCACTCCTCGTCCCCCTCGCTCCGTCCCACGTCGTGGCCGCGACCGTACCGCCGTCCGCACCAGCCGATGCCGCTGTGTCCGCCCCCCTGGCGGACCGACCGGCGCCGCACGAGAGCGCCGCCCGACCGGCCGGGAACCGCTCGCTGCCGCTGGACCACCTTCCCGCGACCTCCTCCGACCGGGCGGCCGGCGCCCTCGCCGAGCTCACCTCCCGCGAGGTCGAGCCCTTCTCCCTGCTCGGCGTCGCCTGGGAGGACGCCGAGCAGGAACTGCACGGCCGGGTCCAGGTGCGGACCCGCGACGCCCGGACCGGCGCGTGGTCCGACTGGCAGGAGCTGTCCGCCCACACGGACGAGGCCCCCGACCCGGCGACCGCCGAGGCGCGCGCCGAGACGGTGCGCGGTAGCACCGCGCCGCTGTGGGTCGGCGCCTCGGACGGCGTCGCGGTCCGGGTCCTGCCGGAGCCCGGCGCGCAGACGCCCGTGCTGCCGGCGGGCCTGCGGCTGGAGATGGTCGACCCCGGCTCCGCGCCGCACGACGCCGGCGGTCGGCCCGGCGGCTACCTGCCCCCGGAGCCGGACGCCCCGGACGCCCCGGACGCCCCGGCCGACGCGCCGGCCGCCGTGCCCGGCGCCGCCGCCGGGCCGGACACCGGCAGTGGGCCGGGCCCCGCGGCCGTGCGGTCCCTCGGCGGATCCGCCGCGCACGGGGCCCCCGCCGCGTACCGCGCGGACACGGGCGCTCCGGGTGCGACGGGCGCCCGGACGTCCGCCCTCACCGCCCCGCCGGAACTGTCCGCCGCCGCCGCGGCGGCCAGCGCCGTCAACTCCCAGCTGGCCGACCTCGGTGCCGAACTGATCCCCTCGCGCACCCGGGAGCAGGCCGTCGCCGACGTCGTCGCCGCCCACGACGGCGTCTTCCCGGTGACCGCCGAAGGCATCACCGAGGGGCAGAAGGACCCCTACGTCGGGCCGCGCCCCGGCATCGTCACCCGGCACGGGTGGGGTGCCGACGAGAGCCTGCGCGAGGGCGGCTTCCTCTACACGGACACCGTGAAGGCCGCCTTCGTCCACCACACCGGTGGCAGCAACGGCTACGCCTGCTCGGAGGCGGAGTCGGTGATCCGGGGCATCTACCGGTACCACACGGTCAGCCTGGGCTGGCGCGACGTCGGCTACAACTTCTTCGTCGACAAGTGCGGGCAGATCTACGAGGGTCGCGCGGGCGGCGTCACCAAGCCCGTGATGGGCGCGCACACCTACGGCTTCAACAGCAACACCATGGGCATCGCCGTCCTCGGCTCGTACGGGGGGACGAATCCGTCGAAGGCGGCCACGGACGGCGTCGCCAAGCTGACGGCCTGGAAGCTCGGTCTGTACGGCGTCGACCCCAACAGCAGCACCACGCTCGTCTCCGGGGGCGGCAAGTACCGCAAGGGCGCACGCGTCACGATGCGGACGATCGCGGGCCACCGGGACGGCTTCGCAACGGAGTGCCCCGGTGCCCGCCTGTACGCCGAGCTCGGCTCGATCCGCGCTCTCGCCGCCAAGCTCCAGGGGCGTTAGAGCACCGCGTGAGGGGGCCTGCCGGCATCGGCCGGGAGGCCCCCTCCGTCGTGCCGGGCGCCGTTCCGGGCAGCCCTCTCCGGCACCCCGTCCGGGCAACCGCAACGGGGCCCGAGGTTGTCACTACCTAGACTGGCCGACCGTCGAACCGGGCAGTAACCTTCGGCAAACACCTCGGCAGGAAGCAGGACAAAACGTGACAGAAGCGATCCTCCTCGTCGGAGGCAAGGGCACCCGGTTGCGTCCGCTCACGGTCAACACGCCGAAGCCGATGGTGCCGGCGGCCGGTGTGCCGTTCCTCACCCACCAGCTGGCCCGGGCCAGGGCGGCGGGCATCGAGCACATCGTGCTGGCCACCTCCTACCTGGCGGAGGTATTCGAGCCGCACTTCGGGGACGGTTCCGCGCTCGGCCTGCACCTGGAGTACGTCACCGAGGAGGAACCGCTCGGCACCGGCGGCGCGATACGCAACGTCGCCTCCCGGCTGGGCTCCGCCCCCGGCGACCCGGTCCTCGTCTTCAACGGGGACATCCTCACCGGCCTCGACATCGCCGGTCTCGTCCGGACCCACCGCACCTGCGGCGCCGACGTCACCCTGCACCTGACCCGCGTCCCGGACCCGCGCGCGTTCGGCCTGGTGCCCACCGACGGCACCGGCCGCGTCACCGCCTTCCTGGAGAAGCCGCAGACGCCCGAGGAGATCGTCACCGACCAGATCAACGCCGGGGCCTACGTGTTCACCCGCTCGGTCATCGACACCATCCCCGGCGACCGGCCCGTCTCCGTCGAACGCGAGACGTTCCCCGGGCTGCTCGCCGAGGGCGCCCACCTCCAGGGCCTGGTCGACTCGACGTACTGGCTCGACCTCGGCACCCCGCAGGCGTTCGTGCGCGGGTCGGCGGACCTGGTCCTGGGCCGCGCTCCCTCACCCGCCGTGCCGGGGCGGCGCGGCGAGTGGCTCGTCATGGACGGCGCCCACGTCGCGCCCGACGCCAAGCTGGCCGGCGGGACGGCGGTCGGTCCGGGGGCCGAGGTGCACACCGGCGCCCTGGTGGAGGGCAGCACCGTCCTGCGGGACGCGGTCGTCGAGCCCGGCGCCGTCGTGCGGAACTCCCTGGTCGGCGCCGGTGCCCGGATCGGCGCCCGCACCGTGCTGGACGGCGCGGTGATCGGCGACGGCGCGGTCATCGGCGCCGACAACGAGCTGCGCGACGGCATCCGCGTCTGGTGCGGCGCCCACGTCGCCGACCGCTCGGTGCGCTTCTCCGCCGACTGTTCCTGACCGCTCCTGACTGCCCCGCGCCGGTCGCCCGGCCCGCCGACTAGCCTGGTCGCGTGTCCCTCACCCGCCGCTGGCCGCTGCCCGGCCCGTACGACCTGCACCGCAGCCTCGGCGTGCTGCAACGCGGCCCGTACGACCCGACGTGCCGCGCCACCCCCGGCGCGGTGTGGCGGGCCAGCCGCACCCCGCAGGGCCCGGTGACGCTCCACCTCGCGCAGAGCCGTACGCACGTGACCGGCACCGCCTGGGGGCCGGGCGCGGACTGGGCGCTCGACCGGCTGCCCGCGCTGCTGGGCGCCGAGGACAGGCCGGAGGCGTTCGTCGCCCACCACCGCCTCACCCGCGAGGCGCACCGCCGCCTGCCCGGGCTGCGCCTGGTCCGCACCGGTCTGGTGCTGGAGTCGCTGATTCCGGCCGTGCTGGAGCAGAAGGTGACGGCGGACGAGGCGTACCGGGCCTGGCGGCTGCTCGTCCGCCGGTTCGGGGAGCCGGCGCCGGGCCCGGCCGAGGGCCGCCCCGAGGGCCTGCACGTCATGCCGGACGCGCGCGGCTGGGCCCTCGTCCCGTCCTGGGAGTGGCACCGGGCGGGCGTGGACGGCAAGCGCTCGGCCACCGTCGTCCGAGCCGTCCGCGTCGCCCCGCGCCTGGAGGAGGCCGCCGCGATGGCGCTGCCGGACGCGCTGGCCCGGCTCCAGCGGGTGCCGGGCGTCGGCCCGTGGACGGCGGCGGAGACGGTGCAGCGCTCCGGCGGCGAGCCGGACGCCATCACCGTCGGCGACCTGCACCTGCCGCGCCAGGTCGGCTACGCGCTCACCGGGCGCCGGGACGCGGACGACGCCCGGATGCTCGCCCTCCTCGAGCCCTACGCGGGCCAGCGGCACCGGGCGGCGCGGCTGATCCTCGCCGCCGGGCCGCGCATGCCGCGCCGCGCGCCCCGCATGTACGTGCGCGACATCGCCCAGCTCTGACCTGCGGCCCCGGACGGCGCCCGGGCGCGGGGTGTCCGCGCACGACGGCGGGCGTCAGCGCACGACGGCGGGCGTCAGCGCACGACGGTGAAGTCCGCGCCGGACCGGGGCGCGCGCGGCGGGGGCGGCGCGGCGGGCCGTCCGACGGCGACGGCGCCCATCGGCTCCCACTCCGGCGGCAGGTCCAGCACCTCCCGCACGACGTCCCGGCAGAACATCGTGGAGGACACCCAGGCCGAGCCCAGGCCCTCGCCCGCCAGCGCCACCAGCAGGTTCTGCACCCCGGCGCCCGCCGCGACGACGAACATCTCCCGCTCGGCGGTCGCCCGCCGGGCGTCGGGATAGCGGTGCGCGCCGTCGGCCACCAGGCAGGGCACGACGAGGTACGGCGCGTGGCGCAGCACGTCCCCGCGCCGGACGCGGCGCGCCACGGCCTCCTCGCTGCGGCCGTCGGCCCGCAGGTCGGCGATCCAGGCGTCCCGCATCGCGTCCAGCAGCCGCAGCCGGCTCTCCGCGCTCTCCAGCAGCACGAAACGCCAGGGGGTCGTGTGGTGCGGCGCCGGGGCGGTGACGGCGAGGTCCACCGCGCGTCGCACGGCCGCGCCGTCTACGGGGGCGCCGTCGAACGCGCGGACCGTGCGCCGCTGCGCCACGGCCTCCCGCACGGCCTCGGAGGTGCCGAGCCGGAACATGTCGTGCTCCGGCGGACGCACGAGCGCGGCGGCGCCCGCGTCCGCGTCCTCCCCCTCGCCCATGACCGGGCCGCGCACGTGCTGCGGCAGGCCCCGGACGACGGCGACCGGCAGCCCGTCCGCCTTGCCCTTCACCAGCTCGCCCGCGCCCGCGAGTTCGTCGGCGACGGCGGTGACGGTGACGCCGAGGGGGTTGCCGTGGGTGTCGGTGCCGCCGCGCAGGTCGGCCAGGACCCGTACGCCCGCCGCGCCCACGGCCACGTCCGTCTGGCCCTCCCGCCAGGGGCGGCCGAAGGTGTCCGTGACGACGACTCCGACGTCGACGCCGAGCAGGTCCCGCACGCCGTCGCGGATGCGCCGCGCCGAGGCGTCCGGATCCTTCGGCAGCAACAGCACGGTCCCGGGCGGGGTGTTGGATGCGTCCACCCCGGCGGCGGCCATGACGAAGCCGAGCCGGCTCTCCACGATGCGGGCGGGCCCGCGCCGGGCCACCACGCGTACGGTCTCCGCGTCGACGGCCGCCTCCCGGTCGTCGGCCTCGACGATCCGCCCCTCCGCCTTGCTGACGATCTTGGAGGTGACGACGAGGACGTCCCCGTGCGCCAGGCCGGGCAGGCCGTCCCCGGTCGCGGCGTCGGCGATGAGCTTGACCAGGTCGTCCCCGGGCCGCACCTCGGGCATGCCCGGCAGGGCCCAGACGCGGAACTCCGGTACCGGCGGCCCCGACACGGCCCCGGGCCCCGTCACGCCCGGACCTCCTCGGCCAGCTCCAGCGCGGTCCGGGCCATGGCGGCCGTCGCGGCGGTGTCCGACATCAGCAGCGGCACGGCCCGGCAGCGGATGCCCACGCCCTCCACCTCCGGCACGGCCTCGGCGTCCGAGGCGTCCACCAGCCAGCCGTCGAGGAGCCCGGAGCCGTAGTGCGCGGCCACCGCGGCGGCGGTGGACTCCACGCCGATCGCCGCGAGGACCTTGTCGGCCATCCCGCGCACCGGCGCGCCGCCGATGACGGGGGACAGCCCGACGACGGGCACCCCGGCGTCCGCGATGGCCTCCCGCACGCCGGGGACGGCGAGGATCGTGCCGATGCTGACCACCGGGTTCGACGGCGGGAAGAGCACGACGTCGGCCGCGGCCACGGCCTCGAGCACGCCCGGCGCGGGCGTGGCCTGCTCGGCGCCGACGGGCACCACGGCGTGCGCGGTGGGCTCGGCGCGCAGGCCGACCCAGTACTCCTGGAAGTGGACCGCCTTGCGGCCCTCCCCGGTGTCGACGACGACGTGCGTCTCCACCCGGTCGTCCGTCATCGGCAGCAGCCGCACCCCGGGCTCCCACCGCTTGCACAGGGCCTCGGTGACGGCGCTCAGCGGGTAGCCCGCGCCCAGCATCTGGGTGCGCACGATGTGGGTGGCGACGTCACGGTCGCCCAGGCCGAACCACTCCGGCCCGACGCCGTAGGCGGCCAGCTCCTCCTTGACCGCGAACGTCTCACCGGCCCGACCCCAGCCCTGCTCCTCGTGGATGCCGCCGCCCAGGGTGTACATGACGGTGTCCAGGTCCGGGCAGACCTTCAGCCCGAAGAGGTGAATGTCGTCCCCGGTGTTGCCGATGACGGTGATGTCCGCGTCGGGCGCGGCCTGTTTGAGGCCGCGCAGGAACCGGGCGCCACCGATGCCTCCGGCCAGAACCACAATGCGCATGCGGCACAGTGTGTCAGCCGACGGGCAGGTCCCGGGCGGTGGGCGAGCAGCGCGGCGCGTGCATCGGCATCGCGGTCAGCCCGGGGAAGTACACGTGCAGGCTGACGGCCGGCTCCAGCGCGTCGTTGACGACCTCGTGCACGCGGCCGGGGGCGAGGACGCGCTGCGTCCCGGCGGCCAGCGTCCGCGTCAGCGTCCCGGTGTGCTCGGTGAGTTCGCCGTCCAGCACGGTCAGCACGCCGCTGGAGGGCCCGTGGTCGTGGCGGCCGCTGCCCTGCCCGGGCACCCAGCTGAGCAGCCACACCTCGTAGCCGGGGCCGGTGCGCAGCCGGTGGTACCAGCGGGTGGTGGCGTCGTAGCGGACGAGGGGCGCCCAGCCCGCGCGGTCGGCGGCGATCCGGCGCGCGAGTCCGGCGAAGGCCGCGACGGTGTGCGGGTGCTCGGGGGCGGGCGGCAGGAGGTGCGGTACGGCGAGGAGGTCGCCGGCGATTTCGACGTCGCTGTTCACGTTCTGGCGTTCCTGTGGGTGCGGTGCTGCGGGGCGGGGAGGGGGCGCGGACACGCGGGGGCGTCGGCGAGCGGAGGACTCGACGCCAGGCGGGAGCCCGGCGGGCCGGGACGGCGCGGCGGAGGGCTCAGCGGAGCGGAGGGCTCAGCGACAACAGGAACAGCGACAGCAGCGGACGACCCGGGCAGCGCGAAGAGCCCCGAGGGAACGGGACGGACGGTGCGCGGCGGACGTCGGCAGCTGAGCCATGGAACCAAGAACAGCGTGCGGCACGTCGAGCTGTCAACCGAAAGCGGGGGTTTGGTGGCAGCTGTCACTCCTTTCAGTGACGGAGAGTGCGGAAAGGTTTGTGCCCTTCGTTGGGGGATACATGGCGATCACTCGTGCGCTGGTCGGGAACCGTCGGGCGCACGTCCGTCGTTGTCGATCCGTGATCGCATTGTGATCTTGGTCGCTTCGACGGTGGCGCCGCAACGCGACCCGCCCCCTCCGTGGTCTTCCCCGACGGCGGAGGCGGGTCGCCGGTGGCGGGGTTCGTTGTCATCGTTTGTAGCGATTTCAACACTTACTGCGGAGGCTTGGTTCCGCAGAGTGAATAACGGGCTCAATAGCAGAACCCGGCTTGACGGCCCCTGAGCGGCGCACCTGTAATTTCACTCGTGTCGTTCGCGGGCGATAACAACGACATCACGGGGATGTAAAGACGACAAGGGGCGCGCACATGACCGAGCCGTTCCAGCAGCTGCTGGTGCAAGAGGCGGACGAGGAGCTCGGCTGGCAGGAGCGCGCCTTGTGCGCGCAGACGGACCCGGAATCCTTCTTCCCGGAGAAAGGCGGTTCCACGCGCGAGGCGAAAAAGGTGTGCCTTGCGTGTGAAGTCCGTTCCGAATGCCTGGAGTACGCCCTCGCCAACGACGAACGCTTCGGGATCTGGGGCGGTCTGTCCGAGCGCGAGCGCCGTCGCCTGAAGAAGGCCGCCGTCTGACGTCGGCCTCTGGCGTCGGCCTCTGACGGCGGCGGTCGACGTCGGCGGTCGACGTCGGCCGGGCCACGTCCGCTCGCGTGCCGCCGGGCCGGGACGTCCGGTCCGTTCCGGCGGCCGGGCGGGCAGCGGGCCCGGTCGCGCAACACGTATACGGGCAAGGGCGGACAGCCCGCCCCCGGACGCTCCGCCACGGGCGGGCGCAGCGCTAGTGTGGGCCACCGTCCACGACGCAGTCGCGTCGACCGCACCCACCGACCGGGGCCCACAGCTCGATGTCCGTGCACAGCCAGTCGGCGGCCCAGTACGAGCAGGCCGCGCCCGAGTTCCCCCAGCACGTCGTCACGGCCGTGCTCGTCTCGCACGACGGTGAGCGTTGGCTCCCCGACGCGCTGGCCGGGCTCGCCGCCCAGACCCGCCCCCCGCAGGACGTGATCGCCGCCGACACCGGCAGCGCCGACGCCTCCGCCCAACTGCTCGCGGACGCCTTCGGTCCCGACCGCGTCCTGCACCTCGCCCGGCGCACCGGTTTCGGCACCGCCGTCGCCGAGGCCGTCCGCACCGCGCCGGTGCTCGGCCCCGACGACCTGTCCTATCTCCGGCGCCCCAGCGCCTGGGACCCGGTCACGCGCAGCTGGCGCATGGACGCCTACGACATGCCGGAACTCCCCCACGGGGAGCCCGTGCACTGGCTGTGGCTCCTGCACGACGACGCCGCACCCGAACCCGAGGCGCTCCAGGAGCTGTTGCGCATCGCGGACTCCAGCCCCTCGGCGGGCGTCGTCGGCCCCAAGCTGCGCAGCTGGTACAACCGCCGCCAACTCCTGGAGGCCGGCGTCTCGATCGCCCACAGCGGACGCCGCTGGACCGGGCTGGACCGCCGCGAACAGGACCAGGGCCAGCACGACCAGGTACGCCAGGTGCTCGCCGTCTCCACGGCGGGCATGCTCATCCGGCGGGACGTGTTCGAACAGCTCGGCGGCTTCGACCGGCGGCTGCCCCTCATGCGCGACGACGTCGACCTGTGCTGGCGGGCCAACGCGGCGGGCCACGCCGTCCTCGTCGCGCCCCAGGCCGTCCTGCGGCACGCGGAGGCCGCCTCCCGCGAACGCCGCCCCATCGACTGCGCCGGGCGCTCCGTCGCCGGCCCGCACCGCGTCGACAAGGCCGGGGCCGTCCACACCCTCCTCGCCAACTCCCCGGGCCGCACGCTGCCCTGGGTCCTCCTGCGGCTCGTCCTCGGCACGCTCGTGCGGACCCTGGCGTACGTCGTCGGCAAGGTCCCGGGCCAGGCGCTGGACGAGATCACCGGACTCTCCCGGACGGTGCTGCGCCCGGGGCTGATCCTCGCCGCGCGGCGCCGGCGCGCGAAGGCACCCGTCCCGGCGAAGGAGCTCAGACCCCTCTTCCCGCCGCCGGGCGCGACCGTCCGCGCCACCCTCGAACAGGCCGCCGCCGGTCTCTCCCGCCGCACGGACGCCGAGACGTCCGCCCCGGGGCGGCACGGCGCCGTCGAGTCCGGGCCGGGCGGGGAGGACGCCGACTTCCTGGAGGTCGAGCAGTTCGCCCGGCTCAAGCGCGTGGCCCGCCGGCCGGGCCCGGTGCTCTTCGCGGCGCTCCTCCTCGTCTCGCTCGTCGCCTGCCGCGCCCTCCTCAGCGGGGGCGCCCTCGCCGGCGGCGCGCTGCTTCCCGCCCCCGCCGACGCCTCGGACCTGTGGTCCCGCTACGCCGACGCCTGGCACGCCGTGGGCGTCGGGGGCACCGCCTCGGCGCCCCCCTACCTCGCCCTCCTCGCCGGCCTGGCCACCCTGCTCCTCGGCAGCACCGGGCTGACGATGACGCTGCTGCTCGTGTGCTCGGTGCCGCTGGCCGGGTTCTCGGCCTACTTCGCCTCCCGGCCGCTGGTCACCTCGCGGCTGCTGCGCGCCTGGGGCGCCGTCGCCTACGCCTTCCTGCCCGCCGCCACCGGCGCGCTCGCCACCGGCCGGATCGGCACGGCCGTGCTGGCCGTCCTGCTGCCGCTGCTGGCCCGGACCGCCGTCGCGGCCGCCGGCGTCGGACGCCGCACCGGCCGACCCGGCTGGCGTCCGCTGTGGGCGTGCGCCCTGCTGCTGACGGTCACCACCGCCTTCACGCCCGTCGTCTGGCCGGTCGCCGCCGTCCTGACCCTCGCCGTCCTCGCGCTGCGGCTGCGCGCCGGGGAGGGCGTCCGCACCCACGGCGTCCGCGCGCTGCTGCTCCTCGGCACGCCGCTGCTGCTGCTCGCCCCCTGGTCGCTGACGCTGCTGACCAGCCCCTCGGCCTTCCTCGCCGAGGCCGGGCTGCCCCACGACTCCGGGGCGGCCTCCCCGCTCGGCCTGCTCACCCTCGACCCGGGCGGCCCGGGGACCCACGGCGGGCTGCTCCTCGGCGGCATCGTCCTCGCGGCCCTCGCCGCCCTCCTGCGGCAGGACCGGCAGGCCGCCGTCCGCGGCGCCTGGGGCGTCGCGCTGACCGGAATGCTCTTCGCCGCCCTGTCGGCCGGCTCCGGGTGGGCCGGACCCGCCACCCTCGTCCAGGGCCTGGCCCTGCTCGCCGCCGCCCTGCTCGGCGCGGACGGCGCGCGCACCCGCGTCGCCACCCAGTCCTTCGGGTGGCGGCAGCCGGTCGCCGTGCTCGTCGCGGCACTGGCCGCGCTGGCCCCCGTCGTCTCGGCCGTCGGCTGGATGGTGGGCGGCGCCGACGGGCCGCTGGAGCGGCGGCACCCCGTCCAGGTGCCGGCCTTCGTCGCTGAGGAGGCGGACACCGCCGACCGTCCGCGCACCCTCGTCCTGGACGGCGGCGAGGGCGACGAGGTGCGCTACACCCTCGTGCGCGGTTCCGGCGTCCGCCTGGGCGACGGCGACGTCACCCCCGGCGCCGAGCACCACGACCGGCTCGCGGACATCGTCGCCCACCTCGTCGCCGGGTCCGGCGCCGACCAGCGCGAACAACTCGGCGGCTACGGCGTGCGGTACGTGTTCGTCCGCGGCGGCGCGCCCGAGGCCATGGTCCGCGTCCTCAACGGCACCCCCGGCCTGGAGCGGCTCAGCAAGCAGCAGGGCGGCGAGCTGTGGCGGGTCGACGACGGCACCGGCGCGGACATCGCCCGCGTCACCGTCGTGACCGAGGGGGAGGAGCCGGTCGCCGTCGCGGCCGGCCCCGTCGAGGTGGACAGCCAGGTACCGGCGGGCCCCGAGGGTCGGGTGCTGCGTCTCGCGGACACCGCGTCCGACGGCTGGCGGGCGACGCAGAACGGCCGCGCGCTGGAGCCCGTCACCGTCGACGGCTGGGCGCAGGGCTTCGAGCTGCTCCCCGACGCCGGTCGCGTCGTCGTCACCCACGAGACGCCGCTGAGCCGCACGCTGTGGGTGTGGGCCCAGGTGCTCGGGCTGCTGACCGTCGTGGTGCTGGCGCTGCCCGGCCGCAAGCAGCACCACGACGACGACCGGGCCGAGGGCGACGACCCCGCCGGCACCGGGACCCCGGCCGACGCGGCGGGTGCCGCCGTCCCGGCCCAGCCCGTCGACGGGGAGGGCCGCCGCGCCCGTCGGCTGCGCGCCGCGGCCCAGGCCGGCGCTGCCGCCCCGCAGGCCCCGGCCGCCGCACCCGCACCCCCGGTCCACGAGCCCGCCGAGGCCCCCGCGTGGGACGACGGTCACCAGTGGCAGCCGCAGGACCGGCCGTACGTGCCCGAACAACAGCCGTACCCGGACGCGGGCCGGCCGTACGAGGGATGGGAGCCGGAGCCCTCCTACGGCGCCCCGTACGGCACCCCCTATGACGGCACCTCCTACGACGGCACCTCCGGCTACGGCGGCGGCCACTCCGGCCACCAGGGCGGTCCCGACGGCCACCCCGGCGGCCACGACGGCACGACGTACGACCACCGGAGCCAGCAGTGAGCCTCAACCGCCCCGCCCTCGCCCTCGCCGCCGCCGTCACGGCGCTGGCCGCCGTCAGCGGAGTGGCCGCCGTGACCACGTCCGCCGACGGCGCCGGAACCCCGTCGGCGTCGTCCGCCGAACGGCTCCCCGTCCAGCGGTCGACGCTCGTGTGCCCGCAGCCGTCCACGTCGGAGCTGGGGGAGACGCACCTCACCGCTTTCACGCCCGGCGGCGGCTCCGGCGGGTCCGACGGCGGCGAGGCCGACGCGGGCCTGCTGCCCGCCGTCTCGACGCTCGACAACGGCGGCACCGACCGGCGTGGCGAGGACGCGGAACCGCTGGTGCCGCTCACCGAGCCCGGCACGCCCGCCGTCCACTCCGCCGACAGCACCGAGGTGCCCGCCCTCAGCGGCACCGCCACCGGGGCCCTCGCGCCGGGGTGGACCGTGCAGCAGACGACCGTCATCCCCGGTGGGGGCGGGCGCGGCATGCTGGGGGTGGCGTGCTCGGCACCCGACA
Source organism: Streptomyces sp. GSL17-111 (assembly GCF_037911585.1). Taxonomy (NCBI): domain Bacteria; kingdom Bacillati; phylum Actinomycetota; class Actinomycetes; order Kitasatosporales; family Streptomycetaceae; genus Streptomyces; species Streptomyces sp. GSL17-111. Next base: position 4,064,248 of record NZ_JBAJNS010000001.1, read on the forward strand.
CCCGGTTCTGGTTCGCCGCCGTCAGCACCGCCGAGGAGCGGCTCGACTACGTCCACCTGACCAACCCCGACGAGGCGCCCGCCACCGTCGACCTGCAGCTCTTCGGGCCCGAGGGCCTGGTCGAGACGGAGAGCGGCACGGGCATCACCATCCCCGCGCACTCCACCGTCCCGGTGCTGCTCTCCACGCTCACCCCCGAGCCACTGGAGGACGTCACGCTGCACGTCGCGGCCCGCGCGGGCCGGATCGGCGCACAGGTCCAGGCGCTGGACGAGGAGCGCGGAGCCGACTGGATCACCCCGGTGGCCGGGACGACCGGCCCCGTCGTCATCCCCGGCATCCCCGGGGACGCGACCGAGGTGCGGCTCACGGCCTTCACCCCCGGCGACTCGGACGTGCGGCTCTCCGTCGCCCTCGCCGGGGCCACCAGCTCCTTCACCCCGGCCGGCCAGGAGACCTTGCAGGTCAAGAGCGGGATGACGACGTCCGTGGCGCTGCAGGACCTCACCCGTGGCGAACCGGCCTCGCTGGTCCTCACTCCGGAGGAGGGGACCGCCGACGCCACGGTCGTCGCGGCCGTCCGCGTCACCCGTGGCGGCGACGGCGAGGACGGCGAGGACGGCGACGGGCAGGAGATCGCCTTCCTCCCCTCCACGGCCCCGGTGGAGGAACGCACGACGGCCGCCGGGAGCAGCCGGAAGGGCAGCACGCTCTTCCTGACGGCCCCCGGCGAGGCGGCGAAGGTCAAGGTCACGGCGTCGCCCGGGGCCGAGGGCGGTACGCCGGCCGACCGCACCGTCGAGCTCAAGCCGGGCACCACGACGGCCGTCGACGACCTGGTGCCGGAGGGCGGCGACGGGCGCTTCGCGCTCACCGTCGAGCGCCTCTCCGGCGGCCCGGTGCACGTGGCGCGGATGCTGGAGCAGACGGAGGACGGCGTGCCGATGTTCACGCTCCAGGCGCTCTCCGACGACCGGGGGACGGTCGCCGTACCGCCCGCCCGCGAGGACCTGTCGATCCTGACGGAGAACGACTAGGGCCTGTCTGACAAATGGCGCCGGTCAGGCCCTAGCCCGCGTCCGTCCCCGGAGGGGCTCAGTCCTGCCCGTACCGGGGGTCGACGGTCTCCGGGGCCAGGCCGAGCAGCTCGGCGACCTGCTCGACGACGACCTCGTGCACCAGCAGGGCCCGTTCCTCCCTGCTCTTGCTGCGCAGCTCCACCGGCCGCCGGTAGACGACCACCCGGGCGGGACGGCCGCCCCGGGCGGCAACGAGCCGGCCGAGCGGAACGGGGGAGCCGAGACCGTCCCAGACGTCGGGGAGGTCCCCGTCGAGGAGCGGCACCTCCTGCACCTCGAACGCGACGGAGGAGAGCTGCGGCCACTGGCGCTCCAGCCGTTCGGCCGAGTCCTGCACGAGGTGGTCGAAGGACGCGGACCGGCTGACCGCGAGCGGCACCTGCGGCGGCGCGAGCGGGCCGCGCATGCCTCTGCCGTGGCGGTCTCGGTGGCGCGCCCGGTCCGGGGGCCGGGACGGCGGTACGGCGTTGCTCATCGTCTCCGAGCGTATCGGCCCCGGACGCCGTTGCCCCCGGGGTCGCGTCCATCTGCCGTAGTGCGGGGCCGCTGTCGGCGGATGACCGACCGGGTGCGGCCCGGGTCGGTTCTGCGGCACCCGGCCGACCGTTCCGCGTTCGCGGGGGCCCGGTGGTGCCCGGGCCCGACCGGCTTCCCGAGCCCCCGCGGAGACGTTCCCGCGTCGGTGCCGCCTCCTCGCCCGGCTCGGTCCCCGCCCCGCCGTTCCGTACTTTCCCGGCGAAGCGGGACGACACGGCCGGGTGACCCGGGGGCGAGTCGTCGCAGCCCGCTCAGGAGTGCGGTACCGTCCAACATCGTGAGCCCTGTACGTCGCTGTTCGCGCACCGCGTGCGGCCGTCCCGCCGTCGCGACGCTGACGTACGTCTACGCGGACTCCACCGCCGTTCTCGGGCCGCTCGCCACCTACGCGGAGCCGCACTGCTACGACCTGTGCTCCGACCACTCCGAGCGGCTCACCGCACCCCGTGGCTGGGAGGTCGTCCGGCTGGCGGTCCCCGCCGGACCCGCGCGGCCCGCCGGTGACGATCTGGAGGCCCTCGCGGACGCCGTCCGGGAGGCGGCCCGCGCCCCCCGCACCCCGCGCGAGCGGGAGCGGGAGCGCCCGGCCCCCCGGGGCCGGGAGATCGACCCGATGGAGGTCGCGCGCCGGGGCCACCTGCGCGTCCTGCGTTCCCCCGACCCCTGAGCAGGCGGAACGGCGAACCGGAACCACGCCGTGGCCGCTCGTGACCGACGGGTAGATTGACCCTCCGACACGAACTCTCGGAGGGGTGGGCCGTGCCTGACCTGTCGCAGATCATCAAGGCGTACGACGTGCGCGGAGTGGTGCCCGACCAGCTCGACGAGGAGCTGGTCGGGCTGCTCGGCGCCGCCTTCGCCGAGATCACCGACGCCCGCCCCCTCGTCGTCGGCCACGACATGCGCCCCTCCTCCCCGGACCTGGCCGCGTGCTTCGCCCGTGGCGCCGCCGCGCGCGGGGCCGACGTCACGCTCATCGGGCTGTGCTCCACGGACCAGCTGTACTTCGCCAGCGGCCTCCTCGACCGCCCCGGCGCCATGTTCACCGCGAGCCACAACCCCGCCCGGTACAACGGGATCAAGCTGTGCCGCGCCGGCGCGGCCCCCGTCGGCCAGGACACCGGCCTCGGCGACATCCGCGCCCTGGTGGAGCGGTGGCGGCGCGACGGCCTCCCGCCGTCGGCCGCCGCCCCGGGCACCGTCGGTGAACAGGACGTCCTCGCCGACTACGCCGCCCACCTGCGCACCCTGGTCGACCTCACCGGCATCCGTCCGCTCAGGGTCGTCGTCGACGCCGGGAACGGCATGGGCGGCCACACCGTGCCCAGCGTGCTGGCCGGCCTCCCCGTCGAGCTGGACCCCCTCTACTTCGAGCTGGACGGCACCTTCCCCAACCACGAGGCCAACCCGCTCGACCCCGCCAACCTCGTGGACCTCCAGCACCGCGTCCGGGAGACCGGCGCCGACCTCGGGCTGGCCTTCGACGGCGACGCCGACCGGTGCTTCGTCGTCGACGAACGCGGCGAGCCCGTCTCCCCGTCCGCCATCACGGCCCTCGTCGCCTCCCGCGAGCTGGCCAAGCACGGCGGCGGCACGATCATCCACAACTGCATCACCTCCCGCTCCGTCCCCGAGGTCGTCAGGGAGGCCGGTGGCACCCCCGTCCGCACCCGCGTCGGGCACTCGTTCATCAAGGAGGAGATGGCCAGGCACGGGGCCATCTTCGGCGGCGAGCACTCCGCGCACTACTACTTCCGCGACTTCTGGAACGCCGACACCGGCATGCTCGCCGCCCTGCACGTCCTGGCCGCGCTGGGCGAGCAGGACGGCCCGCTGTCCCGGCTCGTGGCCGCCTACGACCGGTACGCGGCCTCCGGTGAGATCAACAGCCTGGTCGACGACCAGCCCGGCCGCGCCGCCGCCGTGGAGGCCGCCTACGCCGAGCGGGACGACGTGACCCTCGACCACCTCGACGGCCTCACGGTCACCGCACCCGACTGGTGGTTCAACCTGCGCGCCTCCAACACCGAGCCCCTGCTGCGCCTCAACGTCGAGGCCCGGGACGCCGCCACCTGCGCCGGCGTCCGCGACGAGGTCCTGGCCATCGTCCGCGCCTGACCGCACCGGCCCGCGCCACGGCGCACGCCCTGATCACCGGCGGTAGGCTGAGGCCAGCCGCCCAACCGTCTGGAGGGACGTCATGCCGCTCGAAGCCGGCCTCCTGGAGATCCTCGCCTGCCCGGCCTGCCACGCGCCCCTCCGCGAGGAGTCCGCACCCGCCGGTGAGGAGACGTCGGCCGGGGCCGCCGAAGGCGAACTCGTCTGCACCGACAGCGCCTGCGGCCTCGCCTACCCCGTGCGGGACGGCATCCCCGTCCTCCTCGTCGACGAGGCACGCCGGCCGGCGTGACGGAACGGGGCCGCACGCCATGCTCGACGAGTCGCTGCTGGACGATCCCGAGGCCCTGACCGGCGCTGACCGGCTGGCCCTACTGCGCGGCACGGCGGAAGCCGGAGCCCGCGTCCGCACCGCCGCGCGCAACGCGGCCGACGCGGGCCTCACCGCACTGCGCCCCGACGGACGGCCGCGCGGCCTGCTCGTCGCGGGGCCGGCGCCCGCGGGGGGCTGCGTCGCGGACCTGCTGGCCGCCTTCAGCCACGGAGTGCTGCCCGTGTCCCTGCTGCGCCCCACCGGGCCCGGCGCGACACCGGACGTCCTGCGCTGGACGCTGCCCGGCTGGGCCGGGCCGCTGGACCTGCTGGTCATCGTCACCCCCGACGGCACCGAGGCCGGTCTGGCCGCACTGGCCGAGCAGGCGTACCGACGGGGCTGCACCGTCGTCGCCGTCACCCGACCGGGGGACACCGTCGCCGAGACGGCCGGTCACCTCCACGGGCTCACCGTGCCCGTCGAGCTGCCGCACCCCCACGCCCGCGCGGACGCCGGTCCCGCCGCGTCCGGCACCCCCGTCGTGCCCGGCACCCTGTGGTCGCTGCTCACGCCCCTGCTCGTGCTCACCGACCGACTCGGCCTCGCCCACGCCCCGCCGCACGCGGTGCAGGCCCTGGCCGACCGGCTCGACGCCGTCGCCGAGCGCTGCGGCCCCGCCACAGAGACCTACACGAACCCCGCGAAGACCCTGGCCGCCGAACTCGCCGAGGCACTGCCGGTGCTGTGGAGCGAGGGCCCCGTCGCCGCGGCCGCCGCACGCCACTGCACCACCGTGCTCGCGTCCCTGCCGGGCCGCCCCTCCCTCGCCGCCGAGCTCCCCGAGGCCCTCACCGTCCACCGCGCCCTCCTGGGCGGGGCATTCGCCGCCGCCGACCCGGACGACTTCTTCCGCGACCGGGTGGAGGAGCCCCCGTCCCTCCAGGCCCACATCGTGCTCCTGCGGGACGCGACGGCCGGCCCGGAGTCGGCGGCCCCGGCCGCACGGGAGCTGGCGTTCGCGCACGAGGCCGGGCTCAGCGAACTGGAGCCGACCGCCGGAAGCAGCCCCCTGGAAGCAGCGGCCGACCTCATCGCCACCACCGATTTCGCGGCGGTTTACCTCGCGCTCACCCCCGACGCGTAGGTCTGTCAGTCGCTCCGGCCGCGACGCGGGCCGGGGTCCGTTCGACACCTCGTGGAGGAAGTCCCCATGGACCGGCTCGTCAACACCGTGCGCCCCTACGCGTGGGGCTCCACCACGGCCATCCCGGAGCTCCTCGGCGAGGAACCGACCGGAGAGCCGCAGGCCGAGCTGTGGATGGGGGCCCACCCCGGCGCCCCCTCCCGCGTCGACCGGGGGGACGGACCGCGCTCGCTGGCCGACGTCATCGCGGCCGACCCGTCCGGTGAGCTGGGCGGGCCGAGCGTCGAGGCGTTCGGCCCCCGGCTGCCGTTCCTGTTCAAGGTGCTGGCCGCAGCCGTCCCGCTCTCCCTCCAGGTGCACCCCGACCGGCGTCAGGCCGAAGCCGGGTACGCCGCCGAAGAGGCCGCGGGCATCCCCGTCGACGCCCCCCACCGCAACTACAAGGACGCCCACCACAAGCCCGAGCTCGTCTGCGCCCTCAGCACCTTCGAGGGGTTCTGCGGCTTCCGGCGGGCCGAGGAGTCCGCCGACATCCTCGCCGCGCTCGACGTCGACGGCCTGAAGCCCTACGTCGACCTCCTGCACGCGCGCCCCGAGACCGACGCCCTGCGCGAGGTGTTCACGGCCCTGCTCACCGCCGACCGGGCGGAGATCACCGCGACCGTCTCGGCCGCCGCACCGGCGGCCGAGCGCCTCGGCACGGTGGGCGGCCCGCACGCCGCCGCCTACGCGGCCGCTGCCCGCGCCGCCCACCACCACCCCGGCGACCCGGGCTTCCTCGCCGTCCTGCTGCTGCACCACGTCCGGCTCCAGCCCGGCGAGGCCCTGTACCTCGGCGCGGGCGTCCCGCACGTCTACCTGAGCGGCCTGGGCGTCGAGCTGATGGCCAACTCCGACAACGTGCTGCGCTGCGGGTTCACCCCCAAACACGTCGACGTGCCCGAGCTCCTGCGCATCGTGCGCTTCGAGTCCGGCGACCCGGCCGTGCTCCGACCCGAGGCGGGCGACGACGAGGCCGAGGTGTACAGCACACCGACCGACGAGTTCCAGCTCTCCCGCCACGTCCTCCCGCCCGCGTCCGCCCCCCGCGCGCTGCCCTCCCACGTCGCGCAGATCCTGCTCTGCACGCACGGCACCGTGTCCCTGCACGGCGCGGACGGCTCGGCCGGCGCGGACGGCTCGGACGGCTCGGAACTCACCCTCCGCCGGGGCGAGTCCGCCTACGTACGGGCGGGCGTGGCCGTACGGCTCCGGGGCCAGGGCACGCTGTTCCGCGCCGCCGCGGCCGTGGCACCGCGCCGAGTGTGACGTCCGTCGCCCGGCCCCTCCCCGCACCCCACGCACCGTTGGGGCGAGGCGGGCGCAGCGTGTAGATTCGTCAGGGCACAGACGTCGCTGCTGATGGCGGTCGGGCGCCCCCATGGGCGGTCGAGGGAGAGAGGGCCTCCGACGGACTGCGCTGCGGTCAGGGACCAGAAGGGTCCGTAGGGTGCACGGGACGGGGCGCACGGCGCCGCCGTACCGCACGCCCTCGCGTACCCCACCCGCTGCCGCAGACAGCCCGCACGTACCTCGACCGACAACCGAGGAGCAGCTCAGATGACCACGCCTGACACCGCGCAGGACTTCAAGGTCGCCGACCTCTCGCTGGCCGCGTTCGGCCGCAAGGAGATCGCGCTGGCCGAGCACGAGATGCCCGGCCTGATGGCCATCCGCGACGAGTACGCCGCCGAGCAGCCGCTGGCCGGCGCGCGGATCACCGGCTCCCTGCACATGACCGTGCAGACGGCGGTGCTGATCGAGACCCTGGTCGCCCTCGGGGCGCAGGTCCGCTGGGCGTCCTGCAACATCTTCTCCACGCAGGACCACGCCGCCGCGGCCGTCGCCGTAGGCCCCGAGGGCACGCCGGAGAACCCCAGCGGCGTCCCCGTCTTCGCCTGGAAGGGGGAGACGCTGGAGGAGTACTGGTGGTGCACCGAGCAGGCCCTGACCTGGCCGGGCACCGAGACCGGCGGCCCGAACATGATCCTCGACGACGGGGGTGACGCCACCCTCCTGCTGCACAAGGGCGTCGAGTACGAGAAGGACGGCGAGGTTCCCGCCGTCGAGACCGCCGAGAGCGACGAGCACCGCGTCATCCTGGAACTGCTCCACCGCACGCTCGCCGAGAGCCCCCAGAAGTGGACGCAGCTCGCCTCCGAGATCCGCGGAGTCACCGAGGAGACCACCACCGGCGTGCACCGGCTGTACGAGATGCAGCAGGAAGGCACGCTCCTCTTCCCGGCGATCAACGTGAACGACGCGGTGACGAAGTCCAAGTTCGACAACAAGTACGGCTGCCGCCACTCCCTGATCGACGGCATCAACCGGGCGACGGACGTCCTCATCGGCGGCAAGGTCGCCGTCGTCTGCGGCTACGGCGACGTCGGCAAGGGCTGCGCGGAGTCGCTGCGCGGCCAGGGCGCCCGCGTCGTCATCACCGAGATCGACCCGATCTGCGCCCTGCAGGCGGCGATGGACGGGTACCAGGTGGCGCGTCTCGAGGACTTCGTCGAGACGGCCGACATCTTCATCACCACCACCGGCAACAAGGACATCATCCTCGCCTCCGACATGGCGCGGATGAAGCACCAGGCCATCGTCGGCAACATCGGCCACTTCGACAACGAGATCGACATGGCCGGACTGGCCCGGATCCCCGGTGTCGTCCGTGACGAGGTCAAGCCGCAGGTGCACACCTGGACCTTCGAGGACGGCAAGAAGATCATCGTGCTGTCCGAGGGCCGCCTGCTGAACCTCGGCAACGCCACGGGCCACCCCTCGTTCGTCATGTCGAACTCGTTCGCCAACCAGACGATCGCCCAGATCGAGCTGTTCACGAGGACCGAGGCGTACCCGATCGGCGTCTACGTGCTGCCCAAGCTCCTCGACGAGAAGGTCGCCCGCCTGCACCTGGACGCGCTCGGCGCCCGGCTCACCGAGCTGCGCCCCGAGCAGGCCGCCTACATCGGCGTCCCCGTCCAGGGCCCGTACAAGTCCGACCACTACCGCTACTGATCAGCGATCAACAGCCGGTAGCCCCGGACGTCGGCCCCCGTCGCCCAGCAGGGCGGCGGGGGCCCGCCCTATCGAGGACCCACCATGCCCCGCGGTCGCTACACGCTCCACGATCCCCACGACCACACCCCCCTCGGTGAAGAACACTTCCAGTGCGCCCCCGGGCCGTCCGGGTGGCGCTACGTCTCACGGACCACCACACCCGAAGGCGCGCACGCCGGCTCCCTCGACCTGACCCTCGACGACCTCGGGCGTCCCATCCGCCTCGAACTCCGCGCCGCCGACTGGCACGTCCGCGCCGCCGCGCTCGACGGGGTCACCTGGGTCCGCAGCGATCCGCTGGGCGAGCACGCCCAGGAGGGCAACGCCGCAGCGCACGCGTTCACCGGTGCCTCGCCCGCGTTCCTGGTCGCCCTCGCCCGGCTGCTGCGCCCCGAGCCCGCCGCCCCGGCCGTCCGGGTACGCCTCGTCGCCTTCACCCCTCCCGTCCTCGCGCCCCGCACCCTCGACCAGGCGTGGGCCCTGACCGACAGCCAAACACACGCCACCGACAACGCCCCCCTGATCGTCGACGCGTACCAGGTCAGCGACCTGCAGACCGGCGAACAGCACACCGTGCACCTGGCTGGGGACGTCGTCCTCTCGGCTCCCGGCGTCGAGCTGGAGGACCTGGAGTCCCCGCCGTCCGGCTTCGGCTGACGCGGCGGCCCACGCCACCCGTCCGCCCCGGGCCCGTGGCTGGACTCCTCGCCCCGGGTCGTCTCAGGCGGGCGGGACGAAGCCACCCGAGGGCCGCTCCGACCCCCGCTCCTCCGGCGCCGTCGCCGCCTCCGCACCGGAAGGCTCCGGCGCCCACGCGCCCGCCCCGGCACCCGCCGGGCCCGGCGGCACCGGCCGGGCAGCGGTGTCGCGCACCCGTCCCGCTTCCCGCCGCCGCCGCTCGGCCAGCACCCCCGACAGGTACGCCACGGCGGGCACACCGGCTGGCGGCGGCGCCCCCGTCGCGGCCACGACGTCGTCCGCCAGCCGCTCACCGAGGGACTGACGCACGCCGGGGTCGAGCTGCCCCACGCGGGTCAGGTACTGGCGCACCGCCAGCCACAGAGCGTCCGGCACCTGCGAGAGGTCCAGTCCCGCGAAGTGCCCCGCCAGCCACGGAGGCGGCGGCGGTACCGCGTCCGTCCGGGGCACGGGTACGCGCTCCGCGACGACGAGCGCCCCGGCGAACACGTCACCCAGCCGGCGTCCCTGGGCGGAGACCAGCGAGGCGACGCAGGCCACCGAGCCGAGCGTCAGCTGGATCTCCAGGAACCCCACCAGCCCGCGCACGAGCGCGTGGCGGAACCGGATCGGACCGCCGTCGACGCGCACCACCCGCAGCCCGCAGGCCAGCTTCCCGAGGGAACGGCCGTGGGTCAGCGTCTCCACGGCCACCGGAACGCCCATGAGCACCAGGATCAGCAGCCCGACCCGCACCGCGGCCACGGCCGCGCCGTCCAGGTCGAGCACCATCGTCGTCAGGACGAGGGACAGGAGGATGTAGGCCGTCCACAGGACCAGGAGGTCGAGACAGATCGCCAGCGCACGGCTCGGCAGCCTCGCCGGCCGCAGCCCCAGCACGACGGCGTCACCCGTCACCAGATCACTCACCAGCACATCCCCTCGTCGCACATGGGACCAAGTCTGCCGACCGGTGCCCGACGAGCGCCACGCCGGTCTGCGAAGCTCTCCCCATGGACCTCGACGTCTTCGTCTCCACGCACCGCCCCGAGTGGGACCGGCTGGAGGAACTCCTGCGGCGACGGCGCCCGCGCACGGGTGCCGAGGTCGACGAACTCGTCACCCTCTACCAGCGCACCGCCACCCACCTCTCGCAGATCCAGTCCAGCGCGCCCGACCCCGCACTCACGGCCCGGCTGACCTCCCTCGTCGCCCGGGGCCGCAGCGCCGTCACGAGCCCCCGCCGCTCCTCCTGGAGCGACGCGGGGCACTTCCTCACGGCCGGGTTCCCCGCCGCCTGCTACCGCACCGCGCGCTGGTGGGGGCCGACGGCCGTGCTCTCCGTGCTCCTCGCCGCGGTGATCGGGTGGTGGGTCGGGACGAACCCCGAGGTGCAGGCGCTCATCGGGGCCCCCGACGAGCTGCGGCAGCTGACCCGCCCCGGCGGGGAGTACGAGACCTACTACTCCAGCAACCCCGCCGCCTCCTTCGCGGCGCAGGTGTGGACGAACAACGCCCAGGCGGCGGCCATCTGCCTCATCTTCGGCGTGCTCCTGGGCATCCCGGTCCTGTGGGTGCTGCTGCTGAACATGGCCAACCTGGGCCTGGGCCTCGGCCTCATGTCCGCGGCCGGGCGGCTCGACGTGTTCCTCGGCCTCGTCCTCCCGCACGGCCTGCTCGAACTGACCGCCGTGTTCGTCGCCGCGGGCACGGGGCTGCGCCTGGGGTGGACGGTCATCGATCCCGGCCCCCGCCGCCGTGGCGACGCCCTGGCCCAGGAGGGTC